>JANMSV010000249.1:0-5167 GCA_031389685.1 Betaproteobacteria bacterium
GTCGGCCAGGTCGTAATAGGCCGGCTCCAGCTCCGCGATGTGCGGGCGCTGCTGGCGCTTGAGCGGATCGATGTCGGCGAGCAGGCAGCCGCGGAAGCGGTACTCGGCGACCAGCTGGATCACCGACACCTGCTTGCGGTCGAGCGCGGGGGCGGGCGCGGGCCGCGCCGCGCCCGATCTGGCGCGCTGCGCGAAGGACTCCACGATCGGCGCGTGCGCCACGTCGCGCGTCGCTTTCCCGGCCGGGGCGGGCAGCAGCTGCAGGCGCTCGAAGTACTCGCGCCATTGCCCGGGGACGGACTGCGGGTCCTCGAGCCAGTTCTCGTACAACTGCTCGACGAAGGGCGCGTTGCCGCCGAACAGGTAGGAGTTGGCGAGAAATTCCTTCATCATGGCGTCATCTCCGATCCAGCGGCACCACCTCGCGGCGCTGCGCGCCCTTGTACATCTGGCGCGGGCGGCCGATCTTGTACTCCGGGTCGGCGATCATCTCCTGCCACTGCGCGATCCAGCCCACGGTGCGCGCCAGCGCGAAGATGCAGGTGAACATCGACACCGGGATGCCGAGTGCGCGCTGCACGATGCCCGAGTAGAAGTCCACGTTCGGGTAGAGCTTGCGGCTGACGAAGTAGTCGTCCTCCAGCGCGACCTTTTCGAGCGCCAGGGCGAGCTTGAACAGGCGGTCGTTGTGCAGGCCGAGCTCGTTCAGCACCTCGTGGCAGGTCTCGCGCATCAGCTTCGCGCGCGGATCGTGGTTCTTGTAGACGCGGTGGCCGAAGCCCATCAGGCGCACGCCGGAGTTCTTGTCCTTCACCTTGCCGATGAACTCGCCGATCTTCGAGGCGTCGCCGATCTCCTCCAGCATCTGCAGGCAGGCCTCGTTGGCGCCGCCGTGCGCCGGGCCCCACAGGCAGGCGATGCCCGAGGAAATGCAGGCGTAGGGATTGGCGCCGGAGGAGCCGGCCAGGCGCACCGTAGAGGTCGAGGCGTTCTGCTCGTGGTCGGCGTGCAGGATGAAGATGCGGTCCAGCGCGCGCACCAGTACCGGGTTCACCTTGTACTCCTCGGTCGGCACGGCGAACATCATGCGCATGAAGTTCGCCGTGTAGGACAGGTCGTTCCTCGGGTAGATGAACGGCTGGCCGACGCTGTACTTGTAGGCCATGGCGACGATGGTGGGCAGCTTGGCGATCAGGCGGAACGCCGAGATGGTGCGGTGGTGCGGGTCGTTGATGTCGAGCGCGTCGTGATAGAAGGCCGACAGCGCGCCGACCACGCCGACCATGGTGGCCATCGGGTGCGCGTCGCGGCGAAAGCCTGTGAAAAAGCGGTTGATCTGCTCGTGCACCATGGTGTGGTGCATGACGATGTGGACGAACTCGTCCTTCTGCTTCTGGTCGGGCAGCTCGCCGTTCAGCAGCAGGTAGCAGACTTCGAGGAAGTCGCAATGCTGCGCCAGCTGCTCGATCGGGTAGCCGCGGTACAGCAGCACGCCGGCGTCGCCGTCGATGTAGGTGATGGTCGAGCTGCAGCTCGCGGTAGAGAGGAATCCCGGGTCGTAGGTGAACACGCCCGCCTTGGCGTAGAGCGTGCGGATGTCGACCACGTCCGGCCCGATGCTGCCGGAGAGTACCGGGAACTCGAGCTTGCGCCCGTCATGCAGCGTTAGCGTCGCTTTCTTGTCCATGCGATTCCTTCCTTAACTGGCACGCAAGCGCGCCACGATGCCCGTGAATCTCCCATCGTAACGGTCGTTACGGCCGCTGACGATGTCCCATAGATCGTTGTCCGGCAGGTCCAGGAGGTCCGACAGCTCCGGGTCCTCAGGAGTGCCGCGCAGGTAGCGCTCCAGCACCAGGTCGAGTTCCAGCAGGCCGCGCCGGCATTTCCATTTCAGTCTGTCGCGCGCCACGCGGTCCATCAGCCCGTCCTCCTGCTCCGCATCAGCCCGTCCTCCCGCTCCGCATCAGACTGCCCTCTTCACCATGATTTCCTTGATCTTGCCGATCGCCCGGGTCGGGTTGAGTCCCTTGGGGCAGGCGTCCACGCAGTTCATGATGGTGTGACAGCGAAACAGCCGATAGGGATCCTCGAGGCTGTCGAGGCGTTCGCCGGTCGCCTGGTCGCGCGAGTCGGCAATGAAGCGATAGGCCTGCAGCAGGCCCGCGGGCCCCACGAACTTGTCCGGATTCCACCAGAAAGACGGGCAGGCGGTCGAGCAGCAGGCGCACAGGATGCATTCGTACAGCCCGTTCAACTCCTCGCGCTGCGCGGGCGACTGCAGGCGTTCGCGCTCCGGCGGCGGGTCGTTGTTGATCACGTAAGGCTTGATCGAGTGGTACTGCTTGAAGAACTGCGTCATGTCCACGATCAGGTCGCGGATCACGGGCAGGCCGGGCAGCGGCCGCAGCGTGACGTGTTGCGGAAGGTCGGCGACCTTGGTAACGCAGGCCAGACCGTTCTTGCCGTTGATGTTCATCGCATCCGAGCCGCAAACGCCCTCTCGGCAGGAGCGGCGGAAGGCGATCGAGTCGTCCTGCACCTTCACCTTGACCAGCGCGTCGAGCAGCATGCGGTCCGCGTGCTCCAGCTGGACCACGTAATCCTTCATGGTAGGGCGCGCGTCCTGGTCCGGGTCGTAGCGGTAAATGGAGAGTCGCATCAGTAGGTTCTCACCTTGGGTTCGAACGGCTCGACCGTCATGGGCTTGAGGTGCACCGGCTTGTAGGCCAGCCGGTTGCCCTCCTTGTACCAGAGCGTGTGCTTGATCCAGTTCTTGTCGTCGCGCTCGGGAAAGTCGGCGCGCGACTGCGCGCCGCGAGATTCCTTGCGCGCCTCGGCCGAGACGATGGTCGCCATCGCCGCTTCGATCAGGTTGTCCAGTTCCAGCGCTTCGACCCGCGCCGTATTGAATACCTTGGACTTGTCGTCGATGAAGATGCGCTGGCCACGGGCGGCGATCTGCTTCACCTTTTCGATGCCGCGCGCCATCTCGTCGGGAAAACGGAAGATTCCGCAATGCGCCTGCATGCTGCGGCGCAAGTCGTTGCCGACGTCCGCCACGCGCTCGCCGGAGGCCGCAGCGTCGAGGCGCGCCAGGCGCGCGCGCGTCGCCTCGCCGGCGTCCTTCGGCAGGTTGCGGTGCGGGCTGGGCAGCCCGCGGAGGTCCTTGATCACCTGCTCGCCCGCGGCCTTGCCGAAGACCACCAGATCGAGCAGCGAATTGGTGCCCAGGCGATTGGCGCCGTGCACCGAGACACAGGCGCACTCTCCCACCGCGTAGAAGCCCGGCACGATGCACTCCGCATTTGCCCCCTCGGGCACCACCACCTGTCCGGTGTACTTGGTCGGGATGCCACCCATCTGGTAATGCGCCGTCGGCACCACGGGAATCGGTTCGCGGATCGGGTCGGCATTGGCGAAACGGATGGCGATCTCGCGGATGCCTGGCAGGCGGTGGTTGATCACCTCGGGACCAAGGTGATCGAGCTTGAGCAGCAGGTGGTCCGCGTCGGGGCCGCAGCCGCGGCCCGCTTTGATCTCGGTGGTCATGGCGCGCGATACCACGTCGCGGCTGGCGAGGTCCTTGGCGTTGGGCGCGTAGCGTTCCATGAAGCGCTCGCCGTCCTTGTTCAGCAGGTAGCCGCCTTCGCCGCGCACGCCTTCGGTGATGAGTATCCCTGCGCCCTGGATGCCGGTGGGATGGAACTGGAAGAACTCCATGTCCTCCAGCGGAATGCCCGCGCGTGCCGCCATGCCGAGGCCGTCGCCGGTATTGATGAAGGCATTGGTGCTGGCGGCGAAGATGCGCCCCGAACCGCCGGTGGCGAACAGGGTCGCCTTGGCCTGCAGAATGGAGACTTCGCCGGTTTCCATCTCGAGCGCAGTGACCCCGATCACGGCGCCATCCTGCGGGTCGCGGATCAGGTCGAGCGCCATCCATTCGACGAAAAACTGCGTGTTGGCGCGCACGTTCTGCTGGTAGAGCGTATGCAGCATGGCGTGGCCGGTGCGGTCGGCGGCGGCGCAGGAGCGCATCGCCATCTTCGCGCTGCCGTAGTCCTGCGTATGGCCGCCGAAGGGCCGCTGGTAGATCTTGCCGTTCTCCAGCCGGTCGAAGGGCATGCCCATGTGCTCTAGCTCGACCACCACTTCGTTGGCGCGCCGGCACATGTACTCGATCGCGTCCTGGTCGCCGAGGTAGTCCGACCCCTTGACGGTGTCGTACATGTGCCAGTGCCAGTTGTCCTCGGTGGAATTGGCGAGCGGCGCGGCGATGCCGCCTTGGGCCGCCACCGTGTGCGAGCGCGTCGGGAATACCTTGGTGAGCACCGCCACTTTGAGGTTGGCGCGCGCCAGTTCCAGCGCAGCGCGCATCCCGGAGCCGCCCGCCCCCACCACGATCGCATCGAACCTGCGCAGCGGAAGCGCCAAACTCATCTCCAGAGGATCTGCACGGTCCAGCCCAGATAGCCCGCGATCGCCAGCAGCACCGCCACCTCCAGGGTCAAGCGCGCGCCCGCCGGTTTCACGTAGTCCATCAGGATGTCGCGCATGCCGACCCAGGAGTGCCAGGCGAGGCTGGCAGCGAACAGCAGCGTGGCGACCCGCATCCAGCCTTGCGCGAACAGATCCTTCCACACCGGGTACGCGATCGGCGCGCCGCCGATCAGCACCACCACCAGGATCACCGTGTACACCGCCATGATCGCGGCGGTGATGCGCTGCGCAAGCCAGTCGCGCAGGCCGTAGCGCGCCCCGGTGACGACGCGCTCTACCAAAGCTTCACTCCCAGCCACACGGTCAGTGCGAGGCTCGCCACGAGCACCATTACGCTGGTGAGGCGCGCGGTGGCCAGGTCCACGCCCCTGTCCAGGTCGAGGAACAGGAAGCGGATGCCGGCGAAGAAATGGTGGCTGTAGGCCCAGATCAGGACGATCAGGGCGATTTTCACGATCGGCAGGCCGGCGGCGCGGCGCACCGACTCGAAGCCCGCCTCGGAGGCGAGGCTGCGGTCGAGCATGAACAGCAGCCAGAACACGGCGAGGAACAGGAGCAGCCCGCTGATCCGGTGCAGGATGGACACCCAGCCCGGAAGCGGCAGGTGGATTTCGAACAGGAGCGCGGACAGGCTGAGGTACTTTGGCCTTGGTTTTCTTGTTATTGC
>JANMSV010000276.1:0-3943 GCA_031389685.1 Betaproteobacteria bacterium
GGCGCGGGCAAGACCACCACTCTCAAGTCGGTGATGGGCATGGTCGGGCGCCGCGAGGGAACGATCGCCTTCGAGGGGGCGCCAATCGGCGCCTTGCCCTCGAACAAGGTGGCGCGCCTGGGCATCGCCTTCTGCCCCGAGGAGCGCGGCATCTTCGCCAGCCTGAACGTAGAGGAGAACCTGCTGCTGCCGCCCAAGGTGCGCGAGGGCGGCCTCGGCGTGGAGCAGATCTTCGAGCTGTTCCCGAACCTGAAGGAGCGGCTCGCCAGCCAGGGCAGCAAGCTCTCGGGCGGCGAGCAGCAGATGCTCGCCATCGGCCGCATCCTGCGCACCGGCGCGCGCCTGCTGCTGCTGGACGAGCCCACCGAGGGCCTGGCGCCGGTGATCGTGCAGCAGATCGGGCGCACGCTCGCGCGCCTGAAAGGCCAAGGCTTCACCATCCTGCTCGTAGAGCAGAACTTCCGCTTCGCGCAGAAGGTGGCCGACCGCCATTACGTCATGGAGCACGGGCGCGTGGTGGACATGATTCCCAATTCCGGGCTCGAGGCGGCGATGCCCAAGCTGCACGAGTATCTCGGCGTATGAACGCAACGCATTTTCCACAGGAGGCAACATGAAGTTCAAGCGCAGTCTCATCGCAGCGGCAGTCGCCACGCTGGCCGGCACCGCCCACGCCCAGATTTCCGACGGCGTGATCAAGATCGGCGTCATGAACGACCAGTCGGGCATTTACGCCGACCTCGCGGGCCCCGGCTCGGTGGTGGCCGCGCGCATGGCGGTGGAGGATTTTGACGCCGCGAACAAGGGCATGAAGGTGGAGATCCTGGTCGCCGACCACCAGAACAAGCCCGATGTCGGCTCGACCATCGCGCGCCAGTGGTACGACGTGGACAAGGTGGACCTGATCATGGACGTGCCGACCTCGTCGGTGGTGCTGGCCGTCAACCAGATCACCAGGGAGAAGAACAAGGCGCTGATCGTTTCCACCGGAGCCACTGCGGACCTGACGGGAAAGGCCTGCTCGCCGAACTCGATCCACTGGACCTATGACACCTGGGCGCTCGCCAACGGTACCGGCAATGCGGTGGTGAAGAACGGCGGGGATACCTGGTTCTTCCTCACCGCCGACTACGCGTTCGGGCACTCGCTCGAGCAGCAGACCGAAGCGGTGGTGCTGAAGAACGGCGGCAAGGTGCTGGGCAAGGTGCGCCACCCGTTCCCCGGCTCCGATTTCTCCTCGTTCCTGCTGCAGGCGCAGGCCTCGAAGGCCAAGATCATCGGCCTGGCCAACGCCGGCTCCGACACCACCAACGCCATCAAGCAGGGCGCCGAGTTCGGCATCGTCAGGGGCGGCCAGCAGTTCGCCGGGCTGCTGGTGTTCCTCACCGACGTGCGTGCCCTGGGCCTGGACAAGGCGCAGGGGCTGCTGCTCACGGAAGCGTTCTACTGGGACCGCACTCCGCAGACGCGCGCGTGGTCGCAGCGTTTCGGCAAGCTGCACAAGGGCGCGATGCCGACCATGGCGCAAGCCGGGGTGTATTCGGCAACGATGCACTACCTGAAGGCGGTCGAGGCGCTCAAGTCGGACGACGGCCCCAGGGTGATCGAGCAGATGAAGAACATGCCGAGCGACGACCAGGTGTTCGGCAAGGGCCGCGTGCGCCAGGACGGCCGCCACGTGCACGACATGTACCTGTTCGAGGTGAAGAAACCTGCCGAGTCCAAGGGTGAGTGGGACTATTACAAGGTACGCGCGACGATCCCCGCCGAGCAGGCGTTCCGGCCGGAGAAGGACGGCGGCTGCCCGCTGGTGAAGTAGCGGCAGGTCGAGCATGACCGAGATCTTCGGCGTCCCGACGCAGGCGCTGTTCGGCCAGCTGCTGATCGGGCTGATCAACGGCTCGTTCTACGCGCTGCTGTCGCTCGGGCTCGCCGTGATCTTCGGTCTGCTCAACATCATCAATTTCACCCACGGCGCCCAGTACATGATGGGCGCCTTCGCCGCCTGGTTCCTGCTCAACAAGCTGGGGCTGGGCTACTGGTGGGCGCTCCTCATCGCGCCGGTGATGGTGGGGATTACCGGCGTGATCATCGAGCGGCTGATGCTCGCCCGGCTGTACAAGCTGGACCATTTGTACGGATTGCTGCTGACCTTCGGCCTGGCGCTGATCATCCAGGGGCTGTTCCGCCACGAGTTCGGCTCCTCCGGCCAGCCGTACGCGATTCCCAAGTTGCTCGAGGGGGGCACCAACCTCGGTTTCATGGTCCTGCCGAACTACCGCGCCTGGGTGGTGGTGTTCTCCCTCGCGGTGTGCCTCGCCACCTGGTTCGTGATCGAGAAGACCAGGCTCGGCTCCACCCTGCGCGCGGCGACGGAAAACCCGGAGCTGGTGCGCGCCTTCGGCATCAACGTGCCGCGCATGATCACCCTCACCTACGGCTTCGGCGTCGGCCTCGCCGCGCTCGCCGGCGTGATGGCGGCCCCGATCTACAACGTGAGCCCGCAGATGGGCTCGAACCTCATCATCGTGGTGTTCGCGGTGGTGGTGATCGGCGGCATGGGCTCGATCATGGGCTCGATCGTCACCGGCTTCGCGCTCGGCCTGATCGAGGGCCTCACCAAGGTGTTCTATCCCGAGGCCTCAAACACGGTGATCTTCATCATCATGGCGATCGTGCTGATGATCCGCCCGGCCGGGCTGTTCGGGACGGCCAAGTGAAGCACCAGCGCATCGCCTTCGCGCTGATGGTGGCGTTCTTCGCGCTGGCGCCGGCGCTGATCTATCCGCTGTTCCTGATGAAGGTGATGTGCTTCGCGCTGTTCGCCTGCGCCTTCAACCTGCTCATCGGCTACGGCGGGCTGCTGTCCTTCGGCCACGCCATGTTCTTCGGCTTTGCGGGCTACATCGCGGCGCATGCCGCGAAGGTCTGGGGCTTCAATCCCGAGTTCGCGATCCTCGCAGCGGTCGCCTCGGCGACGCTGCTCGGCGTCGGCGCCGGCCTGATCGCCATCCGGCGCCAGGGCATCTACTTCGCCATGATCACGCTCGCGCTGGCGCAGATGGTGTATTTCTTCTGCGTGCAGGCGCCGTTCACCGGCGGCGAGGACGGCATCCAGGCGGTGCCGCGCGGCATGCTGTTCGGCCTCATCGACCTGCGCCAGGTGTTCAACATGTACGTCCTGGTGTTCGCGATCTTCCTCGGCGGCTTCCTGCTCATCTTCCGCGTCATCCACTCGCCTTTCGGCCAGGTGCTGAAGGCGATCCGCGAGAACGAGCCGCGCGCCGTATCGCTGGGCTACGACACCGACCGCTACAAGCTGCTCGCCTTCGTGCTGTCGGCGGCGCTCGCCGGGCTGGCGGGCGGCACCAAGGCGCTGGTGTTCCAGCACGCCTCGCTCACCGAAGTGCACTGGTCGATGTCCGGCGAAGTGGTGCTGATGACGCTGGTGGGCGGCCTGGGCACGGTGTTCGGCCCGGTCGTGGGCGCCCTGGTGATCGTCGCGATGGCCAACTACCTGGCGCAGCTCGGCGCCTGGGTCACCGTGGTGCAGGGGATCATCTTCGTGATCTGCGTGCTCACCTTCCGCCGCGGCGGGGTGGGCGAGCTCGCCCACTGGATCAAGAAACCCCTCTAGTCGGCTTTGATCCCCGCGTCCTTCACCACCTTGGCCCAGCGGGCGACCTCGCTGTCCAGGTGCGTCTTGAACTGCTCGGGTGTGCTCGCCACCACCTCCACGCCCGCCTTGGCGAAGCGATCGGAAGTCTCCGGCGAGCGGATGATGCGCACCATCTCCGTGTTCAGCCGCTGCACGATGTCGCGCGGCGTGCCGGCCACCGTCAGTACGCCGAACCACACCGTCACGTCGTAGCCCGGCACGCCGGCCTCGTCCACGGTCGGCACTTCGGGCGCGAGCGCGGAGCGCGTCTTCGAGGACACCGCG
>JANMSV010000025.1:0-28841 GCA_031389685.1 Betaproteobacteria bacterium
CAGATGAAGCTGCGCGACAAGGATGCCGATGCGACGTTCGTCGTGCGCGACCCGGCCAGCGGCCGCGAATGGCGCGTCGAGCCGCGACGCTATCTGGCGCGCCACCAGGTGTGCGAGATGGAGTCGCGACCCGACATGATCCTGCAGTTCGCGCACCACCTGGCGCGCGTGTGGGCCGAGGAGCGCAAGGTTGCCGGGGTCGAAGTGCGCGCCCGCGTGTGCGCCTCGCTCAACGGGCGCAAGGCGGCGCTGCTCATCGACCCGGAGCGCGACCTCGCCCGCGTCGAGCGCAGCCTGCGCCATGCCGACTGGATCCTGCCTCTCGAGCAGCCTTTCGAGCGCCCCGAGCCGAGGACCGGCCGACATGACATCAGCTGCTGATCACCCGGGCCCGGTAATCCTGTTCGATGGGGTCTGCAACCTGTGCACCGGCAGCGTGCGCTTCGTGATCGCGCGCGACGCGCGCAAGCAGTTCCGCTTTGCTTCGCTACAGTCGCCGGCGGCCGAGAAGCTGCTTGGCGAACGCAGCCCGCTCGATACCATGGTTCTCGTGATGGGCGGCAGAACCTACCGCAAATCGACCGCGGCGCTGCTGATCGCCAGGCGGCTCGACGGGCTGTGGCCGCTGCTCGCCGTTTTCCTGGCGATCCCGCGATTCCTGCGCGATGCCGCGTACGACTGGATCGGAACACGGCGCTATCGCATGTTCGGCAGGACCGAGGCCTGCTGGAAGCCGCAACCCGGGCTCGCGGAGCGCTTTCTCGACTGAGGCGGCCCGCGAAGGGCCGGCCCCCAAGCCCCGGATTGGTGCGCGGTCAGATTCTTTCTGATTGCGCGCCGCAGCGCGCTGGATTAACGTGACGGGAAGGGGAGGGTGAAATGAAAACCATCGGTTCGCTTGCCGTTTGCGCGTCGTTTTCCATTGCAGCTTTCGCCACGCCGGTCGTTGCGGGCGATGCGCCGATCGTCCGTGGCAGCCTGAAGGTCACCGAGTACGACGGCATCACCGACGATCTGCTGTCCGCGGGACTGAATCAGGCGGGCCTGGTGAGCGGGGTGCCGCCGGGCTTCGTCGATCCCCTCAACCCGATGCCAGCGGAGCTGCGCCGGCGCGCGATCCACGGCAATTATCGTGGCATCGTCGATCCGGTCCCCGGCGGCGGCATGGGCCTGCTGTGGGGCCCCGGCGCGCCCGGCGCGCCGAGCTTTGACGCGCCGGTCGTCCCGGGACTCATTCCCGGCGTCGAGTACAAGGCTTACCTGCGCGCGCCGGAGCGGCATCCCCACGTCAACAACGTGCCGGCCGCGATTCAGATTCCGCGCCACTTCAACCCGGCCAAGCCGTGCATCGTCGCCGCCGTGCCGTCGGGCTCGCGCAGCCTCTACGGCGGCATCGCGATCGCGGAATGGGCCCTGTTCAAGGGTTGCGCGGTGGCGCTGCCGGGGAAGGGGACCGATACCGGCTTTCACCTGCTCGATCCCTCCGCGAGCGCCTATGCGGTCAACGATTTGGACGGGGTGTACGGGCCGGAGGCGTCGATCGGCGACGACGCCCAGTTCGCAGTGCGCCGCTCCCACCGGCTCGACGCCTACACCGGCTCCAATCCGTACCGCATCGCCACCAAGCACGCGCACTCGCAGATCAATCCCGAGCGGCTGTGGGGCGAGTTCGCGCTGCAGTCGATCGAGTTCGCGTTCTGGGCGCTGAACGAGCGCTTCGACGGCAAGCGCTTTACGCGGAAAAACACCATCGTCATTGCGGCAGGCGCTTCGAACGGCGGCGGCATGGCGCTGCGCGCGCTGGAGGACGACCACAAGGGGCTGATCGACGGCGTGGTGGTCACCGAGCCCAACATCGGCCCGCAGGCGGGACGCTTCACCATCAAGTTTGGCAACGATGCGCCTTTCGACCCGGCGGGCACGACCATCTACGACTCGATGACGCTGATGAGCGTCTACGCGGCGTGCGCAGCGCACGCACCGGGCGCCAACGGTACCGCGCTTGCGTTCCTGGGGCCACAGGCCGCCGGCGCCGAGCGCTGCAAGTCACTCAAGGACAAGGGTCTCGTCAGCGGCGACCTCCTCGTCGACCAGGCGAATTCCGCGCGCGAGAAATTACGCGCGCACGGCTACGCCGCGGCGCAGGACTGGGGCATCGCCTCGCACGACACGCTTGGCCTGTGGCGCGCGCTACAGGTGACGTATGCCAATGCCTATGGTCGCTTCGCGGTCGAGGACCACCTGTGCGGCATGAGCTTTGCGTCGACGGACGCGGCCGGCCGCCCTGCCCCAATCTCCGAGGTTGTCGCAAGACAGCTTTTTGCCAACAGTTCCGGCGTTCCGCCGACAGGAAACATAGGCCTCGTGCCGGGCGTCAACCTGATCGCCGACCGGGCCGTGAACGGGCCGATCCTGGAAGCCCTGGCCGTGTCGCGCTCTACCGGGCGGACGGATCTCAACATCGATGCGGCGTTGTGCTTCCGCTCGCTCGAGACCGGCAACGGCATCGCGGACGCGCGCGGCTGGGTCGACTTCGCCAGGGTGAAGTTAGGCACACGCCAGGTCGAGACCACCGGGAAGCTGCACGGCAAGCCGGCGATCATCATCCACGGCCGGCGCGACGCGCTGGTTTTTCCCAACCTGCACTCGCGCGCCTACTACGCGCTCAACCAGGTCGAGGAGCGCCGCAAGAGCCGGCTGAGCTACATCGAGGTGACCACCGGACAGCACTTCGACGCCTTCATTTCGTCGTTGTTCTTCGGCGCGACGGGGGTGCAGTTCGCGCCGCTGCACTACTACTTCGTGCAGGCAATGGACAGCATGTACGCTCACCTGACCGAGGGCGGCCGGCTGCCGCCCTCGCAGGTGGTGCGGCCGATCCCGCGCGGCACGCTGCCTTACACGCCGTCAACCGTGCCGGCGATGCTGCCGCCGATGCAGCAGAGCCCCGCCGCGTCGGACCGGATCACGTTCGACCACGGCGTGCTGGCGATCCCGGAATAACCTGATTCAGTCAGGCTTCGCCTCAGCCTTCCGGCGGCGGTTCGGGCTCCGCCGCGGGCTGTGGCGCCGGCTTTTCCCCCGGCGTCGCCCCCGGCTTCGCCGCCGCCGGTTTCGCCGGCGCCGTGGCGACGAATTTCCAGTCCGAGTACTTCTGCGCGCCCGCGAAGGTCGCATCGCGCCGCTTGAAGCCGGCGCGCTTGAACGTCGCTTCCTCCGACAGGCTGTGCACGCCCAGGACGCCGCCGTCGGGTGCCTTGACCACGCCCCACTCGGACTTGCCGCTGACGGGATCCGCATACAGCCTGCGCAGGTAGCGCCGGGTTTCCGGCATGCGAGCGTCCTTGAGCAGGTCCTCGAGCGCGCGCGGATACTGCCGCTGCGGGCCCGATAGGTAGTAACGCTCGATCGCACTGCGGTACTGGTGGCCGACAAACAGCAGTTCGGCCTCCTTCTCGCGTCGCGCCGAGGTCTCCCATATCTCGCCCACCAGCGCCAGGCCGCCGCCCAGGATGGCGACGATGAACAGCACCGTCAGATACGTGAAGCCGCGGCTGCGGCGCCTCACCACAGGACATACTCCGTGCCGTCGCTGCCCTTGCCGGGGGCGCCGCTCTTCACGTCGTAGACGCCGCTCTTGTCCGGATTTTCGGGCCGCACCACGATCCAGCTCACGGCGCTCTCGGTGATCGGGTCGAACGGCACCTTGCGCAGGTACTTGTCGGTCGCCAGCGCCTCCAGCGTCTCGGGATACTTGCCCCGGTCGGCGTGGTAGCGCGAGATCGCCTCGCGCATCTGGTGCAGGTTCTCCTTGAGCACCGCCTCCTTGGATTTGTCGATGCTGCCGAAAAAGCGCGGCAAGGCGATGGTGAGCAGCGTGGCGACGATCGCCATCACCACCAGCAGCTCGATGAGGGTGAATCCCCGGCGGCGCATCACCAGTCCTTGTAGGGCCGGCCGTTGATGCCGATGGCCTCGGAGCGCGTGTACACGTCGAACACGTCCTCGCCCTCGCGCGGGTCGTCGGGCGGGCTGGCGTAGCTGCGCAGTGCCCAGGTGTTCGCGGGCGCCGCGCCGGCATCGGCGAACGGGTCCGGCGGCAGGCGGCGCAGGAAATAGATGCGCGCCTTCTTCGGGTCTTTTTGATCCTCGACTCCGGCGGCCAGGTCCTCGATCCTGCGCGGGTAGCCCGAATCGCCGACCTTTTTCTGGATGCGGCCCTCGTCGGAGGCTTGTTTGTAGGCGTCGATCGCCTCTCGAATGTCGCGCAGCGCGCGGCGCAGGTCCTGCTCTTTCGCGCGCTGCGCCACCAGCTCGTTGAGCGGCAGCGCGATCGAGGCGAGGACGGCCACGATCGCCACCGTGACGACGAGCTCGATCAGCGTGAAGCCGCGGCCACGGATCATTGGGCGGGGGGCTTGATGCCTCCGAAGGGCACCAGCGACGGTGCGCCGGGCGCCGCCGCGGGCTTGGCGGCCGGCTCCGCGACGTCCTCCGGCGGCTCCGGCGTCAGCGGCTGGAGCTGCGGCGCGATCACCACCGGCGCCGCGCCGGGGCGCGCGCCGCTCGAGGCTTCGGTGCCGGCGGCAAACTCCACCGAGCCCCCCTCCGGGCGGGCCAGCGTGCGCACCAGGCGCGGCGTGATGAGGAGCACGATCTCCGTGCGGTTGCTGGAGTCCCGCGTGCTCGAGAACAGGCGCCCGGCGATCGGCAGGTCGCCCAGCCCCGGCACGCGGCTCGCCGAGCGGCGGTCTTCGTCGCTGATCAGGCCGGCGAGCACCTGCGTCTCGCCGTCGCGCAGCCGCAGGTTGGTGACGGCGTTGCGCGTGCCGATCTGGTAGGTGAGGCTGCCGCCGCTCCCAGTGCTGGAGCTGCGCAACTCGCGCACGATACTGCTCACCTCCAGCCCGACCTTGATGCCGACATCGTCATCCAGCGAGATCAGGGGCTCGACCTCGAGCTTCAGGCCCACGTCCAGGTACTGTACCGATTCCGACACGAAGCCGCCGGTGGCCGCCGCGGTGGTCGTGATCACCGGCACCCGGTCGCCGATGTGGATGCGGGCCTTCTCCTTGTTCTTGACGCGGATGCGCGGATTGGCGAGCACGGTGGCGGCACCGTCCTCCTGCTTCAGGTTGAACAGGAACAGCGGGTCGGTGAAGCTGAGCTGCACCAGGCTGGAGCTGCGGTTGAGCCACTCCGGCAGGCCCAGGGTGCCGGGAACGCCCGCCGAGCCGACCAGGCTGACGGCGAGGGAATTGGGGAAACGCACGCCGAGCTCAAGCAGCCGGTTCCTGCCGATCTCGAGCACCTCGACCTCCAGCATCACCTCGGGCTCGGCGAGGTCCTGCGCGGCGATCAGCCGCTCGGCGAGCCGGATCGCCGCCGGGGTGTCCTTGATCACCAGCAGGCTGATCTTCTCGTCGATGAAGATGTCGCGCGTCTTGACCAGCGTGCGGATCATGTTCGCGGTCTGCTTCACGTCCGCGTTGGCGAGGTAGAAACCCTTGACCACCAGCTCCTGGTACTCGCGCAATTTCTGCGGCGTGTTCGGGAACACGAACACCGTGGTCTCGTTCAGCACCTTCTGCTCGAGCTGGTTGGTGAGCAGCACCAGGCGGATCGCCTCCTCGACGCTCGCCTCGCGCAGCGTGATGCTGGTTCTCTGGTCGGTGCGCACGTCGCGGTCATACACGAAGCTCACGCCCGTGGCGCGCTGCAGCACCTCGAACACGTTGCGCACCGTGACGTCACGCAGTTCGAGCGAGACCGGCCTCGCGGTGGCGGGCTTGAGCTCCGCACTGACGATCACCGGCCTTACCAGCTTCTCGTCGATGGCGCGCTGCAGCCGCCGCGCGTCGCGCTGTTGCGGGTTCCCGGCCAGCACCGGGCGCAGCAGGTCCTGTGCCTCACGGAACTTGCCGCTCTTTGCGAGCTGTTCGGCCGCCGTGATCACCTCGCGGTCGCGCCGATCGGTGGCGAACTGAACAAGCCCGCTCGCGGCGCGCGCGTTGCCGGCATCGTGCGTTTGCACGCGCCGCAGGAGCGTCTCGGCGCGGTCGAACTGGCCGGAGGCGCGCAGCACTTCGGCCTGGGCGAGCCATTGCGCCACCTGCAGGTCGCGCAGGCGGAAGTACTCGCCGCGTACGGCGGCGTCGTTCGGGTTCTCGCGCGCCGCCTGTTGCAGCAGGGCGAGTGCCTCTTCGCCGCGGCCCTCGCCGAAGCGCTTGCGGGCGTCCTCGATCGAGGGCGGGTTTGACGAGCAGGCGGCGAGCATCAGGCACAAGATGGCGATTTTGGTTTTCATCGTGACTCCCCGGCAGGCCGGACGTGGACAGTGAGGCGGATCTGGGCGTCGAGGTGGCTGTCGAGCGCCTTCTTGCGCTCGAAGCGCAATGCGTCGATCGAAGTCACCGGCATGTCTTTGAGCACCGCGGCGACGAAGTCGCGCAGCTGCGGATAGCTGCCGCTCACCGGCAGGGTGACGCGGTAGGACCACAGTCCCGCGGCGCGCCGTTCGAGCCGGTACTCGCCCTGCGCGAGGTCGAGGCCCGCGCGGCGCGCAAGGCGGTGCAGTCGCTCGAGCTCGTCGGTCAGCCCGGCCGCGGTCGGAAACAGGCTCTGAAAGCGGCGCAATTCCTCCTCGCGCCCGCCCGTCGATACCGGCCGGTAGGGCAATCGGGCACGCAGGCGCTCGAGTGCGAGGTGCTGCGCGGCGAGCTCGGCCCGCATCGGCTGCAACGCCGACGCCCAGAACCCGGCGCAGGCGAGCAGCACGCCGATGCCGAGCACCCCGGTGGCGCCGAGCCGGCGTAGCCAGGCGTTGGCGCGCGCCCTCATTGCACACTCTTTATCGACGCCTGCACGGAGAACTGCACCGGCCGAAGCGGATCCTCGTGCTGCACCTGGTGGCTCACGACATGGACACCCGTGAGGCCCTTGGCGGCGCCGAGCCGGCGCACGTACTCGAACATGGCGTCGCGATGGCGCGCCTCGGCGGTCAGCTTGAGCAGCCGGCTGTCCGCGTCGGGCTGCATCTGCAGCAGGGCGACATCGCGCGTCGCCGCCTGCTCGATCGCCTGCACCAGCGTGCCCCAGGGCAACGCGAGCTGGCGTACCACCGCCTCGGCGTTGCGCACCTCCTCGTCCAGGCGCTCCCTGGAGGCGCTGGGCGCCGGCCGCTGCGGTGGCCCCACCAGACCGGCGGTGGTCTGCAGCCGCGTCAGTTCCAACTGCGCGTCGCGGTAGCGCAGCAGGAGCTCCCCCGCCACCGCGAGCGAAATTGCGAGCAGCAGCACGCCCAGCCACGCCACCCGGCGCGCGGGCGCGATGTAGTCCAGGTGGAGGCGGGCGGGCTTCATGCCGGCAGCTCGCGGAATTTCCAGCCGTCGGCGGGCGATGCCGCCCCGCGCGGCGCCGCGGCGCCGGCGAGCAGTACCAACTCGGGAACCGCGCCCTCGACGCGATGGCGCTCGCGCTCGAGCACATCGAGCCAGGCACCCTTCGCGCTGTGCACCGAGCGCCAGCCGCCGCCGGCGTGCAGCGCGGCGCAGGCGCGTTCGGGCTCGGCGAGCACCAGCCAGGCGCCGGTGGCCGGGAACTCGGCGCGCCAGCGGTTGATGGCCCGCATCAGCTCGGGCTGCACCGACGCCAGCCGCGCCTTGCCCTGCGGCGGGAAGCTCGCGCGCAGCCCCTCGAGCAGGCGCTGGTCGATCGCGCTCGCCAGCCCCTCGCTCCAGCGGAACACCCAGGTCTTCGCGCGCTCGCCGTGGACCTTGGCGAAGTGGTGCCGCACGTAGGCCTGCTCTTCGGCTTCGCCGGACAGCGCGTCGCTGCGCGGCACGAGTGCGTAGCGCACGAAGGCGCTGGAGAGCACCACCGTGACGCGAGTCCAGGCCTGAAACTGAATGCTCCTCAACGCCGCGAGCGCGCCCTGCCAGGGCTCGGGCCCGAAACCTGGGTCGCAGGCGATGCGCCGCGTGCCGAGCGCCACCTCGGCGCTCCCCAGGCGGAGGAGCGCGCGCTCAGGAAACAAACGTGACACGGTTGATCTCCTGCAGCGTGGTTTCGCCCGCCTTGACCGCGTCGAAGGCCGCCTCGCGCAGGAAGCGCGTGCCGGAGCGGCGCGCGGCGTCCTTGAGCTGGCGCACCGGCGCCCGGCCGGTGATCAGCTCGCGCAGCTCGTCGGTCAGGATCATGAGCTCGGCGATCGCCTTGCGCCCCTTGTAGCCCGAGCCGCGGCATTCGCGGCAGCCGTGGCCGGCGCGGAAGTTCCATCCATTGCAGTGTTCCTTGTTCAGCCCGGACTCGGCCAGCAGTCCGGCGTCCGGAGTGTCGGTGGCGGCGCAGTGCGGGCACACCATGCGCACCAGGCGCTGCGCGAGGATCGCGTTGAGCGCCGACACGAAGCCGTACAGGTCGACGTTCATGTGCATGAAGCGGCCGATGACGTCGAATACATTGTTGGCGTGCACCGTGGTGAACACCAGGTGCCCGGTGAGGGCCGACTGCACCGCGATGTTGGCCGTTTCCGGATCGCGGATTTCGCCCACCATGATCTTGTCGGGGTCGTGGCGCAGGATCGAGCGCAGCCCGCGCGCGAACGTGAGGCCCTTTTTTTCGTTCACCGGGATCTGCAGCACGCCGGCGAGCTGGTACTCGACCGGGTCCTCGATGGTGATGATCTTGTCCTGGCCGCTGTTGATCTCGCTGATCGCGGCGTACAGGGTGGTGGTCTTGCCGCTGCCGGTGGGTCCGGTGACCAGCAGCATGCCGTAGGGCTCGTGCGACAGGCGCCGCAGCTTTTTCACGTCGCCGGGTTCGAACCCCAGCGAGGCGAGCGAGAGCTGCTGCTGCGTGGCCTCGTACAGCGACTGCTTGTCGAGCACGCGCAGCACCGCGTCCTCGCCATGGATGCTCGGCATGATCGAGACGCGGAAGTCGACCGCGCGGCCGCGCTCGAGCGCCTTGAAGCGGCCGTCCTGCGGCACGCGCCGCTCGGTGATGTCGAGCTCGGCGAGCACCTTGACGCGCGCGATCGCCTGCTCGGCCTGCTTGGCGTCCTGGATCAGCTTCACCTGCGAGAGGATGCCGTCGATGCGGAACTTGATCGTCAGGCCAGCGGGCACCGTCTCCAGGTGCACGTCGCTCGCGCCGTTCATCAGCGCGTCGCGCAGCGTCGAGCGCACCAGGCGCACCACCTCGCTCGCCTCATCGCCGATCGCCTTCAGCGACAGGTCCTCGACGCGGCTGCGCTCCTCCGGGCCGGCGGCGCGCTCGCCGCGCACCTCGTCGAGCGCGCGCAGCGACTCCTCGTGCGTGGCGAGGAAGGCCACCAGGTCGCCGCGGTGCACGAGGCGCCAGCTGAAGGGCTGCGCGATACGCTCCTCGGCCCAGGATTGCAGCTCGCCCGAGAACGGGTCGTCGAAAGCGAGCAGCAGCTCGCCCTCGCCGCGCAGCAGCGCGCAGCCGCGCTGCGCGCATTCGGCGAACGGCAGCACGTCGAAGGCGGGCGCGATGCGGCGCAGGGCGTCCATGCGCAGGGCTTCCAACCGCAGCGTTGCCGCGAGGCGCGCGGTGAACGCGTCGGGGTCGAGGCCGAGCGCCTCCTCGAGCGCGTCGACCAGCCGTCGCCGCCCCGCGGCGGCAGCGGTGCGGGCCAGTGCGATCTGCGCGGCGCTGATCGGCTCCAGCACGGCGCTCATTGGACGCTCCCCGCCAGCTCGAAGATCGGCATGTACATCAGGATCACGATCACCCCGATCACCAGGCCGATCAGGGCCATCAGGATCGGCTCAAACAGGCGCGTGAACCAGTCGACCCAGCGCGCCAGCTCCTCGTCGTGGAAGGCGGCGATCTGCTCGAGCATCTCGCCGATGTTGCCGCTTTGTTCGCCGACCGCCAGCATGCGCAAGGCCACCGGCGTGGTGAGGCCGTTCTGGTCCATCGACTGCGAGAGCTTGCCGCCCTCGCTGATGGTGCGGTGCGCGGCCCGCAGGCGTTCGCGCAGCAACGGGTGCAGCAGGTCGGCGCCCATCTCGAGCGCCGCCACCAGCGGCATGCCGCCGCGCACCAGCATGCCGATGGTGCGGTAGAAGCGCGCGAGCTGGTACACCTTGAGGCGCTCGCCCACCGCAGGCAGGCGCCACAGGGCGTCGGTGAACGCCGTCTTGAATGGCGCCGAGCGAAATGCGCTCCACCCGGCGGCGATCAGCGCCGCGACCACCGCCAGCGCGATCACGGCGTGCTGATCGACCGCCTGACCCCAGGCGAGCAGCAGCCGGGAGAACAGGGGCAGGTCGCCGCCGCGCTCCGCGTAAATGTGGCCGAAGCGCGGCACCACATAGAGCAGCAGGAACAGACCTACCAGTGCGCCGACGCCGAGCAGCAGCAGCGGATAGATCGAGGCGTTGACGACGCGCTTGCGGATCGCCTCTAGCTGCGTGGCGTAGGCCACGTAGCGCGCCAGCGAGGGCGCGAGGTCGCTGCTGCGCTCGGCGGCGCGCACCGTGGCGACGAACAGCACCGGGAAGGCGCGCGGGAACTGCTCGAGCGCCGCGGACAGCGGCCGCCCCTCGCGCAGCGTGGCCGCGAGGCGCCCCAGCAGCGCGCGCGATTCGGCGCTGCGCTCCTTCTCCGCCAGCGTGTCGATCGACTCGAGCAGCGGCAGCCCGGCGTTGAGCAGCACGCGCAGCTCCTGGCTGAACAGCACGAGGGGAAAACGTGCGTCCGCGCCGCGCCAGCCCAGCGCGCGCCTGGCGCGCACGCTGAGCACCGTGTAGCCGCGGCCCTCGACGCTTTGCACCGCCGTCGCCTCGTCGGGCGCCTGGAAATCGAGCGACTCGACCGCTCCGTCGGGCCCGACTGCCTTCAGTTCGAAGCGCATCGGCGCCTACCGGTTGGTGATGTCGGCGGCTTCGCCGTTGCCGCCGGGCTGGCCGTCCTTGCCGTAGGAGAGCAGCTCGATCTCCGACTTCTCGCCCGGAATCTTGTAGACGTAGGGCTTGCCCCAGGGATCGAGCGGCACGTCCTTGCGCAGGTAGGGGCCGGCCCACTTCGGTTCGTTGGGCGGGCGCTGGACCAGCGCCTGCAGCCCAAGCTCCGCAGTCGGGTAGCGGCCGATGTCGAGGCGGTACTGGTCGAGCGCCTTCTCGAGCGCGTCGATCTGCGCCTTGGCGACGTTGACTTCCGATTTGCCCACTTGGCCGAAATAGCGCGGCGCAACGAAGCCGGCCAGCAGCCCGATGATCACCACCACCACCAGCAACTCGAGCAGCGTGAAGCCCGACGCGCGACAGGCGCTGGAAGCTCGAGACTCATAGGGACGCATACCTCCATCCTCCTAGAGTCTTATCTTATACGCGCCGGATGACAAAACAGCGCGCCGGCGCCCTTTTTCGCAGTGCAGAAACGCCGGATTTCCCGGAAGACGCCGGGCCTAGGAGGGACAGACCCTGGAGAAAACGTGGTCTGTCCCTGTTTTTCTCAGTCGTCGTCGTCGTGCTTGTCGGCCTTCAGCACACCCGCGTCATGGACGATCTTGCCGCCCACGACCGTGAGGACGGAGCGGATGTCCTTGATCGCTTCATCCCGCACGCTGAAGTAATCGTCGCTCAGCACGATGAGGTCGGCATGCTTGCCGGCTTCCAGCGACCCGAGCCTGCCTTCCTGGCCGAGGAACCACGCGCACTCGACGGTGGCGTGTCGCAGCGCCTGCTCGCGCGTCAGCCGCTCGTCCGCCGGTACCCCCGACACGCCCGGAAGCAGCGTCTGGCCAGTGGTGACATACCACAGGTTCTGGAACGGCGCGTACGGCGCCACGTTCATCGCATCCGAGGCGAGGCACATGTGTCCTCCCCGAATGTTGATCATCGCGCAGGCGCGTACCCCTTCCCTTCAGCAGCGCCAATGATTATGAGTACGCACCAAACAGGCAATTCATGAAATCTGCGCATGAATTGCAAAGCGCGTGGAATGAATGCTTACGCCGATCAGGGGCCCGCGGCGACCGAGACCGTCCGGCCGGCGATCACGCCTCGCAGCCAGCCGACGAAGGGCGAACCCAGCACCTCGATGCGCCTGAGCCCCGGCAGCGGCTGGTCGTCGCGGTAGGTGTGCGTGTCGCCGTGGATCAAGGTCACTTTCCCGGGAAACCGTGCGGCAAGGGTGCCCAGGCGCTCGCGCAAGCCGGCGTAACCGCTGCCACGGAACACGACGAACGGATTGGCCTGCATCAGGACAACCAGGCCGTCGCGCTGCGCCGCAAGCGCGGCAGCCTCGTCCAGCCAGGCGAAGACCGCCCGCATGCGCGCGGTGTGCTCGGGATGGCGGACATTGTTGTTGCTTCCCGGAACGTTGAGCGCCACGAACACGAAGCCACCCGCTTCCCAGCGCAGGTGCTCGCAATACTCGCCGGCCTGGCGCGCGAGAGACCCATCGCAGAACAGTTCGCGCCAGCGCGCGAGCCGCTGCGGCGGGTCGCGGCAATCGCTCCACTCGTTGTCGCCCGGAAGGAGGATGAAGCGATGCCGGATGCGCGCGAACTGGTGCTTGCGTGCCTCGAGCCACGCGTCGCTGCAGCCTTGCGTCTGGGAACTGGTGCCGATGTCGCCGACATGCACGACGAAGGCGAGCTCCTGCGCATTGATGCGCCCGATCATGGCGTCGAGCGTCGCGATCTCGGCATCCGAGTACGGCGTGTCGCCGAGCACGCCGAAGGCGAGCTCGCCGCCCGGCAGCGGCGCAAGCGGCGCGCAGCCAGTCAACAGCGCCAGCAGCACAACTCTAAATGCCGTAAGCCTTCCTGAGCAGCGTCAGCGGATGCGCCTTGACGGCCCGCGGCGCTTCCTCGCCCATGCCCTGTCGGATGTGGCGGCCGGCGATGGGGCAGTCCGAGCTGATGTAGTCGGGCCCGGGTTCAGCCATCTGCCGGAACACCGGGCGGCCGATCTTCATCGAGTTTTCGTAGTACTCGCGCTTCACGCCCCAGGTGCCGTCGTGCCCGGCGCAGCGTTCCACCGTGCTCACTTCGGTGCCCGGCACCATTTCCAGCGCCTCGCGCGTTTTCTGCCCCATGTTCTGCACGCGCGAGTGGCAAGGAACGTGGTACGACACCTTGCCGAGCTGTTCCTTGAAGTCCTTTTTCAGCAGGCCGTCCTTCGCGCGCATCACGAAATACTCGAAAGGATCGAACATCGCGTCCTGCACCGCCTTGACGTCGGCATCCTCCGGGAACATGAGCGGCAGCTCCTGCTTGAACATCAGCGTGCACGAGGGCACGGGGGTGAGGATGGCGTAACCCTTGTGCGCCAGTCTCGCCAGCGGCGGGATGTTGATCTGTTTCAGTTTCGCCACCGCTTCAAGGTCTCCGAGCTCCAGCTTGGGCATGCCGCAGCAGGCTTCCTTCTCGACCAGGGCATAGGGCACCTCGTTATGCTCGAGGAGCGCGAGCAAGTCGTGGCCCAGACCGGGTTCGTTGTAGTTGACGTAGCAGGTGGAGAAGATTGCCACTTTGCCCGGGGTGTTCTTGCTGTCCTGCACCGCGTGCGCGCCGCTCGGCGCCGCGCCCGGTCGGAACTTGCGGCTGGCGTATTCCGGCAGTTGGCGGTCTTTGTGCACGCCCAGCGTCTTCTCCATGAGGCTGCGCGCCACCGGGAGTTTGTTTACCGCGTTAATCGTCTGCGCCACCACGGGGATCGCCGCCAGTTTGCCCATGGCGTCGGTG
This sequence comes from Betaproteobacteria bacterium, assembly GCA_031389685.1. Taxonomy (GTDB): domain Bacteria; phylum Pseudomonadota; class Gammaproteobacteria; order Burkholderiales; family SG8-39; genus JAABQT01. The sequence continues at coordinate 13,724 of JANMSV010000025.1, forward strand.
GCGGAGAGCAACCTGTCGCGCAATCCGGCGCCGTGGCGCCGGAACTTCACCGCCTTGGCCCGCAGCATCAGGTGCGGGAAGTCCACGTTCCAGGGATGCGGCGGCACGTAGGGGCACTTGGTCATGTAGCACATGTCGCACAGGTAGCACTGGTCGACGACTTTCCAGAAATCGCCCTTGGCGACGCCGTCCACCTCCAGGGTCTTCGAGTTGTCGACCAGGTCGAACAGCGTCGGGAACGCCGTGCACAGGTTCACGCAGCGCCGGCAGCCGTGGCAGATGTTGAACACCCGCTCGAGTTCCTGGTCGAGTTTGGCGGGGTCGATGAACCCGGGGTTCTTCCAGTCGAGCGGGTGCCGGGTGGGGGCTTCGAGGGATCCTTCGCGCATGGGATCAGCTTATCATCGCCGCATTCAATCGAGCGCCAACGTAGCGCGCTTCACCATTGCGCCCTCCGCGCTGTCGGTGATGGCAAAGCCCAGCGTCTGGCACAGGGAAAGCATGCCGCGGTTCTCGGCCAGCACATGGCCGATCATGGCGCGCAGCCCGCGCTCGCGCGCCACCTCGATCAACTGCACCATCATGCGCCGGCCCAGCCCCCGGCGCTGCCAGGCATCGGCGATCACCAGCGCGAACTCGCAGCTCTCGCCGTCCGGGTTGGCGACGTAGCGCGCCACGCCGATCTCGAGCTCGCGCCGGTCCTCCTGCAGCGTGGCGACGAAGGCCATCTCGCGGTCGTAGTCGATCTGCGTGAAGCGCAGCAGCATCTGCGGCGTGAGTTCGCGCATCGTGTCCATGAAGCGGAAGTAGCGGCTTTCGGCCGACAGACTCTTTACGAACGCCTGCTCCATTTCGGCGTCCTCGGGCCGGATCGGGCGCAGCGTCACTGCCGGGCCGGTGCCCGGCTGCCAGGTCGTGACCAGCTGCGTGGGGTAGGGATGGATCGCCATGTGCCCATAGCGGTCGCGCCGGGGAGCGGCCTGGCGCAGCACGACGCGCGCGTCGACGGCGATGGCGCCCCCCTCGTCGGCGATCAGCGGGTTGATGTCGAGTTCCGCCACCTCGGGCAGCTCGCACACCAGTTCCGAGACGCGCAGCAGCACGTCCTCCAGCGCCGCCATGTCGACCGGCGGCATGCGCTGGAACGCGCCGAGCAGCTTCGAGACGCGCGTGCCGCGGATCATGTCGGCGATCAGGAACTGGTTGAGCGGCGGCAGCGCCACCGCGCGGTCGCGGTGCACTTCGACCGCCGTGCCGCCGGTGCCGAAGACGATGGCCGGGCCGAACACCGGATCGCGGATCACGCCCACCATCAGCTCGCGCCCGTGCGCACGCCTGACCATCGGCTCCACGCTGACGCCGTTGACGCTCGCCTCGGGCCGCAGGCGGGCGGCTTCGTCGACGATCTGCTGCCAGGTGGCCTGCACCGCCTGGGCATTGGCGACGTTGAGGCGCACGCCGTTGACGTCGCTCTTGTGCGTGATCTGGGGCGAATCGATCTTCATCGCGACCGGAAAGCCGAGCTCGCCGGCGACCAGCATCGCTTCGTGCGCCGAGCGCGTCACCACGGTCTTCGCGATCGGGATGCGGAACGCCGCCAGCAGTGCCTTGGATTCCATCTCCGAGAGCACGCTGCGCCGCCCGGCCAGCGCCGCGTCGACGATCACCCGCGCGGTGTCCAGGTCGGGAGCGCCCTGCGCCGCCACTGGCCCCGGCGTCTGCAGCAGCGCGCGCTGGTTGCGGTAGAAGGCCGACAGGTGGCCGAACATCTCCACCGCTGGGTCGGGCGTGCGGAACACGGGAATGCGCGCCCGCGCGAGCAGGCGCCGCGCCGCGGCGGTTTGCTCCTCGCCCATCCAGCAGGCGAGGACCGGCTTGGTCGCGCCCTTGGCCGCTTCGATCACCGCCTGCGCGGCGTTTGCGGGCTCGGTCATCGCCTGCGGCGTGAGGATCGCCAGCACGCCGTCCACGTTGTCATCGGCCAGGCATGCCGAAACCGCGATGCGATAGCGGCCGGCGTCGGCGTCCCCGATCAGGTCGAGCGGGTTGCCATGCGACCAGTTCGCGGGCAGCGCTGGCTTGAGGGTTTCGATCGTCGCCGCCGAGAGCTGCGCCAGCGGGATGCCGAGGTCGGCGGCGCGGTCCGCCGCCATCACGCCGGGCCCGCCGCCGTTGGTGACCACCGCCAGGCGATCGCCCTGCGGGCGCACGTGCGCGGCGAGCGCCTGCGCGGCGGCGACCATCTGGCCGATGGTGTAGACGCGCACCACGCCGGCGCGCTTTACCACTGCGTCGAATACGTCGTCCAGCCCGACGATGGCGCCGGTGTGCGACACCGCGGCGCGCGAGCCCGCGGGGTGGCGGCCGACCTTCATGACGATCACCGGCTTGACGCGCGCCGCGGCGCGCAGGGCGGAGACGAAGCGCCGCGCGCTCCTCACGCCCTCGATGTACAGCAGGATGTGCTCGGTCTTCGGGTCCTCGATCAGGTAATCGATGATCTCGCCGAAATCCACGTCGGTGGAGCCGCCCAGCGACACCACGCTGGAGAAGCCGACCTTGTTCGGCCGCGCCCAATCGAGCATCGCCGTGCAGACCGCGCCCGACTGCGCTACCAGGCCGAGCGAGCCGGGGAGCGCGCTGCCGCGCGCGAAGGTCGCGTTCAGCCCCAGTTCCGGGCGTATCAGGCCGAGGCAGTTGGGGCCGACCACGCGCAGCTTGTGGCGGCGCGCGTTCTCCAGGAGGGCCCTTTCCAGTTTTGCGCCGGCGGGTCCGGCCTCCGAAAACCCGGCGCTGATCACCACCGCGGACCTGACCCCCGCCTTGCCGCATTGCTCCACGATCTCCGGCACCGTGGGCGCCGGCGTCGCGATCACTGCGAGGTCTACGCGCTGCGGCACCTTGCCGATCGCCGCGAAGCAGGGAACGCCTTGCACCGACTTGTATTTCGGGTTGACCGCGAACAGGGCGCCGCGGTACTGAGCGGCGAGCATGTTGGCGATCAGCACCGCACCCACGGCGCCCGCGCGCTCGGTGGCGCCGATCACCGCCACGGCGGCGGGCTCGAACAGCGGCGTGAGGTAATGCTTTTCCGACAGGTTGGCCATCGGTTGAATATACAATTAGCGCACCACTCTGGGGGGACGCAAGATGGAAGCCGCAACCACCGAAAAGCTGATGGCCGACCTGCGCGCCGTGGTGCGCGATGCCGAAGCGCTGATGCAGGCCGCCGGCGCCGAAACCGGCGAGCGCCTGCAGGACGCCGGAGAAAGCGCCAAGGAGGCCGCCCGCGAAATCGACGAGCAGGTGCGCCGCAACCCCTGGGCCGCGGTCGGCATTGCCGCGGCTGTCGCGCTCGTGCTCGGCCTGCTGCTCGGGCGCAAGTAGCCATGGGCCTCGTGCAATCCGCGCGCGCACTCCTCGCCACCCTGCTCGGGCTGGCGCGCACGCGCCTGGAGCTGCTCAGCGTCGAACTGCAGGAGGTGCTCGCGCGCCTGGTGCTGCTGATGATCGGCGCGGTGGCGGCAATCCTGCTCGGCGCGCTGGCGGTTGGCTTCGGTGCCGTGGCGCTGGTGATCGCGGTGGCCCCGGAGCACCGCGTGGCGGTGTCCGCGGGCCTTGCGGCTGTGTTCCTCGCCGCCGCCGCCCTGATCGCCTGGCGCGTGCGCCGTGAAGCGAAGTTGCGCCCCTTCGGCGCGAGCGTCGCGGAACTCGAGCGCGACGGCGAAGCGCTCGAGCCGCGCGAATGAGAATGGTCCTCGAAACCCTCGCGCGCCGTCGCGCGGTGCTGCTCGAGCGCTCGGCGGTGCAGCGCGGCGAAATTGCCGCGGCCGCGGCGGGCGTGCAGCAGGCGGCGGCGCAGCCGCTGCTGCTCGGCCTGGGCGTCGCGGCGACGTTCATCTCCTGGTCCCCGAAGCTGCGCGGATGGTTGGTCAAGGCGTGGGCCACCTATGCCTTCGTCAGGCGGCTCCTGCGGGATTGACGACGCAGCCGGACGCGATCGCGGCGCAGGGCGGCGCGTTACGGCGGCTCAAGCTGCGATTCGACCAGAACGAGCGCGAGGTCGCGGTCGTTTTTTTTGTCGGCGGTTTCGTTTTCGATCTCTTGACGCTCGGGCGCATCGACTCCTGGCTCACCATCGGCCAGCAAGCGGCGTACCTTGCCGCGGTGATGGCGGTGCTGATGCACATGTTCCTCCAGCAGGCCGCGCCGCCGGCCGAGGCGGTGCAGTTGCCGCGGCTGCTGCGCTGGTACTACGACTACCGCTCGGCGGCCATCCATTTCTCCCTGGGCGCGCTGCTGAGCCTGTACGCAATCTTCTTCTTCAAGAGCTCGTCGCTGCTGGTGTCCTTCGGCTTCCTCGCGTTCCTGGTGGCGCTGCTGGTGGCCAACGAATCGCGGCGCTTCAAGGCGTTGGGCCTGCACGTCAAGTTCGCGCTGCTCGGCCTCAGTTTCCTTTCGTTTGCCGCCATCGTGGTGCCAATCCTCGTTGGCTCGATCGGCCCCGGCGTGTTCCTGCTGTCGATGCTGGCAGGCTCCTTGCCGCTTGGCGCGGCCGCATGGTGGGTGCGCAGGTCCGCGCCCGGCATGTTCGCGCAGGCGCGGCGCCAGATCCTCCTGCCGCTCGCGTGCGTGCTGTTCGGATTCCTCGCCTTCTATCTCTTCAGGCTGATCCCGCCGGTGCCGCTGTCCATTCCTTTCATCGGCGTGTACCACGAGGTGGAACGCAGCGCAGAGGGCTACCGCCTGATCCACGAGCGGCCGTGGTGGCGGTTCTGGCACAACGGCGACCAGCAGTTCCTCGCCCAGCCGGGCGACCGGGTTTACGTGTTCTTTCGCGTGTTCTCGCCGGCGCGCTTCGCCGACCGCGTGCAGATGCGCTGGTACTGGGAGCCGGGCGGGCGCGGCTGGCTGCTGCAGGACACGATCCCCATCAACATCGTGGGCGGCCGCGAGGCGGGCTTCCGCGGCTACGGTTTCAAGGAAAATTACCAGCCCGGGCGTTGGAAGGTGCAGGTCGAGACCGAGGACGCTCGCGAAATCGGGCGGGTGTATTTCACGCTGGAGAGCATGCCGGCGGGGCCTCGCGCCGTCGAAACCGATCTCGACTAGCCGGGCGGTGGTTTGACGCAGGTCAAACCGCGCGCAGGTGCCTTCCCTAGCATGCGCAAGTCCAATGAGCGCCTGCTTCCACTGCGGCCTGCCGGTGCTCGAGCCGGGCAGGCACCGCGCCGCTGTGCTCGGCGCCGAGCGCGCGTTCTGCTGCGCCGGCTGCGAGGCGGTGGCGCGCACCATCGCCGCCGGCGGGTTCGATAAGTACTACGAGGCGCGCGAGGGTGCCGGAGTGCGCCCGCAGGCCCTGCCGCCGGTGGAGGTCTACGACGACCCGGCGGCGCAGCGGGAGTTCGTTGCCGCGCCGGGCGAGCACGTGCGCGAGGCGACGCTGATCCTCGAGCACATCCGCTGCGCCGCCTGCCTGTGGCTGAACGAGCGGGCGCTGCGCCGCATTCCCGGTGTGCTGCGCGCGGACGTCAACTTTGCCACGCAACGCGCGCAGGTGGCGTGGGATCCTCGCGTCACGCGTGTGTCTGAAATCCTCGCAGCGATCCGCGCCGTCGGCTACGACGCCTATCCGTTCGACCCGCGCCGCGGCGACGCATTGGCGCGGCGCGAGCGGCGCCGCGCGTTGTGGCGCCTGTTCGTCGCCGGCTTCGGCGCCGCGCAGGTGATGATGTACGCCTGGCCCGCGTACGTCGATGCGGGCGCGGGCACGCTCTCCGCGGACGCCGAGGCGCTGATGCGCTGGGCGAGCCTCGTCATCACCACGCCGGTGCTCATCTTTTCCTGCGGCCCGTTTTTCAGCGGCGCCTGGCAGGACGCGAAGCGCCGTCGCATCAGCCTCGACACGCCGATCGCCCTCGGCCTCGCCGCGGGCTTCGCCGCGAGCGCCTGGGCAACCGTCACGGGAGGCGGCGAGGTGTACTTCGATTCCATTGCCATGCTGGCGTTCCTGCTGCTTGGCGCGCGCACCGCGGAAATGTTTGCGCGGCAGAAGGCGGGCCGTGAACTGGACCGCCTCGCGCGCTGGATGCCTTCGTTCGCGCTGCGCCTCAGGGATGGCGTAACCGAGCGCGTCGTCGCGCACGCTCTCGCGCCCGGCGATCGCGTGCAAGTGGGCGCCGGTGAGCGCGTTCCCGCCGACGGCGAGGTCGAAGAGGGCGCGTCCAGCGTCGACGAGTCGCTGCTCACCGGTGAGTCGCGGCCGGTGGCCAAGCGCGCCGGCGCGGCGCTGGTCGGCGGCTCGGTCAACCTCGAGCAGCCGCTAACGATGCGCGTGACGCGCGCCGGGGCCGACACGCAGGCCGCGGCGATCGGGCGTCTCGTCGAGCGCGCGGCTGCCAGCCGCCCCGCGCTGGTGGAGCGCGCAGACCGCCTGGCGCAGGTCCTGACCTACGTCGTGCTTGCCACGGCGGCGCTCGCTTGGGCGCTCTCAGGCAATGTCTGGATCGCGGTCGCGGTGCTCGTGGCCACCTGTCCCTGCGCTCTCGCGCTCGCCTCGCCCATCGTGCTTACGCGCGCCGGCGCGCAGCTCCTGGCGCGCGGCGCGGCGCTTACGCGCTCGCGCGCCCTGGAGGCGTTCGATCGCGCCACCGACGTGGTGCTCGACAAGACAGGAACGCTGACGCACGGCCGGCCGGCGATCGCGAGTGTCGCGCTGCTCTCGACTGTGGACGAGGCACGCTGCCGGGTGCTCGCCGGCGCGCTCGAATCCTCGAGCACGCATCCGCTGGCGCGCGCATTCGGCCGCGTGGGCAGGCTGCCCGAACTGCGGGACCTGAAGAACGTGCCCGGCATGGGCAACGAAGCGCGTCATGAGGGCCGCCTGCTGCGTATCGGCTCGCGGCGTTTCTGCGCCGCGATCGCTGCGTCGCCCGCGCTCGCATCGAATGCGCAGGTGTATTTGGCCGGGGAGGGGTACTGGCTCGCCGCGTTCTTCGTCGAGGACGCGCTGCGGCCGGAGGCCGCGGACCTGGTGGGCGCGCTCGCGGCACGTGGCCTGCGCGTCCATCTGCTGAGCGGCGACGAGCCCGAGATTGTGCGCGCGCTCGCGCGCCGCCTCGGCATCGAGCACTGGACCGGGGCGGCCTCGCCGCAGGACAAGCTGGACTACGTGTCGCGCATGCAAGCCGAGGGCCGCGTGGTGGCGATGGTGGGCGACGGCTTGAATGACGCGCCAGTGCTGGCGCGCGCCGATGCGTCGGTGGCGATGGGCGCGGGCGCGGATGCGGCGCAGATTCAGGCTGACGTGGTACTCACGGCCGACCGGCTTGGCGCGCTCCACGACCTCCTCGAGGTCTCGCGCCGCGCGATGCGCCTGGTGCGGCAGAACCTGGGCTGGGCATTGGTCTACAACGCGGTGGCGCTGCCTGCGGCGGCGCTCGGCTGGATCGGACCATGGGAGGCCGCGATCGGCATGTCGGCAAGCTCCTTCATCGTGGTGCTGAACGCACTGCGACCCCTGGACACGGCAAGACTGTGGAAAGCCTCACCCTCCTCATCCCCCTCTCGGTCGCTCTCGTATTCCTGATCGGCTGGGTGTTCTGGCGCGCGCTCGAAGGCGGGCAGTACGACGACCTCGAGCGCCCGGCGCATGACGTGCTGATGGACGACGACAAGTAGCATGCGCGCCATGCGCGTGCACGCGTCGCGCAAGCCGCTGGCGCTGGATGACGTACCCGTGCCGCAGCCGGCCGCCGGACAGGTGCTCGTCAGGGTGCTCGCCTGCGGGGTGTGCCGCACCGACCTGCACGTGGCCGACGGCGATCTCACGGACTGCCGCTATCCGGTCACGCCGGGCCACGAAATCGTCGGCCGGGTGGAGACGGGCGGAAGGCGCTTCGCCGCGGGAGATCGCGTCGGCATTCCGTGGCTCGGCTGGACCTGCGGAGAATGCGAATACTGCACCAGCGGTCGCGAGAATCTCTGTCCGCAGGCGCGCTTCACCGGCTATCACCTCGACGGCGGCTACGCTGAGTACGCGCTGGCCGACGAGCGCTTCTGCCTGGCGCTGCCGGAGGGTTACGGCGACGCCGAGGCGGCGCCGCTCCTTTGCGCCGGCCTGATCGGCTATCGCTCCTATGCCATGGCGGGCGAGGGCAAGCGCCTTGGCCTGTACGGTTTCGGCGCCGCGGCGCATGTGCTCGCGCAGGTGGCGCGCGCGCAGGGGCGCGAGGTCTACGCCTTCACGCGTCCGGGCGACGCCGGCGCGCAGGCGTTCGCGAAGCAGCTCGGCGCGAAATGGGCGGGTGGATCCGATGAACTTCCGCCGGTGCCGCTCGACGCGGCGATCCTGTTCGCGCCGGTGGGGGCGCTCGTGCCGCAGGCGCTGAAGGCGGTGAAGCCGGGCGGCTGCGTGGTGTGCGGCGGCATCCACATGAGCGACATTCCGTCGTTTCCCTACGCGCTGCTCTGGGGCGAGCGGCGCGTGCAGTCGGTGGCGAACCTCGCGCGCGCCGACGGCAAGGCCTTCCTCGATCTCGCGGCCACAACACCGATCCGCACCGAGACGAAGACCTACCCGCTCGAGCGCGCCAACGAGGCGCTCGGCGATCTGAGAAGCGGCAAGCTCGAGGGCGCGGCGGTGGCTCGCGCCGCGGGCGTGCTGTCAATCGCGTTCGGCGCCTGGCTGGCTCTTAAATAGGGACAGTCCCCAGCTCGAAGCGGTCCAGGTCCATCACCTTGGTCCACGCCGCCACGAAGTCCTTCACGAACTTCTCCTTCGCGTCCGCGCACGCATAGACTTCCCCGAGGGCACGCAGCTGGGAATGCGAGCCGAAGATCAGGTCGACGCGGGTGCCGGTCCACTTGACCTTGTTCGTCTTCCGGTCGCGCCCCTCGTACACGCCTTCGGCGCCGGCGGCCGGCTGCCATTGCGTGCCCATGTCGAGCAGGTTGATGAAGAAGTCGTTGGTCAGCGCCTCGGGCTTCCTGGTCAAGGCCCCGTGCTTGGAGCCGCCGACGTTGGCGCCCAGCACGCGCAGGCCGCCGACCAGCACCGTCATCTCGGGCGCCGTCAGCGTCAGCAGCTGCGCCTTGTCGACCAGCAGCGCCTCGGCCGATACCGAGCGCTTGCCCCGGAGGTAGTTGCGGAAGCCGTCCGCGATCGGCTCGAGTACGGCAAAGGACTCCGCATCCGTCTGCGCCTGCGCGGTGTCCATGCGTCCCGGCGTGAATGGCAGCTTCACGGTTACGCCGGCCTTCTTCGCGGCCCGCTCGACGCCCGCGCAGCCGCCCAGAACGATCAGGTCGGCGAGCGACACCTTCTTGCCGCCCTTGGCCTTCTTGTTGAACGCCGTCTGGATGCCCTCGAGCGTCTTCAGCACCTTCGCCAGCTGCGCCGGCTGGTTCGCTTCCCAGTCCTTCTGCGGCGCGAGGCGGATGCGCGCGCCGTTGGCGCCGCCGCGCTTGTCGGAGCCGCGGAACGTGGAGGCCGACGCCCAGGCCGCCGACACCAGCTGCGGGATGGACAGCTTTGAGGCCAGGATCTTCGCCTTGAGCTCGGCGATGTCCTTCTCGCCGATCAGCTTGTGATTCACCGCGGGGATCGGGTCCTGCCAGACCAGCGCTTCTTTCGGCACGTCCGGGCCGAGATAGCGGGCGCGCGGACCCATGTCGCGGTGCGTCAGCTTGAACCAGGCGCGCGCGAAGGCGTCCGCGAACTGGTCCGGATGCTCCAGGAAGCGCCGCGAGATCTTCTCGTAGGCCGGGTCGAACCGCAGCGAGAGGTCCGTGGTCAGCATGGATGGCGAGTGACGCTTCGACGGGTCGTGGGCATCCGGCACTGTACCGGCGGCCGCGCCACCCTTCGGCGTCCACTGGTGCGCACCGGCCGGGCTCTTCGTCAGCTCCCATTCGTAGCCGAACAGGTTCCAGAAGAAGTTGCTGCTCCATTTCGTGGGTGTGGTGGTCCAGGTGACTTCCAGGCCGCTGGAGATCGTGTCACCACCCTTGCCGCTGCCAAAGGTGTTTTTCCAGCCAAGGCCTTGCTCTTCGATGTCAGCACCCTCGGGTGCGGGTCCGACATACTTGCCCGGATCGGCAGCGCCGTGGCACTTGCCGAAGGTGTGTCCGCCGGCGACGAGCGCCACGGTCTCTTCGTCATTCATGGCCATGCGGGCGAAGGTCTCGCGGATATCCCGCGCCGCAGCGACCGGATCCGGGTTGCCGTTCGGACCTTCCGGGTTCACGTAGATCAGCCCCATTTGAACCGCAGCGAGAGGATTTTCAAGCTGACGGTCGCCACTGTAGCGCTTGTCATCCAGCCACTTGCCCTCAGGCCCCCAGTAAATGTCTTCTTCCGGTTCCCAGACGTCCACGCGCCCACCGGCGAAACCGAAGGTCTTGAATCCCATCGACTCCAGAGCAACGGTACCGGCGAGAACGATCAGGTCGCCCCAGGAGAGTTTCCGGCCGTACTTCTGCTTGATCGGCCAGATCAAGCGGCGCGCCTTGTCGAGGCTCACGTTGTCCGGCCAGCTGTTGAGGGGCGCAAATCGCTGGCTGCCGGTCCCTGCGCCGCCGCGACCATCAGCGATACGGTACGTGCCTGCGCTATGCCACGCCATACGGATGAGGAACGGCCCATAGTGGCCGAAGTCCGCCGGCCACCAGTCCTGTGAGTTGGTCATCAGCGCCAAGAGATCCTTCTTCACGGCCGCCAGGTCGAGGCTCTTGAACTCTTCGGCGTAGTTGAAGCCCTTGCCCATGGGATTGGACAGGGACGAGTGCTGGTGCAGGACCTTCAGGTTCAGTTGGTTCGGCCACCAGTCACGGTTCGACGTACCACTGCTAGCGGTGTGATTGAACGGGCACTTCGTTTCGGTTGACATGTGTTCTCTACCTTTGGACGTTTGAATCCAGCGACTCGGTCCGGTTTGGAGCCCGAGTACCGATCGGATCGGATTTCGGCGCCCCTATTGGACGCCGTTCCCAGCCCGTTGTGAAATTGATTGTCGCGATGCGCGGGATTGGCTCCCGCTATTCGGCGCCCTGGCACTGGCAGACCGTTTGACCTAGGTCAAAGTGCCCATTGCCCTCTGACCTAGCATCGGCTCCGCCAAGCCTCCGGGGAGCGCGTCTGCATGAACAGCAACGAAGCGACGTACAACTACAAGGTGGTGCGGCAGTTCTCCATCATGACCATCGTATGGGGCGTGGTGGGCATGCTGGTGGGCGTGATCATCGCCGCGCAGCTGCTGTGGCCGGAACTCAACTTCGGCATTGCCTGGCTGTCCTACGGGCGGCTGCGCCCGCTGCACACCAACGCCGTGATCTTCGCCTTCGGCGGCAGTGCCCTCTTTGCCACCTCCTACTACGTCGTGCAGCGCACCAGCCACGCGCGCATCTTCTCCGACGGCCTGGCCGCCTTCACCTTCTGGGGCTGGCAGGCGGTGATCGTGCTCGCCGCCATCACGCTGCCGCTGGGCATCACCACCTCGAAAGAATACGCTGAGCTCGAGTGGCCGATCGACATCCTCATCGCGCTGGTGTGGGTGGCCTACGCCGTGGTGTTCTTCGGCACGCTGTGGAAGCGCAAGGTGGCGCACATCTACGTCGCCAACTGGTTCTTCGGCGCGTTCATCCTCACGGTAGCGCTGCTGCACATCGTCAACAGCGCGGCGATGCCGGCCACCTTCTGGAAATCCTACTCGGCCTACGCCGGCGTGCAGGACGCGATGGTGCAGTGGTGGTACGGGCACAACGCGGTGGGTTTTTTCCTCACCGCCGGGTTCCTGGGCATGATGTACTACTTCATCCCGAAGCAGGCGGGGCGGCCGATCTACTCCTACCGCCTTTCGGTGGTGCACTTCTGGTCGCTGATCTTCACCTACATGTGGGCCGGCCCCCACCACCTGCACTACACGGCGCTGCCCGAGTGGGCGCAGTCGCTCGGCATGGTGTTCTCGCTTATCCTCCTTGCGCCTTCCTGGGGCGGAATGATCAACGGCATCATGACCTTGAGCGGCGCGTGGCACAAGTTGCGCACCGACCCGATTCTGAAGTTCCTCGTCGTCTCGCTCTCGTTCTACGGCATGTCGACCTTCGAGGGCCCGATGATGTCGATCAAGACCGTGAACGCGCTCTCGCACTACACCGACTGGACCATCGGCCACGTGCACAGCGGCGCGCTCGGCTGGGTGGGGCTGGTCTCCATGGGCTCGATGTACTACCTCATCCCGCGCCTGTTCGGCCGCGCCGAGATGTACAGCGTGCGCCTGATCAATACCCACTTCTGGATCGCCACCATCGGCATCGTGCTCTACATCGCCGCCATGTGGATCGCCGGCGTGATGCAGGGCCTGATGTGGCGCGCGGTGAGCGAGGACGGCGCGCTCACCTACACCTTCGTCGAGAGCGTCAAGGCCACCTATCCGTTCTACGCCATCCGGTTGCTCGGCGGGGTGCTGTACCTCGGCGGCATGCTGGTGATGGCCTGGAACGTCGCCATGACCGTGGCCGGTGCGAGGCCGGTGGAGGCGCCGATCCCGGCGCCGGCCCAAGCCTGAGGAGCGCCCGATGAAGCTCACGCACGACCTGATCGAGCGCAACCAGGCGCTGCTCATCGTGCTGGTGATCCTGGTGGTGGCGGTCGGCGGCCTGGTGGAGATCGTGCCGCTGTACTTCCAGAAGTCCACGACCGAGCCGGTGGCGGGCCTCAAGCCCTACACCGCGCTGCAGCTCACCGGCCGCGACGTCTACGTGCGCGAAGGCTGCTACAACTGCCACTCGCAGATGGTGCGGCCGTTTCGCGCCGAAGTGGAGCGCTACGGGCGCTACTCGGTGGCGGGCGAGTTCGTCTACGACCGGCCGTTCCAGTGGGGCTCCAAGCGTACCGGCCCCGACCTGCACCGCGTCGGCGGGCGCTACTCGGACGAGTGGCACCGCCTGCACCTGCTCGATCCGCGCGGCCTGGTGCCCGAATCGAACATGCCGGCCTACCCGTGGCTCGCGCGCGACGCGGCGAACGCCGAGGACATCGGCGCCAAGATGCGCGCGCTGCGCCGGCTGGGGGTGCCCTACACGGATGACGAGATCGCCAGGGGCGCCGAGGACCTCAAGGGCAAGACGGAGATGGACGCGCTCATCGCCTACCTGCAGGTGCTTGGCACCGCGGGTCGCACCGGCGCGAAGTAAAGGGAGTCCCATGGACATCAACCTGATCCGGAGCCTCGTGACCGTGGCGGCGTTCGCCGCCTTCATCGGCATCGTCTGGTGGGCCTATGCGCCCGCGCGCAAGCGGCGCATGGAAGACGCGGGCCGCAGCGTGCTCGAGGAGCAAGAACCGTGAATGAGTTCACTAGCAGCTTCTGGGACATCTACATCTCGGCCATCACCCTGGTCTCGATCATCGCCTGCGGCGTACTGCTGGTGGCGGGGAGCAGGCGCCGCGTGGCCGGCAGCGAGGCCGAAACCACGGGACACACCTGGGACGAGGACCTGGGCGAGTACAACAACCCGCTGCCGCGCTGGTGGATATGGCTGTTCTGGATCACCATCGCTTTCGGTCTGGTGTACCTCGCGCTCTATCCGGGCCTGGGCAGCTATGCCGGGCTGTGGAAGTGGACCCAGACCGGCCAGTTGGAGGAGGAAACTGCGCGCCACGAGCAGCAGTTCGGGCCGATCTACGAGCGCTACGCGACGATGGAAGTGAGCGCGCTCGCCAGGGAGCCGGGGGCGCTCACGATCGGCCAGAAGCTGTTCCTCAACAACTGCGCGCAGTGCCACGCCTCCGATGGCGCCGGCTCGCGCGGGTTTCCCAACCTGACCGACCGCGACTGGCTGTGGGGCGGGACGCCCGAAGCGATCAAGACCACGATCGCCGAGGGCCGCACCGGCGTCATGCCGCCGTTCGGCCCGGCGCTCGGCGAGCAGGGTGCGAAGGACGCCGCCCACTACGTGATGTCGCTCTCCGGGACGGCGAACGACAGCATCCGCACGGCGCGCGGCAAGCCGCTGTTCGCGCAGATCTGCGCCGCCTGCCACGGCGCCCAGGGCAAGGGCAACCCGGCGCTGGGCGCACCGAACCTGACCGATCGGACCTGGCTGTACAGCGCCGCCGAGCCGGTGATCATCGAGACCATCACCAAGGGGCGGATGAACCAGATGCCCGCGCACAAGGATCTGCTGAACGACGCCCGCATCCACCTGCTGACCGCCTATGTTCTGTCGCTGTCGCAGAACCCGAAGTGAAGATGGGCGACGCGCCGGTCGACCTCGTCGAGCAGTCCCTCTACGAGGTCCGCAAGACCCTCCACCCGCGCGCGGTGCACGGCTGGTTCGCCGCCTGGCGCTGGGCGCTGGTGTGGGCGACGCAGCTGGTGTTCTACGGCGCGGCCTGGCTGCAGTGGAACGGCCGCCAGGCGGTGCTGTTCGAGATCGCGCAGCGCAAGTTCTACATCTTCGGCCTGGTGTTCTGGCCGCAGGACATCATCTACCTCACCGTCCTGCTGATCATCTCGGCGCTGTCGCTGTTTCTCTTCACCGCGGTGGCCGGGCGGCTGTGGTGCGGCTACGCCTGCCCGCAGACCGTGTACACCGAGATCTACCTGTGGGTGGAGAAGAAGATCGAAGGCGAGCGCTTGGCGCGCATGCGCCTCGACCAGGCGCCGCTCTCGCCGAGGAAATTCGCGCTCAAGGCCGCCAAGCACGGCGCCTGGATCGGCATCGGCCTGTGGACCGGCTTCACCTTCGTCGGCTATTTCACGCCGATCCGCGATTTATGGGTCGCAGTCGGATCTTTTTCGGCCGGGCCCTGGGAGGCGTTCTGGATCCTGTTCTACGGCTTCGCTACCTACGGCAACGCCGGTTGGATGCGCGAGCAGGTGTGCAAGCACATGTGCCCGTATGCGCGCTTCCAGAGCGCGATGTTCGACCAGGACACGCTGATCATCACCTACGACCCCGCGCGCGGCGAACCCCGCGGCAAGGGAGCGGACCGCGGCCACTGCGTGGACTGCAGCATCTGCGTCCAGGTCTGCCCGACCGGCATCGACATCAGGATCGGCCTGCAGTACGAATGTATCGGTTGCGCCGCCTGCATCGACGGCTGCGACCAGGT
>JANMSV010000043.1:0-5912 GCA_031389685.1 Betaproteobacteria bacterium
AGCTGCTCGTTCCTTGCGCTGTCGAAGAAGCGCTGCAGCGTCGGATTGGTGTAGCGGATCGTCGCCACGCGTGCCTTGATCCGCTGTGCCCGCATCACTCGGGCCACCCGGTTCTCGCTCGCTCTGCAGCCCTGCTTGCGCAGCGCCTGGTACACCCGCGGGCTGCCATAGGTTCCACGGCTCGCCGCGTGCACCGCCCGAATCCGATCGGCCAGCTTCGCGTTCTGGCGCTCACGCTGGCTGCGCTCGCGCGAGCACCAAGCATAGAACCCCGCCCGCGTCACTCCGTAGAGCCGGCATAGCGCCGTGACTTTGAATTCGGCCCGGTTTGCTTCAATGAACTCGAAGACCTCCGCTTTCGATCGGAAGCAAACCGGATGGCTTTTTTTAACAGCTCGTGCTCCTCCACGAGCAGCTTGTGGCGGCGCTCGAGCTCCCGCAGCCGCCTCAACTCGGCCACCGTCTGAACGTCCAGCTTCGCACTCCTGGCCACGATCACCCCGTCACGGACCTGCTTTCTCCACAGCGACAGCATGAACGGGTGAATGTCCAGCGCCTCAGCCACATCCTTGATCAACACGCCAGGCAGACTGCTCAGCTTCACCGCAGTCGCCTTGAATCGATCACCGTATCTTGCAATCTTCCTGGGACCTGCTCTTGCCACAACACACCTCCGGGCTGTTAGCCCGAAGTGTCAACTAATTCGGGGGAAGCTTGAGGTCCGCCTCGAATGGCCGGTTAGCGGTCACAGTCGGTAATTGCCCTGCCTGTCCCACTCGATGTCTCCTGTGCGCTTACGGTACTGAAGCACGTTGCGGACATTTCGTTTCCACTTCGGATGGGGTGAGGTCGGCGATTCCGGTTCTTGGTCTTCGCGATCCAGACGTAGACGACCTTGTACCAGAGCGTAAATCTTCTCGAGAGACACCCAGCGCTGGCGTGGCAGATGTGTCCTGATGCAATCCCACATCTCGGGATGATGGGTCATTTTGTGAGCGCTAACGAGGCTGTAGAAAAAGTACCCAAACGGGGCATTCTGACCGCTTGCGAAAACGCCCCCACTTTCTCTGGTCGCTTCGAACATCGCCGCCGTCGCGCACGAGGACGCGATCTACGAGGAGATCGCGGCTCTGTTGACCACCGATGCCCAATTCAATCGAGCATGCGCTCATATCGCATCGTAGAGTGTCGATGATCGCAGCGGGACTTTTTCTACAGCCTCAACGTAAAAGTAACCGGCGGTGCGCGGCTTTATCGCGCAGCGTCCGGTTGACTGCCGGGTTGGGCATCATTGTTCGGTACTACCCTATATTTCCACTGACCTATCCCAAAGATTCGGAATCACGGCGCTCGAATATCCAGAAATAAATGACTTCGTGTCACGGCTGGCGGGTGCGTAAATATGGCGATTGACAGCTCCGATATTGGCACCGTAAACGTGGATACTGACCGACGGGCGATCACCGAGAGCGTTTGATACTCTGTGTATATCCCCAATGCGCGGAGACACCAAATCGATTCCACCGGGTGTTACCTGATGTGTGCATCCTGAAACCAACTGCCCAGTAGCCGAGTCTAGGTTGAACTCCTCACATAATTCCGCGCCGCGCATGACTCCGACCATGCCCCATACGGTATGGTCGTGCACCGGCGTTGCTTGACCCGGTCCCCAGACGAAACTGACGATGGAGAAGCGTTCCATCGGGTCGCAATACAGCAAGTACTGCTGATACCGCTCTGGATGGGGGGCGGCAAACTGCCCGGGCAACCAATCGTCATGGGTGATGAGTTCTGAAAGGAAAGCCTTGCCGTCGACGAATACGCGCTCCTCGTCATCGCCGGCCTCGCCGATGAGTCTGGTGAGGCGCTGAACGAAGTCCCGAAATCTCGCTATGGTTGTCATCGCGAAGCCTCCTTTAAAAGTCACCGGAGAATTTCAGGATGCGCCCCGCCATCGTTTCCGCCACATACAGGTTGCCCCCCGCATCGAATACCGGATCTCTTGGTTCTGCAAGGTTTTCTGCGAAAGGAAGAACGGTATTGTCGCGCTTTATCCTCGACACCCTGCGAGCCTGCGGCTGTGCCACATAGAGATCGCCAGAGCGCCCAAAGGCCAGACCGACAGGATTCTTGATATTTGCAACTAGCTCTACCTTGCCCTGCGCAGTGACTTTGACAACCTTGCCTCCCTTCCAGTCATTGATGAATGTGGCTCCGGACTTGCCAAAGGCGAGGCCGTGCGGGCCATCGAGCGTTACAACAACTCTGAACTTGCCGGGGGACAGGAAGGCGCGAACTTTTCCGCTTTGCAGTTCGCAGACCAATAGCTCCCCTTCGGGATTAAAATCCAAATCGACTGGACCGTCGAGATTGGCGATATACGTAGTGACCGTTCCTCCAGGGGAGATCATGGCTACTCGGCCAGTGCCCGTCTCCGCCACGTAGATGTTCCCCTTAGCGTCGATAGTAAGATCGTGAGGGCTGACAAGACCATTGGCAATCCGGGTTATATTTCCATCCGGGGAAATCTTGGCAATGCTGCCGCTCTTCTGTTCCGCCACATAGAGATCGCCCGATGGCGCAACGAGCAGCCCGCGAGGCTCAGCCAGGCCAGTTGCAAAGACGGTGTAGTTCGCTCCGGAAGCGGCCTTATCAGCATGCGGCTTTGTTGATCGGGTCCTAGCTTCATCGGCGAAAGCAGCATTAGCCACCAAACACAGGCTAAGACTGGCCGCTACCACGAAAATGCGAGCCATAGTACTTTTCATATTTCCCTCCGTTTCGGCGGCTTTCGATAATTTCTGAGCCCAACGTCCGCAATGACGCGCACTGCTCGGCGCGCGTAGCGGCGCCGAATAAGTGTCGCTGTCGATTGCGTGGTTGGGCAGCATCAAGCGCTCATTTCTTGCGTATGGGCACGACATTCGGATTGCCTTCCTGCGCGGTGCTGGATTCGACGATTCGGTGCAAGAGGTTTGGGGCGACGTTCCAACGCTCTCCGGCCTCCGTGATGACGGTGACCGTTTTCTTGTTGTAGCGCGTGAGAATGCCAACGACGATCGTGCGACCCTCCGGTTGAAACGAGACGCGGTCCCCGATTTTGAAGTCCAGCATTCGTTTGTGCGATCGCGCCTGATGCAGGAATCGCAGCCGTTCGACGATGCGGTTATTGAGGTCGACGAGTTCTGCTTCGGTAAGGCCGTCGATGTCAATTCTCACTTTCGTTCCCCCTCGGCGGTTCTGATGCGGCCCAACGTTCAATCATAAGCAAAAGTGCTGATGAACATGGTCGTCTCCGGTATTCGTTTGGTCAACCTGCCCTTGAATCAGCGCGTTAGGGGAGTGTATGGTTATACAGTATCCATGATAAACGGCTATTTATGGGACAACCCGCTGATTCCTCGCAAGATTCCTTAAACGCTCCTCCTGCACCCCGCCTGATCGACCGAGTGCGCGCGGCGATCCGCTCGCGCCATTACAGCCGGCGCACCGAGAAAGCCTACACAACAAACGCCACCCGGCAGAAATGGGCGCCGCCGAGGTGACGGCGTTCCTCAGCTGGCTCGCCACCGAGCGCAACGTCGCGGCCGCGACGCAGAATCAGGCGCTCGCCGCGCTGCTGTTTCTTTACAAGGTGGTGCTCGAGCGCGACTTGCCCTGGTTCGACGATCTCGTGCGCGCGAAGCGTCCGGTACGCCTGCCGGTCGTGCTCAGCGCGGCCGAGGTGCGCAAGCTGCTCGAGCAGCTCGACGGCGTGACATGGATGATGGCTAGCCTGCTCTACGGCGCGGGCCTGCGCCTGCAGGAATGCCTGATGCTGCGCGTCAAGGACGTGGACTTCGCGTATCGCCAGGTACTGGTGCGCGACGGCAAGGGCGGGAAGGACCGCGTAACGATGCTCCCCGAAGGCGCGGTGCAACCGCTGCAGGCGCATCTCGGCAAGGTGCGGACCTTGCACCGTCTTGATCTCGCTGAAGGCTATGGCGAGGTGTGGTTGCCGCACGCCTTGTCGCGGAAGTACCCGCGCGCCGGCTACGAGTGGGGCTGGCAGTTCCTGTTCCCGTCGAAAACCCGCTCGGCCGATCCGGAATCTGGCGTCATCCGGCGCCACCACGTTTATCCCGACACGATGAGCCGCGCGCATTGTCAAGCCGGTGAGCTGCCACACGCTGCGCCATTCGTTCGCCACGCACCTGCTCGAAGCCGGGTACGACATCCGCACCGTGCAGGAACTGCTGGGGCACTCGGATGTGTCCACAACGATGATCTACACGCACGTGCTCAACAAGGGCGGGCGCGGGGTGAAGAGCCCCTTGGACAAGCTGGAGCAACCCGGAGCAGCCTATGCAAGCCGTTGACCGGATTGCGACACGCATACTGATCGTACGCGGGCATAGGGTGATGCTGGACGCGGATCTTGCAGCGCTATACGGCGTGGAGACCCGGGTGCTGAATCAGGCGGTGCAGCGCAATCGGCGCCGCTTTCCGGCTGACCTTGCCTTCCGCCTGAATTCTGCGGAGCGGACCGAGGTGATCACAAATTGTGATCACCTCAGGAAGCTCAAGTATTCTTCTGCGCTGCCGCTGGTGTTCACCGAGCACGGCGCTCTAATGGCGGCGTCAATCCTCAACTCGAGGCGCGCCATCGAGGTAAGCCTGTATGTCGTACGCGCTTTCGTGCGTCTGCGAGAGGCTCTCGTCGCGCACAAGGAGGTCGCCCGGCGACTGGAAGAGCTCGAGCGCAGGCTTGGCACCCATGACCGGGCGATCGGCCAGATTCTCGAGGCGATCCGCCACCTGACGCAGCCGGCGGAGGCGCCAAAGCGCCGCCGCATCGGCTTCGTGCAGGACCCCTAGCTGAACGCCGGTATCCCCGTGATCGCCCGCCCCAGGATCAGGGCGTGGATGTCGTGCGTGCCCTCGTAGGTGTTGACCACCTCGAGGTTCACCACGTGGCGGATGACGCCGAACTCATCCGAAATCCCGTTGGCGCCGAGCATGTCGCGCGCGGTGCGCGCGATGTCGAGGGCCTTGCCGCAGGAGTTGCGTTTCAGGATGGAGGTGATTTCCGCCGAGGCGGTGCCTTCGTCCTTCATGCGCCCCAGGCGCAGGCAGGCCTGCAGGCCGAGCGCGATCTCGGTCTGCATGTCGGCGAGTTTCTTCTGCACGAGCTGGTTGGCGGCCAGCGGCCGGCCGAATTGCTTCCTGTCGAGCACGTACTGGCGCGCGCGGTGGAAGCAGTCCTCCGCCGCGCCGAGCGCGCCCCAGGCGATGCCGTAGCGCGCTGAATTCAGGCAGGTGAAGGGGCCTTTCAAGCCTCTCACTTCGGGGAAGGCGTTCTCCTCGGGGCAAAAGACGTTGTCCATCACGATCTCGCCGGTGATCGAGGTCCTCAGGCCCACCTTGCCGTGGATCTTGGGCGCAGAGAGTCCCTTCATGCCCTTGTCCAGAACGAAGCCGCGGATTTCGCCGACGTTGCCTTTCTCGTCCACTTCCTTCGCCCACACCACGAACACGTCGGCCACCGGCGAGTTGGAGATCCACATCTTCGCGCCGCTGAGGCTGTAGCCGCCTTTCACTTTCTTCGCGCGGGTGGCCATCGAGCCGGGGTCGGAGCCGTGGTCCGGCTCGGTGAGGCCGAAGCAGCCGATCCACTCGCCTTTCGCCAGCTTCGGCAGGTATTTCTTCTTCTGCGCGTCGGTGCCGAATTCGAAGATCGGCACCATGACCAGCGAGCTTTGCACGCTCATGGTCGAGCGGTAGCCCGAATCGACGCGTTCGATCTCACGCGCGATCAGGCCGTAGCAGACGTAGTTCAGGCCCGGGCCGCCGTACTCGGCGGGGATGGTGGGGCCGAGCAGGCCGAGTGCGCCCATCTCGCGGAACACGGCGAGATCCGTTTTCTCGTGGCG
>JANMSV010000074.1:0-32907 GCA_031389685.1 Betaproteobacteria bacterium
GCGAGACCGGGCAGGCTGCCCGCCTCGTAGGCACCGATCACCTGGATGCTGTTGGGATGGGTGAGGTTGAGGTGGCCGACCAGCGCGGCGCTCGCCGCGGCTTCGCGGCGCACCACCGTGCTGCCGTCGCGTCCCGCGACCCACGCGAGCGCTAGGGCATCGCGGTTGTCCTCATGCAACTGCGTGACGTTGACCTGCAGCATCGGGCTGCCATGCGGCGATGAGCTGGTGCAGCGCGCCGGCGTCCGGCGCGGCCACCATGGCCTCGCGCAGCGCCCGGTCGCTGAACATCTGCGCCAGTTCCGACAGGATCTGCAGGTGCTTTTCCGTGGCCTGTTCCGGGACCAGCAGCACGAACAGCAGCTGCACCGGCTTGCCGTCGGGCGCGTCGAAGGCCACCGGCTGCGCGACGCGCACGAAGGCGCCGAGCGCGTCTTTCAGGCCCTTGATGCGGCCGTGCGGGATGGCGACGCCCTGGCCCAGGCCGGTGGAGCCCAGGCGCTCGCGGGCGAACAGGCTGTCGAACACCAGGCTGCGCGCGATGCCGTGGTTGTTCTCGAACAGCAGTCCGACCTGCTCGAACAGGCGCTTCTTGCTCGACAACTGGAGGTCGAGCAGCACATTGGCGGGCGGCAGGAGTTTTGCGACGAGACCCATGGTCGGACGCCGGCTGGCCGGCGCTACAGAGGGCGCGGATTATAGCCCAACACGGCGCGCGCCGTCCGGGCCGCCGCAAGCGTCAAGTATTGTCAGCCCGCTTGAGCGCCTCGTGCGGCTTGCCGTTGCGCTTGCCCTTGTACTTGAGCACCTGTCGGTCGAGCTTGTCCGCCAGCAGGTCGATGGCGGCGTACAGGTCCTGCTCCTCGCACGCGCAGTGGATGTCCTTGCCGCGCACGTGCAGTGTGATCTCGGCCTTCTGGCGCAGCTTGTCCACCGACAGGATGACGTGGGCGTCGATGACGTGGTCGAAGTGGCGCGTGATGCGCTCGAGCTTGCCCTGCACGTAGCTGCGGATCGCCGGGGTCACGTCGAGGTGGTGCCCACTCACGTTCAGATTCATGGGTTCTCCTGGTGCGGGATGTGCAATCAGATGCTTCTGCGTTGATTGACAGGCGGAATCTGCAAAGATTCCCTGTACTTCGCGATGGTGCGCCGCGCTACCACGATGCCTTGCTGGCCCAGGATCTGCGCAATGCTAGCGTCTGACAGCGGGACCAGCGTGTCCTCGGCGGCCACCAGCTGCTTGATGAGCGCCCGGATCGCGGTGGACGAGGCCGCGCCGCCGGTATCCGTGGCGACGTGGCTGCCGAAGTAGTACTTCAGCTCGTAGATGCCGCGTGGCGTAGCCATGAATTTCTGCGTGGTGACACGCGAGATGGTGCTCTCGTGCAGGCCCAGCGTTTCGGCGATTTCACGCAGCACCAGAGGCCGCATCGCCACCTCGCCGTGCTCGAGGAAATTACGCTGCCGGTCGACGATGGCCTGCGACACGCGCAGGATGGTGTCAAAGCGCTGCTGCACGTTCTTGATCATCCAGCGCGCCTCCTGCAGTTGCGAGGCGAGCACGTTGGAACCGTTGCGCGCGCTGCCGGCGAGGTCGGCGTACAGCCGGTTGATGCGCAGGCGCGGCATGGCCTCGGGATTCAGGCTCGCGCGCCACACGTTCTTCACCTTGCGCACGATGACATCCGGGATCATGTAGCGGGTCTCGACGCGCGCGAACGCGGCCCCCGGGCGCGGGTTGAGGCTCTGGATCAGCTTTTGCGCCGCGCGCAAGGCGTCCTCGCTCGCGCCGGTCTGGCTGCGCAGCCGCGCGTAGTCGCGCGCGGCGAGCAATTCCAAGTGGCTGGCAGCGATGTCGCTGGCGAGCGCGCAGGCCGGGTGCTGCGCGATCGTGCGCAGCTGCAGCAGCAGGCATTCGGAAGGCGAGCGCGCGCCGACGCCCGCCGGCTCGAGGTTCTGCAGGTGGCGCAGCGCGATGCCCAGCTCCTCGAGGTCCACTTGCGCCTCGGCGGAAAACAGCGCCGCGATTTCCTCCAGGGGCTGCGTGAGGTAACCGTCCTCGTCGAGGACGTCGATCAGCAGGGCAACCAGGGCGCGGTCGCGCTCGCCGATGCCGGTGAGCGTGAGCTGCTGGTTGAGGTGGTCGCGCAGCGTCGGGGTAACCGCCGCGGCGAAAGAGCGGTCGCCTTCCTCGTCGTCGTCGCCGCGCCAGGTCGGCGCCGCGATCTCGGCCAGCCAGTCCTCGGGTCGCTCGGCGCGTTCTTCCGCAGCCGGCGCGTCCGCTCCGGCTGCAGACTGCGGCGCGTCCCGCGCGGGCGTGAACGCGGCCTGCGCGTCGCCCTCGAGATCCTCGCGCTCGAGGATCGGATTCTCCGCAAGCATCCGCTCTATTTCCTGGTTCAGCTCGACCGTGGAAAGCTGCAGCAGGCGGATCGATTGCTGCAGCTGCGGCGTCAGCGTGAGGTGCTGCGAGAGCCGGAACTGCAGGGTGGGCTTCATGGCGGGGTTTGCTGCAGACTACATGCGGAAATGCTCGCCGAGGTATACCCGGCGCACGCTGTCATTATAGACGATCTCCTCCGGGTGGCCCGAGGCGAGCACCGCGCCCTCGTTGGTGATGTAGGCGCGGTCGCAGATGCCCAGGGTCTCGCGCACGTTGTGGTCGGTGATCAGCACGCCGATCGAGCGCTCCTTGAGGAAGCGGATGATGCGCTGGATATCGAGCACCGCGATCGGATCCACGCCGGCGAAGGGTTCGTCGAGCAGGATGAACGCCGGGCGCGTGCCAAGCGCGCGCGCGATCTCCAGGCGCCGGCGCTCGCCGCCCGACAGCGAAAGCGCGGCGTGCTTGCGCAGGTGCGCGATGTTCAGGTCCTTGAGCAGTTCCTGCAGGCGCGCCTCGATCTCGGCGCGCGCCAGCCCCTGCAGCTCGAGCACCGCTTGCACGTTCTCCTCCACCGTGAGCTTGCGGAATACCGAGTTTTCCTGCGGCAGGTAGGAGATGCCGAGCCGTGCGCGCGCGTGGATCGGCAAGTGCGTGAGCTCGCGCCCCTCGAGGTGGATGCGGCCCGAGTCCGCGGCGATCAGGCCGACGATCATGTAGAAGCAGGTGGTCTTGCCGGCGCCATTGGGGCCGAGCAGGCCGACCACTTCGCCGCTCGACACCTCGAGCGACACGTCATGCACCACGGTGCGCGACTTGTAGCGCTTGCGCAGGCGCTCGCAGCGCAGCAGGCTCATTGCTTTGCTTCCGGCTTTTTCGGCTGGATTACGGCGCGCACGCGGGCGTCGGGCGCGTCCTTGGGGCTGCTGACGGAGAAGAATTCGGAACGCTGGTCGTACAGGATATAGCTGCCGCGCACCTCGTCCTGGTCGCGCGAGACGCGTGCGTTCTGGTGCAGCTCGACGCGCTCGTTGCGCTCGTCGATCTCGATGCGCTGTGCCTCGGCGTCGATCCACACGCCTTCCTGGGTGCCGCGCGCGTCGCTCTTCTGGCGGAACTTCACCGGGCTGCCGCTGGCGCTCGCGTGCTGGAAGCCGTCGGCGTCCTGGCGCACCACGACGCGCTCCGCGCGCAGTTGCATGGTGCCCTTGGTTAGCACCACGCTGCCTTCGAAAATGCTGATGCGACGCGCCTCGTCGGAGGTCATGCGGTTCGCCTCGACCTGCGTGGGCTTTTCCCGATCCGCCTTTTCGGCCTTGGCCGAAAAGGCGGACATTGCGGCGATCGCCACGACCACCAGGATGGCGCAATGGCGGCTCACGGCTGTTTCGCCTCGAAACTGCCGCGCACTTGCGCGTGCAGCGATAATTGGCGCGACTCGTTGTTGTACTCCATGCCGCGGCCGACGATGGAGCGCCCTCCCTCGGCAATGCTTATTTCCCGGTCGGTGCGCACCACGGAGCGCGCGCGCACCACGTGCAGGAAGCTGGTCTGCATGCGGCTTTCGGGGATGCCGGCCGCGCCTTCGCGCACCATCAGCACATGGTCGTACAGAAACACCTCTTCGCCGTCCTGCGACAGGTTGCCCCGGTCGGCCGACAGCGTCAGGCGCGGTTGCTCCGGCCTGGATTGCACCACTCGGGGCGCAAGCAATTCGGTGGAGCCGTCGTCCGGAAAATGCGCCATCTTTGCCGCCGACAGCGCGGACACGGCGCTGCCCGCGCGGTCGAAATCGGTGATGGTGAAGCGCTCCACGACGTAGTCAGGGTCGTGACTGCGCTGCGGGGGCGGTGCGGGTTCCTCGCGTACCGTGCGCTCCAGCCAGAAAGTGAGCAGGGCCAGCGCCAGCATGAGCAGCAGCGGGAACATGCGCGTCGCCGACAGGTTCACGGCTGGTGCCCCTGCGCGCGCAGCACGTACTCGCAAACTTCGCGCGCCGCGCCGCGACCGCCGTGTGCGTCCGCGACGTAGTGCGCAAGGCGCAGCACCTGCGTATGCGCGGCCGGCGGCGCGCAGGCGAAGCCGCAGTGCGCGAGCACCGGCAGGTCCGGGAGGTCATCACCCATGTAGCCGGCTTCGTCGGCGCCGACGCCCAACTGCGCGAGCAGGCCGTCAAATGCGGGGAGCTTGTCCGCCACGCCCTGAATCACGTGTTGCAGGCCAAGTTCCGCGGCACGCTGCGCCACCGCGGACGAACTGCGCCCGGAGAGCAGCGCGGCGCCGATGCCGCGGTCCGCCAGCAGTTGCAGACCATAGCCATCGAGCACGTGGAAGGCCTTCAGCTCCTCGCCGCGCGGGCCGTACCAAAGCCGCCCGTCGGTGAGCACGCCGTCGACGTCGAACACCACGAGCCGCAGGCGGCGCGCCCGCTCGAGCGCGTCGGCGGTGACCTGCGCCATCGCCTCAGACCACTTTCGCGCGCAGCAGGTCGTTCATGTTGAGCGCGCCGATCAATTCCCCCGCGGGATTCACCACCAGCAACTGGCTGATGCGATGCCGGTCCATCAGCGCCACCGCCTCGGTGGCGAGCGCCTGCGACGACACGGAACGCGGGTTCGCGGTCATCACCCGCGAGATGCGCGCCGTTTTCAGATTGGCGACCTTCTTCCAGGCGCGGCGCAAGTCGCCGTCGGTAAAAATGCCCTTTACCCGCCCTCCCGCGTCCACCACCGCGGTCATCCCCAGCCCGCCGCGCGTCATCTCGTCCAGCGCCTGCTTCAGCGTGGCGTTCTCGCGCACTCTGGGCACGCCGGCGCCGCGATGCATGACATCGGCGACGTGCTTCAGCGCTTCGCGGTGCAGCGAGCCGCCGGGATGCGAGCGGGCGAAATCCGCGGCGGAGAAGCCGCGTGCGTCCAGCAAGGCGATGGCGAGCGCGTCGCCGAGCGCCAAGGCCGCGGTGGTGCTGGCGGTGGGCGACAGGTTAAGCGGGCAGGCTTCCTTTTCCACCCCCGCGTCCAGGTGCGCGTCGGCCTCGCGCGCGAGCGACGAATTCGCGTTGCCGGTGATCGCCACCAGTTTCGCGCCCTCGCGCTTGATCGCCGGCAGGATGCGCAGCAGCTCGGCGCTCTCGCCTGAATTGGAGATGGCGATGAATACATCCTCCGCACGGATCATGCCGAGGTCGCCGTGGCTGGCCTCGGCCGGGTGCACGAAATACGCCGGCGTGCCGGTGCTCGCCATGGTGGAGGCGATCTTGCGGGCGATGTGGCCGGATTTGCCGATGCCGCTGACGATGACACGGCCGCGCTCGCCCTCCAGGCAGGTGCGGATCAGCCGCAACGCGGCGAGGAAGCGCCCGTCCAGTCGCCCGATCAGCGCGCGCACCGCGTCGGCCTCGACGGCCAGCACGTTGCGCGCAAGCTCCAGCGCACCATCGCTGGCACGCGCTGCACCCTGACGTACGGAACGCACTGCGCTTATCATAGCCGCGAAGTATAACTCTCCCCCTGGAGCTGCCATGGAAGCTGCCGGCCTCGCGCTGCAACCGGTCCTCGTGCTGCTCGCCGGCGGCGTGCTGGCGGTGGTCGCATGCCGCAGCCTCTCATTGCCGCCGATCATCGGCTACCTCGCGGCGGGCGTGGCACTTGGGCCGCACGCGCTGGGCCTGGTGGCCGACAGCGACGCGGTGCGCCACCTCGCGGAGTTTGGCGTGGTGTTCCTGATGTTCTCCATCGGCCTGGAGTTCAGCCTGGCCAAGCTGCAAACCATGCGGCGTTCGGTATTCGGGTTGGGGTTTGCCCAGGTCGCGGCGAGTATCGGCATCGGCATCGGCGCGGCGCAGGCCGCGGGCGGCAGCTGGCAGGCGGGGCTCGCGCTGGGCGGCGCGCTCGCCATGTCCTCCACCGCCATCGTGTCCAAAATCCTCGTCGAGCGCCTCGAACTCGACACGTCGCACGGCCGCGACATCTTCGGCGTGCTGCTGTTCCAGGACCTGGCGGTGGTGCCGCTGCTGATCCTGGTGCCGGTGCTCAGTGCGCCGACCGAATCGCTGGGCCGCGACGTCGCACTGGCGCTCGGCAAGGCCGCCGTGGTGCTCGCGGCGTTGATCCTGGCCGGCCCGCGCGTGATGCGGGCCTGGTTCGGCGTCATCGCGCGGCGCCGCTCGACCGAGCTGTTCGTGCTGAACGTGCTGCTGATCACGCTATTGCTCGCCTTCGTCACCGGGCTGGCGGGGCTGTCGCTCGCGCTGGGGGCGTTTCTCGCCGGCATGCTGATCTCGGAGACCGAGTACCGCTACCAGGTGGAAGAAGACATCAAGCCGTTCCGCGACGTCCTGCTCGGCCTGTTCTTCGTCACGGTGGGCATGATGCTCGATGCGCGCCTGGTCCTCGGCCACGCCTGGATGGTGTTCGCGTTCTTCGCGTTGCTGATCGCGGCGAAAGGCGCGCTGATCGCGTTGCTGGCGCGCGCATTCGGCGCCACGCCGGGCACTGCGCTGCGCACCGCGCTCGCGCTGGCGCAGGGTGGCGAGTTCGGCTTCGTGCTGTTGGCGCAAACCCGCGCCGGACAACTTGCGCCCGAACCGGTGCTGCAAGCGGTGCTCGCGGCAATCCTCCTGTCGATGCTCGCCACGCCGTTCCTCATTGCGGCCAGCGACCGGCTGGTGTTGCGCTTCACCACTTCGGAGTGGATGGCGCGCGCGGTGGAGCTGCACCGCGTCGCGGTGCGCTCGCTGGAGACCGAGCGACACGTGATCATCCTCGGCTACGGCAGGAACGGGCAGCGACTCGCCCGGTTGCTGGAGGCAGAGGGCGTGCGCTACATCGCGCTCGATCTGGACCCGGAGCGCGTAAGCGAGGCGGCGCGCGCCGGCGACACGGTGGTGTTCGCCGACAGTTCGCGGCGCGAGGCGCTGGTGGCGGCCGGCGTGGCGCGTGCGGCGGCGGTGGTCGTGACCTATGCCGACGTGGGTGCGGCGGTGCGCGTGCTGGCGCACATCCACGCGCTCAACCCCACTTTGCCGGTGATCGTGCGCGCGCGCGACGAAGCCGACATTCCCACGCTTACCGCGGCGGGCGCCTCGGAAGTGGTGCCGGAGGCCTTTGAGTCCGGGCTGATGCTGGCCTCGCATGCGCTGGTGTGGGTGGGCGTGCCGCTGGCGCGCGTCATGCGCCGCATGAGCCAGATGCGCGACCAGCAGTACGGCCTGCTGCGCGGGCTGTTCCACGGCGCGAGCGACGCGCCCGAGACCGGCGACGCGGTGCAGCCGCGACTGCATGCGGTGACCCTGCACGCCCACGCCGCAGCGCTCGCCAAGCCGCTCGCTGCGCTCGGCCTGGAAGAATTCGGCGTGCAGGTGACCGCGGTGCGCAGGCTGGGCGAGGCGAAGAAACTCGCGCCGGCCGAGGCCGGCGTGCTGCGCGAAGGCGACGTCATCGTCCTGCTCGGCGCGCCGCAGGCGCTCGCCGCGGCCGAACTGCTCTTGCTGCAGGGGCAGTAAAAAAAGAAGGGCCGGCGCCGGGCCGGCCCTTCGGCAGGCAACGCTGCCGGGCTTACAGCAGCCGGCAGAGCGTGTAAGTGTTGGTGCCGCTCTCCACGTAGCTGCCCGCGCCGCCCGCGCTGACCACGGTGGCATCCACGACAATATTCGGATTGTTTGTCGTCTGCAGCATGCCGCGCACGGTACCCGTGAGACGCACGCCGTCGTCCATTTGCGTATCGGTGGCGATCGCGACCTTGTCCGGGTGGTTTGCCGAGCACATCATCAGCCCGAAGAATCCGCCGGCGCCCAGGGCGCCGCCCAGGACCGGCCCGGGGGTGGCAGTACCGTCGCCAGTTTGCACGCCGACAATCCCGGACACTGCGTTCAAGGGTTGACTTACGCCCGCCCCGGCGACGAAACCGGAGCGACGCAGGTGATCCCACCAGCTGCAGCTTTCCACGGCGGCAGCGCACGCGGCGCCGGCGTTGTTGTAGGTGCCCGCAACCACGCCATTGCCGCTACCGGCTGTCGCCGCCGGGGCTGCGGCCCACCGCGCGGCTGCGCCCAGATCGTCGCCCGGCAGCGCGCGGTAGCGGTCCTGATAGCCGTGAAAGGCCGCGGAGATGCCGGAGAAATCCGAGATGATGTTCTTGATCTTGGCTTGCGTGATCATTTCCTGACCCTTCAGGATACCGCCGAGCAGCAGGCCGATGATGACCAGGACGATTGCGATCTCGACCAGGGTGAAGCCTTTCTGTAGCGCTTTCATGCGATTACTCCTATGAGAGCAGACTGTGCGATAAATGTTGCCCGCAAGCTCCGTGCCATGCGAATTTTGGCATTTCAGGCCCGAACGGGCCAAAAATCACAAGAAACCGTCGAGACTCCGACACCTCAGTCAGGGTTTCGACGTCATTCGCAGTTCCAGCTCTTTCAGCCGGCCTTGCAGGAAGCGACGCTCCTCAGGGTCGGTGATGCGGCCGGTCGCCAGCAGTCCCCCGAGCATGATCTTGGCGGCCTCGAGCTCGTCCATGTCCTCGAGGATGAAGATTTCCATCTGCTTCGCCCAGAACGGGATGCCGGGGTCGGTGGTGAAGCGTTGGAGATCGGCGGCATAGCGTCGCGCGAGCGGCAGATCGCGCAGGCGGTGCTTGGCCAGCAGTGCCGCGTGGGCCAGCGCCGACCAGCGCCGGTTGGGATCCTCCAGGTAGGCGCGATGGACCAACTCGAGCATCCGGCGGGACTTCACCGCGTCGTCCACCTCGGCATAGATGCGCGCCGCGGCGAACAGCGGATACAGGCTGCGCGGGTCGGTGTCGAGGATCGCGCGCAGCCATTGCGCCAGCCGTTCGTAGTCGAGCTGCCGGTAGGGCAGTGTGTTGCCGGCGCCGAGATCGAAGGCCTGCAGGTAAAGCATCGTGAGCCGCGCCAGGGCTGCCGGTTCGCCGAAGCTTGCCGCGCGCAGCAACTGCGAACTTGGCGCCGGCGGCAGGTCGGCCGCGGTGGCGGCAGGCGGGGGGGCCGTCGCATGCACGCCGATCTGCGCGGCGAGGCTGATGATCAGCGCCGCCCAGACCCAGCCGGGCACGGTATGCAACGCGCGCTCGCCGCCGTTCACAGGTTGCGCCGGTGGAAGTCGAACAGTCCGGCCGCTGCCAGCAGCACGATGTAGAGCGCCAGGGCGGCGAGGGCAATGGTGAACTCGACGGTCGACGGAGCGCCGTAGAGCAGCCAGTCGCTGCGCGTGAGGGCATCGAGGCGCGGCAGCAGCAGCGCCACCGCATCCACTGCGCCGCGCGCCACGCTTTGCGCGAGCGTCTCCTCGGCGAGTGAGCTGCGCGCCAGCAGCTGAATGCCCGCCATGCTGCGCGCGAGCAGGTACAAACCGGCGGTGGCGGCGAGCGCGGGCAGCACGGCGGCCAGCGTCACCGCGAAGAACAGGCTTGCGGCGGCGACCAGCGCCATCTCGAGCGCCAGCGACAGGCCCCACAGGGCAACGCCGGCGGGCGGCGCCCACAGCAGCAATGGCAGGCAGAAAACGACGGCCAGGCACGCGCCGCAGGCGGCGTAACCCGCCAGCTTGCCGAGGTAGTATTGCGCGCGCGACAGCGGCAGCGCCAGAGCAAGCTCGAGCACTTTGTCGTTCGATTCGCGTACCACGCTGGCTGCGACCTGCCCCGCGACCAGGAATGCCGCCGCCGCACGCAGCAGCGCCGCTGCGAACGCGGCTTGCAGTTCCCGGCCTTCCGTCACCGCAACCTGCGACACAAAAGCGGCCAGGCCGACGGCAAGCGCGAGACAGGCAAGGGCCAGCCAGGGCAGGCCGCCGCGACGCGCCTCGATCAGGGTACTGCGGGCCAACAGGAGCGCGGGAGACATCTTTCGCCAAATCTGGAATCTGCGTATCTTTGCCTGCCGCGCACCGATCATGCAAGCTGACGCTCCAAATATTCGTTCCGCCGATCGCCTGTCGGTGTCGGTGCGCGCGTTCAGCCAGCGCCACTGGCGCTTCGCGGTGATCGCCATGCTGGCCCTGCTGCACGTGGTGGCGCTGCGCGGCGTGGCGGACGGCGGCGCGCGGGCGCTGCTGCTCGCGCACCTCGGGCTGCTGCTGTTGTGGCAGCCGTTCGTGCGCGGCGAACGCCAGGTGACGCTGGCGCAGGCGCTGTTCATCGCGCTGTTTGCCGCGGCCGTGGTGCTGTGGCTGGACTGGTGGCTGCTCGCCACCTGGACGGTGGTGCTGGCCGGCCTGGTCGGAGGCAAGGTGTACCTGCACCAGGCGCGCTGGCAGCGCCGCTTTTACCTGCTCATGTTCGCTTACCTGCTTGCGTTGCTGGTAGTGATCCTGCTGCCTGAAATCGCGCCGCGCCGCGAGATCGACCCTGGCGTGCGCGGTTACGCGGCGTGGGGATTGCCGGTGTTTTTCCTGCTGATGGCGCTCACGCCCGCCGAGCCCGACCCGCCGGAGGCGCCGCAGGTCATCGACTATTTCTACAGCATCTTCCTGATGCTGGTGCTGGGCGTGGTGATCCTGGGCAGCTTTGCCTTCATGACGCTGGGGCGCACCAGCTACCTGCAGGCGCTCACTTACATCGTATTCGTGATCGCGGGCATCGTGCTGGCGATCGGTCTGGCCTGGAACCCGCACACCGGCTTTGCCGGGTTGAACGTATTCGTCTCGAGGTACCTGTTCTCGATCGGATTGCCGATCGAGCAGTGGCTGCAATTGCTCGCCGCGCTGTCGCACGCCGAGTCGCGGCCGGAGCGCTTCCTGTCCGAATCGGTGGCGGCGCTGGCGCGCATGCCCTCGGTATCGGGCGCCACATGGAAGTCGGGCGGCGAACAGGGGGAGGCGGGTGGGCGCACGCCGTACGCGGTGGACTTCGCCAATTGCGACCTGGCGCTCACCATTTACTCGCGCTATCGCACCAGCCCGGCGCTGCACGGGCACCTGCGCCTGCTGGGCCAGCTACTGGGCGAGTTCTACCGCGCCAAGCTGCGCGAAGACGAATTGCGGCAGGCGAGCTACATGCAGGCAGTGCATGAAACCGGGGCGCGGGTCACGCATGACGTGAAGAACCTGCTGCAGTCCCTCAACGTCCTGTGCTCGGTCGCGGGGCGCAAGGACGCGGACTCGCCCGCGGCGCTGGCGCTGGTGCGCCGCCAGCTGCCGGCGATCACGCAGCGCCTGGCGGCGACGTTGGACAAGCTGCAGCGGCCGGGCGTCGTGAGCGAGGGGCGCACGCCGGCACGCGAATGGTGGAATGCCCTGGTGCGGCAGTATCAGGCCCGGGACGTGGAGTTTTCCGCCGACGCGCTGGCCACCGCAAGCGATTTGCCGCGGGCCCTGTTCGACAGCGTCGCCGACAATTTGCTGCAGAACGCCCTCGCCAAGCAGAAGGGCCAGCCGGGCTTGCAGGTGCGCGCGACGCTTTCGGGTGGGGCAGCGGTGGAGTTGCGCGTCTGTGACACGGGGCAGGCGGTGCCGGCGGATTTGGTGAAGCTGCTGCTGCGCGCCCCCGTGCCGTCCGACAACGGCTTGGGTATCGGGCTGTATCAGGCTGCGCGACAGGCGGAGGCGGCTGGCTACGTCCTGCGGCTGGAGTCGAACCGCGACGGCGAAGTGTGCTTCGGCCTGCGGCGCGCCGCGACCTAGGGCAGGAGGCCGGCGGCGATCAGCTTGCCGTAGAGTTCGCCGACCGTGATCCAGGTCATCTGGTCGTCGAATTCGCCGTCGGCCGCGCTCGCTGGGTCTAGCGTGCGGCTCACGAACAGGGCGTTGCCGTCGAGGTTGCGCGCCTCGTTGGTGCCGGTGCCGCCGGTGGCGCCGTTCTTCCCGGTCGAATATACGATGGCCACCACGATATTCTGATTGGTGACGCTGGTGTTGGCATCGCAGACCGTGTTGGTGACTGGGACCGGCGATCTGCTACAAATCACCAGATCCCCAGGCTGGCAGGTGATGCCGTTGGTCCTCAGGTAGACAGCATTGGTGAAGTGCGGCGCGGTCGAGCTGCCCGCACAGCCGATCGGCGCGACGCCGGAGACGGCATAGCGGAGCCGGTTTTGCCAAGCGTCGAGCGCGAAGCCGCTCGCGTCCACGATCTGGAAGCCGATGGCCCGCGCCGGCAGCAATCCGCGGGTCACGCCCCCGCTGCTGCCGCCGTAGTAATCGGTCACAGTGTCCCCGATGCAGCTCCCGGAGGCGTTCCGCACCTCGTCACCAGGGACAGTGACCGGCGAGACTGTGGCAGCGCTTCGCGCCGGACAAGGCAGGCGGCCGTTGACAATGGCAAACCCGAGCAGCAGTTCGCGCGCCGCCTCCAGGCGGCGGCGCGTCTCCTCGAAGTTGCGCTGCTCGGTCTGCGCCGACAGCGTGTACATGCCGGCCGCCAGCAGCAGGCTGATGATCGTGAAGACCACCGCGAGTTCGGTGAGCGTGAAGCCGCGCGCGCGGCGTGCGCCGAGCCTCGCCATCAGGGTAAGGAGACGACCCGCAGCGGCGTCAAGCCGACGACTTGCGCGGCGGTGGGAGGAGACGCCGTGTCCCAGTCCACCAGGATGATTCGGTCGTTCCACGGCGCGTAGAACGGCGACGAAGTCGCGACATTGCTCATCCTCACCGGACGCTGCTCGTAGAGCGTGCCGGTGTCGCCGTTCTGGTATTCGACATAGGCCAGGCGGTCGCTGCTTGGGCGCGTCGCCTGCGTCGGCAGCCTGCGGCCCGCGAGCACCAGCAGCGCCCGAATGTTGTACGTGCCGGAGTCATTGAAGCGCACGCAGTTGGAGCTGGCCGCGCTGCAGCCGAGCGAGGGCAGTCCGTCCGCCGTATTGGCCTGCGCCACCGCGTAATAGGTGTTGCGGTACCATTCGTTCCGCACGAACCAGCCCAGCGTGGCATCGTCCTTCTTGAGCAGCGCGTGGTCATCGAAGACCGCGCGATTGATGCGGATGCGGAAATCCGCATACGTGTCCCACCCGTTTGCGTCGATGTTGGGCAGCGTCGCGTGGAAGCGAATCGTCACCGATCCCCTGGGCGGCAGGGTTCCGTCGGGCAACGTGGTCGCGCCATCGTTCATCTTGATCTGCACGATGGTTGGGGAAGGCGTGACCCACGCGCTGGTGCTGCCGTTGTCCCTCGCCTCGACGAGCGTGTTCGACACAGGACTTGCGGCCAGCGCGCGAAAGCCCTTGGCGACGTCGGAAAATGTCGCTGCCATCTCGATGCGGACGTTACGCGTAGGATCCGTGTCGTCCTCGTGGTATTGCCCCTGGCAAAGGATTTCGGTGGCCGACGTCGAGCATGAGTACGACAGGAGGTAGCCGTAAAGTGTGGACCTGACCGAGTGGGGGTGGCTGACGGGAAGCGTCGTGCAGGGCGGCGGCGCGGTGCACGCACCGTTGATCTGGTTGAACGGCAGCAGGCCCTGAGGATTGGGTAAGCCCGCCACGCCCTGATAGTTGGAGGTGGTGGGGTCCGCGAACGGCACCGGATAGGAATAGAGCGGGACGCCGGCGGGTATTCCCGAATACTGTGTCGATGTGTAAGCCGCGGCTTTCAACGCCGGCGCGATTTCGCGCTGCATGCGGTCCGCGATCGCCGCCTCGAGCGCGGGCAGGACGTGCGCCGTCGTCACGCGCAGCAGCTGGTCGTTGAACGTGTTGCCCGGCGCGCTGGTGACGAAATTTCCCGTGGCGTTGCCGCACTCCAGGTAATTGCGTAGGTCGGGCGCTCCGGCGGCGGGCCGGTTCTGCGCCCATGCGGCGCAGCCGCCGCCCGCCTGGACGACGATCGCCGGGCCGGGCGCGATGATCAGGGCCACGGCGTCGTTCGCGGCGCCGTCCAGCGTGAGCTGCCCGGGCGAGTCCGAATTGATCGTCAGGTTCGTGGTTGAGTTGGGCCGATGCCAGCCGTTGGAAACCGCGTACCACAGCGGCTCGCCGGCCGAGTCCACCAGCTTGTCGAGCCCAAGCGTGCGCCAGGGCAGCCGTCCCACCGCCGGCACCGCACAAAAGGCGGCCTCGATGCCCTCGTTCGACGTGCCAAAGTTCGCCGGCGCCTCGGGACAGGGCAGGTGCCCGGGATTGTTTTCTCCGGCCAAGGCTGCCTGCTGCGCCATGTAGCCGACCAGCGCGTGTTTGGCGCGGGCGAGCATTTTCGCGTTGTGCTCGCGGTCGATGCCGACGAACCGGCTGGCGGCGTTCAGCCGGCTGGTCAGCACGTAGGCGAACACCATGACCGCGACCGCCAGCAGGCCGAGCAGGGCGACGCCGCGCTGCGCGCGGGGGCTAGCGGCCAGGCGTGCCACGGCGCCCAAGCCTCACCTCGCCGTCCCCGATCACGTCCTTAACCTCGCCGCTCGCCCGGTCCACAGTCTGTCCGACCCGCAGGTCGATGCGCCGCCCATCCTCGCCGAGGATCACCGTGACGCGGCTGGGATCGTCGCCGCGTCGCAGGCGCAGGCCCTCGGGCTGCATGCCATCCGGCAGCGCTTCGCCGTCCACCCATACAGTGGACTTCCCCTCGGAGCGCTTCACGTAGCCGTCGATGCGCGTGGTGGGAGAAGCCACCACGGTATTCGGCCTGTCGGGCAGACGCGCCCTGCGCCGGGCATCCAGGGCGTCGCGCTGCTCGGGCGTGAAGAACAGGCGCCCGAGTTCCTGCGCTGTGGCCTGCTGGGCAGATAGCAGCAGCACCAACGCGGCGAAAGCGGCGCGCATCATGTCTTGGCGCCCCGGTCCACGATGGTGATGAGGTCGATTTCGCACTCCGCGCGCAGCCGCGGCGCGAGGCTCGCGCCCATCGGCGCGGACCCGGTGCGCGCCAAGGTGCAGCGCTTCACCGAGTAGTAGGCGTTGCCCGACTCGCGCAGGTCGCTGAGGAAGTGCAGCAAGTCGCCCTCGTGCAGCAGCGCCACGTCCACGATCATGAGGCTGGCGAAAAAGTCCACGCTCGCGGGCTTGCTGGCCACCGAGACCAGCGGGCGCTGGCGCTCGACGCGGTAGCGCAGGTCGGGCAGTTCGCGCTGCGTGCGGATGCGGGTCATGGCGTCGGCCCACTCCAGGCGCCGTTCGTCGCCGATGATGCCGAGCTCCTTCAGGCGCAGGTACACCTCCAGCTTTTCCTTGACCTCCTTCTCCTCCTCGGCGATGCGCATCAGCCGCTCGCGGGCTTCCGCGCGCTCTACTCGCGCGGATGTCAGCGCACGCGTCGCGGCGTGCCGCTCGCCCAGCGTCCATGCGAGCAGCGCCGCGCCCGCGGCGAGCAGAGCAAGGCACGCCAGCAGCGGCAGCGCCAGCTGCCTGAGTTCGCGCGCCGTGAAATTCATTGCACGCTCCGCACCAGTTCGATGGTGAAGCGCGGCGCTTCGCCGGTCTCGGCGGCCGTGCTGATGTCGCCCGACAGGGTGCCCTCGGAAGTCACGTCGAACGGCAGCTGCACGCGCAGCACGCGGTACGCGGAGTCGGTGCGCAGGGCGTCGGCGAAGCGCTGCACTTCGGCGGTGATGGCGCGATACTCCGAGCGCCGCATGGCGCCGACGCGCCCCGAGATCTCGAGCACCTGCGTCGTCTCGCCACCGGCCGGCTGGCCCCCGGCCGGCAGCGCCGCGGCCGGCTTGGCAGGGCGCTCGCCCGGGCGCTCGCCCGGGCGCTCCAGCCGCCACTGCAGGCCATCGAGTTCGATCTGCGGAAATTCGTTCAGCACCTGCGACACGTAGTAGATCGCGCGCTCCGGGGAGGCGCTGCGCGCCGCGATGTTGGTGAATTCGACCACCGTGGCGCGCAGGTTGGCGGTGGTGGTCTGCGTGACCGGGAACGCCGAGGTGATGCGTTGGTACTCCTGCTGCGCGGCGCGCGTTTCGGCGCTGCGCTGCCGCAACTCTTGGCGCATGTCGCTTGCGTCGAGCCAGTCGCCGCCTGCGTACAGCGCGCAAGCGGCGAGGCCCATCGCACCTGCGGCGATCAGCCCGCGCTGCAGCTGCCAGATGAAGTAGCTGCGCCGGTCCTCGCGCCTTGCGAACTGCTCCTTGGGCGGCTGACGCACCGTCAGATGCAGGTACAACTGCTCGGCCCCGGTGCCCGGGGGCGCGCTCCTGACGCCGACCTTGCGTGCTGCGTACGCCGCGTCCACCGTGACGAACGACAGCCGCGCGTCGGAAACCAGCGCTTGCTCGAAGGCAGCGCGCTGCCCGGGCGGCGCGACCACGATCACCTGTACTGGCGGACCTTCGCGCGGCAGCACGCGCAGCGTGGACAGGTACTGCGCCAGGCGCCCGGTCTCCGAGCGCACGAAGGCGGCGAATGCTTCGGGCACCATGTCCACCGTGCGCTCCAGGCGCGCGAATCGCAACCGGCCGTCCTCGACGTAGCATTGGCGCAGACCGGCGCTGTTGGCGCTCACCACGAACGCGCGCCCGGCGCGCACGCCGAGGCGCGCCGCGAGTACCGGTGCAAGCAGCGGCACCGAGTACACGCCCGCAAGCTTCGCTCCGGCCTCGGTCAGCGCATCCAGCCAGGGCGTAATCTGATGCGTGTTGGTGAACGAGGTGAGCAGCAGCCGCTCGTTGCGCCGCTCGCCGCGCGTATGGCCCAGGGACAGAGCCGCGGCCAGGCGCGTATCCCGGTAACGCTGCGCTAGGCGCCGCAACACCACCTGCTCGCGGTCGCCGCCGCGCAGGTAGGGAATCTGCTCCTCATGGAAGTCCTCGCCCGCGAGGTCGGCGAGGGCGTAGAACAGCGCGCCGCGGCGGCCGGCCAGGTATTCCCGAAACCCGGCCACGCCCAACTCGTCGCCGGGGAACTTGGCCTCCAGCTCGAGCCTGCCGCGTGACCACGCGTATACATAGTGGTCGCCGGCAGTGAAGTAGAGCAGGTGTTTCATGCTTCAGAATTTCATCTTGCTGATGGTGTCATACACCGGGCCGAGCACCGACAGCATCACCCAGCCGAGGATCGCGCCGAGCACCACGGTAAGCGCCGGTTCGATCATCGCCTGCAGCCTGCCGATGGCTTCCTTGACCTCGCGATTGTAAAAATAGCTCACGTTGAGCAGCGCGGTATCGAGCGCTCCGGTATTCTCGCCGATCTTGAGCATGCGGATGACCAGCGGCGGAAACAGGCCGGCGTCCTGGAACGCGGTGGTCAGGTTCTTGCCTTCGGCGATCTGCTGACCGGCGCCGCGCAATGCGTATTCAATCGGCCGGTTACCGACGATTTCCTCGGAGCTGCGGATGGCATCGAGCACCGTGATGCCCGACGAGTACATCATGGCGAAGCTGGAGGCGAAGCGCGACAGGACGATTTTTTTCAGGATCGGGCCCACCAGCGGCATGGTGATCTTGTAGCGATCGAGGGCGTAGGCCACCGCCGGATTGGTATTGGCGGCGAATTTCACCCCGAACCAGAGGACGAAGGGCGCGGCGAGTACCGCCCACCAGTAATTGACGCAAAAATCCGATACGGCGATGAGGACCAGCGTTTGCAGCGGGATCTCCTGGCCCATGTTGCGGATGAAGCCGGTCATCTGCGGCACCAGGTAGATCATCAGGAAGAAGGTCACCAGCAGGACGATGGAGCCGACAAACAACGGATACACGAGCAGCTTTTTGGTTTGCGCGGCGAGCTCGTCCTCCCACTTCAGCGACTCGGTGAGGCTTTTCAGCACCTCGGGCAGCCGCCCGGTCTGCTCGCCCGAGCGCACCAGGCTGACGAACACCTTGCTGAACACCTCGGGGAACTCGGCGAGCGCCTGCGACAGGTTTTTGCCGCCCCCGATGGATTCGAGCAGGCCGGAGACCACTTCGCGGAAACGCGGGTTTTCGACGCTGTCGCGCAGATCGACCAGGCCCTCCACCACCGGCACGCCGGCCCCGGCGAGCTGCTCGAGATGGAAGCAGAAATTGATCAGGTCCGGGCGCTTGATGCGTGCGCCGCCGATGAGCTTTGCGGTCTGGCTGGTGGGCGCACCGTACACCAGGTCCAGCCCCATGCGCAGCAGGCGCTGCTCGAGGTCGAAGGGGTTCACCGCCTCGGTGCGCCCGATGACGTTTTTTCCCTGGGCGTCGACCGCCTTGTAGGTATACAGAGGCATGCGTCCCCTGCGCGCGAGCGGCCCTAGGCCATTCGGTCTGTGAGATCCACCACGCGCGTCAGTTCATCGAGGCTGGTGAGGCCGCTGCGCACCATGCGCACGCCGTCGTCGGCGAGCGTCTTGAAACCTTTCGAACGCGCGGAGGTCAGGATCTCGCGCGCGGTGGCGCGGCGTGCAATCAATTCGTCCAGGCCGCCGTCGATCTTCAGGATTTCGATGATCGAGCCGCGGCCGCGGTATCCCTGGTAGTCGCACTGGTCGCAGCCCACTGCGCGGAACAGGGCCACGGATTCCGTCGGCGTGATGCCCAGCACGCGCCGCTCCTTCACTTCCGGATCATAGGACTGCCGGCAGGTGCGGCACAGGCGCCGCACCAGGCGCTGCGCGACCACGCCGATGATATTGCCCGACATGACGTCGGGCACGATGCCGATGTCCAGCAGGCGCGGGATGGCGCCGACGGCGGAATTGGTATGCAGCGTCGAGTACACCTGGTGGCCGGTCATCGCGGCCCGGAACGCCATTTCGGCGGTGTCGCGGTCGCGGATCTCGCCCACCAGGATCACGTCGGGGTCCTGGCGCATCAAGGCGCGCACGCCGTTGCCGAAGTCGAGCTTGGCGGCTTCCGATACCGAAGTCTGGCGGATCAGGGTCATAGGATACTCGACCGGGTCCTCCAGCGTCATGATGTTGATGCCGTCGGAATTGATGTGATTGAGGATCGAGTACAGCGTCGTCGTCTTGCCGCTGCCCGTGGGCCCGGTCACCAGGATGATGCCTTCGGGGCGCGCGATCATGCGCTTCAACAGCTCCAGCGTACTGTCCTCGAGTCCCAATTTGTCGAGCGGCACGATGCCCTTTTGCCGGTCGAGGATGCGCAGCACGATGTTCTCGCCATGCGTGGTGGGCAGGCTGGCGACGCGGAAGTCCACCACGCGCCCCGCCATGGTCGCCGAGATGCGCCCGTCCTGCGGCGCGCGCGTCTCGGCGATGTTCATCTTCGCCATCACCTTCAGGCGCACCGCCATCGCCGGCCAGTAGGTCTTGTGCAGGGACCGGATCTGGCGCAGCACGCCGTCGATGCGGTAGCGGATGCGCAGGAAATTCTGCTCGGGCTCGAAGTGGATGTCGGACGCGGCCCGCTCCACCGCATCCGCGAGCAGCGCCGAAATCAGGCGCACCACCGGCTGCGAGTACTCGTCGCCCTCGGCGACGGTGGCGTAGTCCACCTCGCCGGTCTCGATTTCGCGCAGGATGCCGTCGATCGAGAACTCGTGGCCGTAGTAGTGCTCGACCGCGCGCTCGATCTCGGAATCCCCGGCCAGGCGCAACTCGATCTCGAAGTCGCCCTTCAGGTGCGCGCGAAGCTGGTCCACGGCGACGATGTTGTTGGTGTCGGCGAGCGCGACGATGAAGCGCTTGGACTGCCGGTCGTACGCCACCGGGAACATGCGGTAGCGGCGCGCCATGTCGCGCGGCAGCATCTTCAGCGCGGCAGGATCAACAATGATGTGCGCCAGATCCACCGACTGCAGCCCGAGTTTTTCCGACAAGGCGTCGCGCAGGGTCGCTTCCGACACGAAGCCGAGCTGCACCAGCAGGCGCCCCACCGGGGCCTTGGTCTTGGTCTGCTCCAGCAGCGCGATGCGCAACTGGTCTTCGGTCAGGATGCCCTGGTCGATCAGGATCTGGCCGATATGTCGCTTGGCCTGCGGATTGGTGGGCGAGTTCATCCTGCTTGCATGATACAGAAAGCCCGAAAAAACCGGGCTTTAGGAACTGTCAGCGCGCCAGCAACTGGGCCCGAGCCCGTGCGGTGACCGGGTCGAAGCTGGCGTTGCGCTTGAGCGCCAGCGCCAAAGCGCGGCGGTAGTGATCGAGCGCCGCGGCGGACTGGCGCAGGTGCTCCAGGCTCACCGCGAGGTTGTAGGCGTAATCGGGGTTTTCGGGGTCGCTCGCGGCAGCCCTGAGATAGGCTTGCCGGGCGTCGGCCCATCGCTCCTGCTGCGCGTACTGGTTGCCCAGTGCGAAATGCAGCACCCCTGACTCCGGATCCGAGGCAAGCAGCGTCTTCAGGCGGCTTTCGGCCGCCACTGGATCGATCTGCTGGCTGCGCAGCGCCAGCATTCCCGCGTGCGCGTGCGCGTCGCGCGGATCGGCCTGCAAAAGGCGCTGGAAGATCGCGTCGGCAGCCTCGTAGCGCTGCGTGCGCATTTCCACCGCCGCCAGCCCGAGCAGCGCGTCGCGATTGGCCGGCTCTTCGCGCAGCGCCTGCTGATACTCGATGCGCGCGGCATCCAGCTGTCCTGCCTGATACGCGGCGTAGCCCGCCTCGACGCGTGGGTGGATCTGTAAAGACGGACGGCGCGCCGCCACCACCGGTGTTTCGAGTGCGCGCGGCGCGGCGCTGGGCGCCGCGGACCTGACCCGCGGTGGGGGCGGGTCGCGGGGGATGGCCGGGGTGGCGGATTTTGCCGGCGCGGCCGCGACTTTTCGCGGCAGTGCGGTCTCGGCAGCCCGAGCCTGAGGTTTGCTGCTCGGCAGGCCTTGGATCATCGGGAGCGCCGGTGCGGCGGGCTGGGTCTGCAAGGCGGGCGCGGCCGCTGGGGCGGCCGCTTGGGCCTCGGCGGCCGTCGCGACCGGGTTGGCATACGCCAGTAACGTCGGCGGACGCAGCTGTATCCAGAAATAGATCACGACGCCGACCGCGGCCACGCCGAGCGCACCCATGGCGACGAAGAACGGCAGGCGCGGATTGGGCTCCCTCATCTTGGTTTCGAACACCTTGCGAGCCGTGGCGCGCTGCGCGGCCTGCGCATCGCCGCGCGACGCCGGTTGCGACGCGGCGCCGGGCCTTGCGTCCCGGAGCGTGAGCTCCGGCGCGGCTGGCGGCGGCTCCGCGCGCAGGTCCTCCGAGAGGATCTCGAGCGGCGCTGTAATCTGCGGGAGCTCCGGTCGAGTGACGTGTTGCTTGGCCTGGGCGGGAGCTACGGCCTCGTCGGCCAGCCGCAGCTCGGCGGCTTCGTCGCCTGCGCGCGCGCGGCGCTGGGCGTCTTCCTTGGCCTTCTCGGCTTTTTTGAGCGCCTCGAGCAGCAGGCTCATGTCACTGCGCCGAGGAGGCGCCGCGGTTCGGGATGTTGAGGAAATTCTCGGTCGGCAGCAGGCCACGGAAGCGGCCGTAGTCGCCGTCCACACTGGCGTCGCGGATCACCGTTGCGCGCAGGAAGATCACCAGCTCGGTCTTGCGGTTGACCTTGCGCTGCTGCGCGAACAGCCAGCCGATGAGCGGGATGCGGTTGAGCCCCGGGATGCCGTCATCGATGTTCTCCACGGAATCCTGCATCAGCCCGCCGAGCACCGCGGTCTGGCCGCTTTGGATGCGCAGCATCGAATCGAGCTCGCGCGTCTCGAACACCGGGATCAGGTTGGGCGTGAGGAGCGCGGGGTTCGGGTCGGACGCGTCGGCGACCTTGCGGCGGATCGTCGGCCGCACGCTCAGCACGATGGTGTCGGCGGCGTTGATTTGCGGCAGCACGCTCATCATGAAGCCCTCGGCGGCCACGACCGGCGTAGTCTTAAACGTCGCCGGCAAAACGTTGGTTCCGCCGCCCCCAGGGGGGGCACTTGGTACGGATGGCTCGATGGTGAAGTAGACGATGTCGCGGGTGACGCGCAGCAGCGCGGTCTGGTTGTTGAGCACGCTGATTTTCGGGCTGGACAGGACGCGCACATCACCAAACGATTCCAGCAGCTTGATGGCGACGTTGAGGTTTTGGCCGGTGACCGCTCCCCCGAGCAGGAACGCCGTGGTGCTGAGCGCTGCCGGAGTGCCGGCGGAAATCTGGTTGAACTCGACGCCGGATTGCCCGGTGCCGAATCCCGGGCGGCCGGCCTGCGCAGCGCCGGTACGCAGGCGCTGCCAGTCGATCCCGCGCTGGTACTCGTCGTTGAGCTGCACTTCGGCCACCGTGGCCTCGATCAGCACCTGCCGGCGCACGTTGGTGATCACCGAATCGAGGAATTCCTGGATCTTTTCGTGCTGGCGCGAGGTCGCGCGGATGAACAGGACGCCGCTCTCGCGATTGCCGATGACCGAAGCCGCCTCCCGGTAGCTGGCGCTGGGCTGCGCCCCGGCGCCGGGCGCCACCGCGGGCGCCGCCGGGGCTCCGGCAGGCAGCACCTTGTCGGTCTCTTGGAGGATATCCTTCACGTTCTGCACCAGCGTGTCCCAGAGCTGAGTGTTCGAAGCAATGTCGATCGACGCAGTCGATCCGGTGCTCGATGCGGCGGCGGCGCCACCGAACTGCGTGGAGATCTGCGATTGCATCCTCACGTTTCGCGTCGCGCTGACAAAATCGATCTTGTAGGTGCGCAGGAACGGGG
Organism: Betaproteobacteria bacterium; assembly: GCA_031389685.1. GTDB lineage: Bacteria > Pseudomonadota > Gammaproteobacteria > Burkholderiales > SG8-39 > JAABQT01. Next base: position 22,846 of record JANMSV010000074.1, read on the forward strand.
AATCGCGCATCACCAGCAGATTCGCGCCCTCGAGCTCGTAACGTATGTCTACCTGCTTGGCAATGCGTTCGAGCAACTGGGGCAGTGTCTGGTCGACGGCGTTGAGCGTGACCGAGCCGACGATACCCGGGTGAATGTCCACGTTGATGCGCGCATCGCGCGCCAGCGCAAACAGCAGGTCCTGCACGCGCACGTTGCTCACGACCACGCTATAGGTTTCGGGACGCGCCGCAGGCTGGGGTCTGGGCAACACCGGGGCAATCTGCACCGGCGGCGGAATCGCGCCAGGGGTGGGTGGGGGCGCGATTTCAACCCCGAGGTGCGTGTCGGACGGCTTCGCAGGCGCTTGCACGCAACCGGCAAGCGCTATTGCCAGCACGGCAGCCAACACTGTGAAGTTCAAAGTCATCGAGCCCCGACGCTCCCCTTGGCGGCTAGCATAGCACGGAAGGTTTCTAAGAAAACCCGCTAAGCGCCTGTACCGGGAGAGTTTTCAGGATTTTGCAATGCCGCTGACTCAAAGCGCTCGCCGCAGCTCAGCGAAGCTGCGGGGGACGGTGCGAAACGCGTCCCGGTACTTGGGAGGCAGGTCCGCCGCCGCGCGCAGCGCCGTGTCGCGGTCCGGGTAGACCCCGTAAAGGGCCCAGATGCGGTAGCGGCCCCCGCTTTCCAGCGGCAAAACGTACACGTTTTGCACCGGGACCAGATCGTGGGCGCGCATGAGGAAGCGCTCGACACGGGCCGGGTCGCTGTTTTCGCTGATGTACAGCTCGATGCTGTAGATCTCGTCGGGCTCTGTGGCGAGCCGCGCGCGCGCGGCCGCGAGGCTGGCGAGTAGTAGTGGGTTGCGACCGGGGACATACCCGGCAAGGCGTAACACCTGTTCGCGCTCGAGTCGGGGACCCGGCGGTGGCGGTGAGGGCGGAACCGGCGCCGCGGCCGCCAATGCCTGCGGTACCGGCGTCGTGGCAGGAGCCGCGGCAATCGGGGCGGTCGGACCCTGTACCGGCGCGGGTGTGAACGTCCAGTAGGCGCCCGCGCCGAGCAGGGCGCCGGCGGCCACCGCCAAGCCCAAAGCGGTCCGTGGCCGCAGCGCCCGCCAGGTCGGCGCAAACTCCGAGTCAGCGATCGCGGCGCGCGCGTGCTTGGCGGTCACGGCGTGCGCGCCTTCGCTGAACGCGGCGAGCAGCGCCTTGTCGGCCAGGATGTTGATGCGGCGGGTGAGCCCGCTGGATGCGCGCGCAATCGAGGCGACGGCCCTGGCGGCAAATACGTCCGGGCCGCGGTAGCCGGCGGCGCGCATGCGGAATGACAGGTAGGTCGCTGCCTCGGCCTGCGACAACGGCCGCATGCGAAAGGTGTGCGTGATGCGGTCCTTAAGCTGGCGCATCGACGCCACGGCCAACACTTCGTCGAGCTCGGGCTGGCCAAAGAGCACGATCTGCAGCAGCTTGTGCCGGTGGGTCTCCAGGTTGGACAGCAGCCGCACCTGCTCGAGGGTGTCCTCGGGCATGGCGTGCGCCTCGTCAATCAGGATCACCGTGCGCCGCCCCTGGGCGTAGGACTCGATCAGACGGTCCTGCAGGGCGCGTAGCGCGATCGTGACGCGATCCCGGGAAAACTCGATTTTCATTTCCTCGGCCACGGCGTACAGGATTTCGTCCCGCGTGAAGGAGGGATTGGCGAGGTAGATGGTCTCGACCTTTCCGGGCAGGCGCTCGATCAGCACCCGGCACAGCATGGTCTTGCCGCTACCGACCTCGCCCACCACCTTGACGATGCCCTCCTCGTGCTGGATCGTGTACAGCAGCGCCTCGAGCGTCGCGCCGCGGTCGGCACCATCGAAGAAGAAGTCCGTATGCGGCGTGATGCGAAACGGCGCTTCCTTCAAGCCGAAATGCTCGAGGTACAGGGCCACCGGCTAGCGCTCCTTGTCGTCCGTGGTGTTCATCCTGCTGTACAGCGTGGTGCGGTTTACGCCGAGCAGTTTTGCCGCCTGGCTCATGTTGCCGCGCGTGAGGCGCAGCGCAGCTTCGATGTAGGCGCGCTCCCAGGCCTGCAGCGTGTGATCGAGGCTGAAACCGCCGCGCTCCAGTTCGCGCTGCGCCTCCGCCACCAGGTCGCGCGCCGGCTGTGCATCGGCCGATTGCGACTCCAGATCGAATTCGGGCTCGAGCTCCGCCACCGACAGGACCCGGCCCGCGTACCGCGTGATGAGGCGAATCACGATGTTGCGCAACTCGCGCACGTTGCCCGGGAACGGATACGCGAGCCAGGCCTGCTCGGCCGACTCGTCGAAGCTGAAAGGCGCGACGCCCGCCTGCGTCGCGTACTGCGCGCGGAAATGCTCCAACAGCAGCAGCCGGTCGCGCCCCATGTCGCGCAGCGGCGGCACTGCCAGCGTGAGGACGGAAAGCCGGTGGTACAGGTCGGCGCGAAAACGCCCTTGCCGCACCTCCTGGCGCAGGTCCCGGTTGGTGGCGGCGATGACGCGCGCGCGCGCCACGCGCAGCTGCGTTTCGCCGACCCGCTGGTACTCCCCGTTCTCCAGCACGCGCAGCAGCTTCGCCTGCATTTCCAGGGGCAACTCGCCGATCTCGTCCAGGAACAGGGTGCCGTTTTGCGCGTCTTCGAAATAGCCCGGCTTGTTCGCGGTCGCGCCCGTGAATGCGCCCTTTACGTAGCCGAACAGCGTCGGCTCGACCAGCGTGGGCGCGATGGCGGCGCAGTTGAGTGCGAAGTAAGGCCTGGCGGCGCGCTGCGACAAGCGATGCAGGCTTTGCGCCACGCGCTCCTTGCCGCTGCCGGACTGGCCTTCGATCAGTACCGGGAACGGTGCATCTGCGGACTGCGCGATCTGGGCGCGCAGTCGCGCCAGCGCCGCGCTGTCGCCGACCAGCTTGCCGTCCTCGCCTGCCGCGCCGGCGGGTTCGGCGGCGCGGAATGCCAGCGCGCGCAGCAGCGCGGACTTGAGCAGGGCGGGATCGCAAGGCTTGGCGATGAACTCCGCTGCGCCCAGCGCCCGGGCGTGGCGCGCGTGCGCGGCGTCGCTTTGGCCGGAGAGCACGAAGATGCGCATTGCCGGGGAATGCGCGAGCAGGTCGGCGATCAGCTGGAAGCCCTCGTCGGGCGCGTGCAGCTTGGGCGGCAGGCCGAGGTCCACCAGCGCAAGTTGCGGCGGCTGCGGCAGCTGGCGCAGCAGCGCGATGGCATGCGCGCGCGATTCGCAGGCGTAGATCTCGAAATCGGCGCCCAGGGCGAAGGTGAGCGTGTCGGCGATCAGGGCGTCGTCGTCGACGATCAGCAGGGCAGGCTTGCCGTCGCGCACTTCCTGCAGATTACTGGCCATCGATGCAGCGCAGGAACGCGCGCTCCAGGTTTGGCTCGGCATGGCGCGCGCAAAGCTCGGCCGGCGCGCCGCAAAAGCGGAGGCGCCCGCGCTCCAGCACCGCGATCGTGGAGCAAAGCTCCTCGACGTCGGCAAGCACGTGCGACGTGAACAGCAGGGTGCGGCCCTCGCGGCGCAGGCGCGACATCACGCCCTTGACCGCCACGCGGCTGGCCGGGTCGAGGCCGCTCATCGGCTCGTCGAGCACGGTGAGCTCGCGCGCGAGCAGAAAGCCGCCGGCCAGGCCCAGTTTCTGCGTCATGCCCTTGGACAGTTCGCGCACCGGCCGATCCAGCGCCTCGGGCTCGAGCGCCAGCTCCTCGAGCAATGCGCGCGCGGCGGCTTCCCGATAGCGGCTTCCGCCCAGTCCCAGGGTGAGCTCGAGGAACTCGCGCCCGCGCAGGTAATGCGGCGGCAGGAAGCGCTCGGGCACATAAGCGAGGCGCTCGCGCGAGCGCGCCAGGCCGCTGGGCGCGCCGAAGATTTCGATGCGGCCCGCCTCGAATGCGCAGAAATCGAGCATGCATTTGAGCAACGTGGTCTTGCCGGCGCCGTTGGCGCCGACCAGTCCGAAGGCCTCGCCGGAGGCCACTTCGAGGTCGACGCCGCCCAGCGCTTCGCGCCTGCCGAAGCGTTTGACCAGACCCGCCACGCGCACCGCGGCGCCGGATACCGCTGTGTCCACGACCCGAACTATAGGGGAAACGGGGTCCGCCCAGCGCGTCGAGTAAAATCAGCGCTTTGCCGCCGCCGCCGCCCCCCGTGGCAGACACCGACATCGCCATCATCGAGGACCTTTCCTTCGCCTACGACAGGCGGCCGGTGCTGCACGGCATCGGTCTCAGGATTGCGCGCGGCAAAGTAGTCGCGGTAATGGGGCAGTCGGGCTGCGGCAAAACCACGCTGCTACGCATTATCTCGGCGGCCCTGATGCCTACGCAGGGCAGTGCGCGGGTGCTGGGCTCAGTGACCAGCGAACTTGATCGCGACGGGCTGTACGCGCTGCGCCGTCGCATGGGCATGCTGTTCCAGTTCGGCGCCCTGTTTACCGACATGTCGGTGTTCGACAACGTGGCGTTCCAGATGCGCGAGCATACCGACCTGCCGGAAGATGCGATTCGCGACCTGGTGCTCCTCAAGCTCGAGGCAGTCGGCCTGCGCGGGGCTGCGCAGCGCATGCCGACGGAGCTGTCGGGCGGCATGGCGCGGCGCGTGGCACTGGCGCGCGCCATTGCGCTGGACCCGCAATTGATCCTGTATGACGAGCCCTTCACAGGTCTGGATCCGATCGCCCTCGGTGTGATCGCGCGCTTGGTGCGACAGCTGAACGATTCCCTGGGCGCGACCTCCATCATCGTCACGCACGATGTCGCCGAAACGCTGCCTTTGGTGGACTACGTCTACTTCATGGCCGACGGCCGCGTGGTCGCCGAGGGCACCGCGGATGAGGTGCGCCGTTCCGGGGTGGCGTTTGTTGAGCAGTTCGTGAGCGGTGCCATCGACGGCCCGGTGCCGTTTCACTATCCCGCCGCGGGCTACCAGGCCGACCTGGGCCTCGCGGCGGCCGCCTAGATGATGCTCGTCGCGCCGCTGCGCACCGCGCTCACCCGCCTCGGCGCCGCCGTGACCGCAGGCGTGTGGCGCCTGGGTTACGCGGCACGCTTTTTCTTTTACCTGCTCGTGCACTCCGGCACCGCGTTCCGGCGCTTCCGGCTGACGGTGCGCGAGATCTATTTCGCCGGCGTGTTGTCGCTGATCATCATCCTGGTGAGCGGCCTGTTCGTCGGCATGGTGCTTGCGCTGCAGGGCTACGAGACGCTGCAGCGCTACGGTTCCTCCGAGGCGCTGGGCGTGCTGGTGGCGCTGTCGCTGGTGCGCGAGCTCGGGCCGGTGGTCGCCGGCTTGCTGTTCGCCAGCCGGGCCGGCAGTGCGATTACCGCCGAGATCGGGTTGATGAAGGCCACCGAGCAGCTCTCTGCGATGGAGATGATGGCCGTGGATCCCATTGCGCGCGTGGTTGCCCCGCGCTTCTGGGGCGGCGTGATCTCCATGCCGGTGCTCGCGGCGCTGTTCTCCGCCATGGGCATCTTCGGCGGCTACCTCGTCGGCGTGGTGCTGATCGGCGTGGACGAAGGCGCGTTCTGGTCGCAGATGCAGGCGGCGGTGGACGTGCGTAACGATATCCTCAACGGCGTGATCAAGAGCGTGGTGTTCGGCGTGGCCGTCACGCTCATCGCCGTGTTCGAAGGCTACGACGCGCCACCCACCGCCGAGGGAGTGTCGGGGGCGACCACGCGCACCGTGGTCACGTCCTCGCTCGCCATTCTGGCGCTCGATTTCGTGCTGACTGCGCTCATGTTTACCGGAGGTGCCTGAAGATGAATCGTTCCGCCATTGATCTGTGGGTCGGAGTTTTCGTCGCCCTCGGCCTGGGCGCGCTGCTGTTTCTCGCGCTCAAAGTCGGCAACCTCGCGTCCTTCTCCACGGCGCAGACCTACCAGGTGGAGGCGCGTTTTGCCAACATCGGCGGCCTCAAGGTGCGCGCGCCGGTGAAGAGCGCCGGCGTGGTGGTGGGGCGGGTCGCCGAGATCCGCTTCGACAACGAAAGCTACGAGGCGGTGGCGGTGCTCACGGTCGATTCCGGCTACAAGTTTCCGCGCGACACCTCCGCCAAGATCCTCACCTCGGGACTGCTCGGCGAGCAGTACATCGGGCTGGAAGCCGGCGCCGACGCCCGCATGCTGGCGGGCGGGGAGCGCATGCGCATCACGCAGTCCGCGGTGGTGCTGGAGAACCTGATCAGCCAGTTCCTGTTCAGCAAGGCCGCCGAGGGCGGCGAGGCGAAGAGCGCAAAGTGAAACTGCGCGTGCTGCTGCTGGCGCTGGCGCTGGCCGCCCCGGGCTGCGCGACCACCGGGTCCGATGAGCGCGATCCGCTGGAGGGCGTGAACCGCGGCGTGCTCGCCTTCAACGACGCGGTCGACGAGAACCTGCTGCAGCCGGCGGCGCGCCTGTACCGCAACGTGACGCCGCGGCCGCTGCGCGACATGGTGCGCAATTTCTTCAACAACATCGACGATCTGTTCATCGGCGCGAACAATTTGTTGCAGGGAAAGCCCGAGGACGCGGTCAACGACTGGCTGCGCTTTGCGTTCAATACTACGTTCGGCCTGCTGGGCATTCACGACTGGGCGAGCGACATGGGACTGGAAAAGCATAACGAGGACTTCGGCCAGACGCTGGCGCGCTGGGGCATGGGCGACGGCATCTACCTCGTGCTGCCGCTGCTCGGGCCTTCCACCCTGCGGGACACCGCCGCGCTGCCTGTCGAATGGGCGGTCGACCCGGTGACGCAGCACTCTCGCGTCGACGAGCGCAATGCGATGTTCGCGACCCGCCTGGTGGGCCGGCGCGCCGACCTGCTTGCGGCCAGCCGCACGCTGGAGGAAGCGGCGCTCGACCGCTACGTGTTCCTGCGCGAATCTTTTCTGCAAAGGCGCAGGAGCATGATCTACGATGGCAAGCCGCCGCGCGAGCGGCCGCCCGCGGAATGAGGAGAAGCGCGATGCAACTGTTTTTTGCCTGCGCTCTGGCGCTGGCCGCCAGCGCGGCGCACGCCCAGCTGACGCCCCCCGACGAGTTGGTGAAGAAGGTGATGCTCGAGATCCAGCGCGTCATCGTCCAGGACAAGGATCTGCAGGGCGGCGACCGCAGCAAGACCCTCCGGCTGATCGAAGAGAAGGCGCTGCCGCACTTCAACCATGTCGGCATGACGGCGCTCGCAGTGGGCGTGCACTGGCGCAAGGCCACGCCCGAGCAGAAGCAGCGCCTGGCCGAGGAATTCCGCGCCCTGCTGATGCGCACCTACGCCAGTTCGCTCAGCGCGTTCGGCGAGCAGAAGCTCGAGTTCCGGCCGCTGCGCATCAAAGCCGAGGACACCGACGTGACCGTGCAGGTGCGCGTGCTGCAGTCCGGGTCGCAGCCGGTGTCTGTCGATTACGACATGGAAAAGACGGCGCGCGGCTGGAAATGCTACGACGTGCGGGTGGCCGGCATCAGCCTGGTGGTCAATTACCGCACCGAGTTCGCCAACATCGTGCGCGACAAGGGCATCGATGGCTTGATCAGCGCTCTCGAGGCGAAGAACAAATCCCTCGACACGGCACCCGCCGGCGGCGGGAAATGATCCGCGTCGAGGGCGGGCGGCTCTATGTCACCGGCCCGGCGACGCTCGCCAACGCCGCGCAATTGATCGAGGAGGCTCGCGCGCCGCTCGCCGAGGGAGTGAGCGCGGTCGACCTTGGCGAGGTGACCGAGTTGGACTCTGCGCTCCTCGCCGTGCTGATTGCGTGGATGCGCGAGGCCAGGGCGCAGGGGCGCGCGCTGTCGTTCTCGCGCCTGCCGCAGGACCTGCGCACCCTGGCGCAGCTCTACGGCGTCGCCCAGTTGCTGCCGCAAGACGCCGCAAGCTGATCCCCGCCATCGAAGTGCGCAGCGTGGAAAAGCGCTACGGCGCGCTACGGGCGCTCGCCGGGGTATCGCTCGAGGTGCATCAGGGCGAGTTTTTCGGCCTGCTCGGCCCCAACGGCGCCGGCAAGACGACCCTCATCAGCATCATCGCGGGGCTGGCGCGCGCGAACGCCGGCAGCGTGTCGGTGATGGGCGCCGACGTGGTCGCCGACTACCGGCGCGCGCGGCGCCTGCTGGGCGTGGTGCCGCAGGAGCTGGTGTTCGACCCGTTCTTCACGGTGCGCGAGACCCTGCGCATCCAGTCGGGCTATTTCGGCCTGCGCGGCAATGACGCCTGGATCGACGAGGTGATGCACCACCTCGATCTGACAGGCAAGGCCGATGCCAACATGCGTTCACTCTCCGGCGGCATGAAGCGGCGCGTGCTGGTGGCGCAGGCGCTGGTGCACAAGCCGCCGGTCATCGTGCTGGACGAGCCCACCGCGGGCGTGGACGTCGAGTTGCGCCAGGGTCTGTGGCAGTTCGTGACACGGCTCAACCGCGATGGCCACACCGTCGTGCTCACCACGCACTATCTGGAAGAGGCCGAGGAGCACTGCGAGCGCATCGCCATGCTCAAGGCGGGACGCATCGTGGCGCTGGACTCGACCAGGAATCTCCTGGCGAGCTTCGAAGGGCCGCATCCGGCCGATCTCGAGGACGTGTTTGTGCGCATCATGCGGCGCCAATGAACGCGACCGGCTTCGGCACGTTGCTCTACAAGGAGCTGCTGCGGTTCTGGAAGGTCGCGTTCCAGACCGTGGGCGGGCCCGTGCTGAGCGCGCTGCTCTACCTCATCATCTTCGCGCAGGCGTTGGGCGCCCACGTGCGCGTGTTCGAGGGCGTGCCCTATACCGCGTTCCTGGTGCCGGGCCTGGTCATGATGAGCATGCTGCAGAACGCCTTCGCCAACAGCTCCTCCAGCCTGATCCAGTCCAAGATCACCGGCAACCTCGTGTTCGTGCTGGTGGCGCCGATCTCGCCCCTCGAGTTCTTCGGCGCCTACGTGCTTGCCTCGATGGCGCGGGGACTGGTGGTGGGCGCGGGGGTGCTGGCGGCCACGCTGTGGTTCGTCGAGCTGCAGCTCGCGGCGCCGCTGTGGGCGCTCGCGTTCGCGCTGCTGGGCAGCGCACTGCTCGCGGTGCTGGGACTGCTCGCCGGCATCTGGGCGGAGAAATTCGACCAGATCGCGGCATTCCAGAACTTCCTTGTGCTGCCGCTCACCATGCTCTCGGGGGTGTTCTACTCGATTCAAACCCTGCCGCCGCTCTGGCAGCGGATTTCACACCTGAATCCCTTTTTCTACATGATCGACGGCTTTCGCTACGGCTTCTTCGGCGCCTCCGATGCGGCGCCCGCGGCCAGCTTTGCCGTGGTCGCGGTAAGCTTTGCGCTCCTCGCGGCGCTGACCTTGCGGCTGCTGCAGTCCGGATACAAACTGAGGACCTGACCATGGTGACTCCCGAAAGCATCCAGAGCGGCATCGCTGCGGGCCTCACCTGCGAACGTGTCGAGGTGAACGGCGACGGCCAGCATTTCCAGGCGCTGGTGGTGTCTAACGCCTTCGCCGGCAAGAGCCGCATCCAGCGCCACCAGCTGGTGTACGCGGTGCTCGGCGAGCGCATGCGCGAAGAGATCCACGCTCTGTCGATGAAGACCCTCACGCCCGAAGAGTTCGCCGGCGGTGGATAAGCTGCTGATCACCGGCGGGCGGCCGCTGTCGGGGGAGGTGCGGGTTTCGGGTGCAAAAAACGCCGCGCTGCCGATCATGTGCGCGGCACTGCTCACCGACCAGCCGCTGCTGCTCGACAACGTACCCCGGCTGATGGACGTGCGCACCATGGCGAAGCTGCTGGCGCTGATGGGCGTGGAAGTGGGCAACCATGACGGCGGGCGCTTGCAGCTGCGGGCCGCCAGGATCGCCAATCCGGAAGCCGGCTACGAGCTGGTGAAGACCATGCGCGCTTCCGTACTGGTGTTGGGCCCGCTCCTCGCGCGCTGCGCGCGCGCGCGGGTATCGCTACCCGGAGGCTGCGCCATTGGCGCGCGACCGGTGGACCAGCACGTGAAAGGGCTGCAGGCGATGGGCGCGGAGATTTCGGTGGAGCATGGCTACATGAACGCCACCGCGAAGAGGCTGAGAGGCGCGCGCATCGCCATGGACAT
>JANMSV010000083.1:0-3806 GCA_031389685.1 Betaproteobacteria bacterium
ACTTCATCCGGCGCTTTCGCGCCCACAAGGCCAAGGCGCGCCAGGCGACCTCGCGCAGGAAGCAGATCGAGAAGCTGAAGACCGAGGACGTGAAGCCCTCCAGCCGCCAGTACCCGTTCATCAGGTTCCTGGTGGACCCGAAGGAAAAGCTGCACCGCCTGGCCGTGGAAGCGAAGGGCCTGGCGAAGGGCTACGAGAAGGGCAAGAACCTGTTCCAGAAGCTGGACCTCACGATCGAGGCGGGCGAGAAGGTGGCGATCATCGGCCCCAATGGCATCGGCAAGACAACGCTGCTGCGCTGCCTGGCAGGGAACCTGAAACCCGGCGCCGGCACGGTGAAGTGGGCGGAGAAGGCTCGCCAGGGCTACTGGCCGCAGGACCCGGTGGACGAACTCAAGGGCGACGAGAGCCTGACCGACTGGCTCTCCCGCTGGCGGCGCGAAGACCGCAAGCAGGACGACCAGATCGTGCGCGCGACCCTCGGACAGCTCCTCTTCTCAGGCGACGACCAGAAGAAATCCCTCAAGGTGATCTCGGGCGGGGAAGGCCAGCGCATGATGATCGGCAAGCTCATCCTCGGCATGCCGAACGTGATGCTGCTCGATGAGCCCACCAACCACCTCGACATGGAATCCATCGAGTCGCTCAACACCGCGCTCGACAAGTACACCGGGACCCTGATCTTCGTGTCGCACGACCGCGAGTTCGTCTCGTCGCTCGCCACGCGCATCATCGAGCTGAAACCCGGCGGGGTAGTGGTGGACTTCCGCGGCAGTTACGAGGACTACCTCGTGGGCAACGCCGAGGCGCTCGCCGCCTAGGGTCCGCCTCGCCGCGCGGACTTGAACATGCCCAGAATGGGCATTAAGATGCCCAATATGGGTACGAAAGCGAAGGCCCGGGTTTCCAGGCTCCCCAGGGCCACCAGCCTGGCCGACGCGCTGTTTTCGACGATCCAGCAGCGCGTGCTCGCCTATCTGTTCGGCCAGCCGCAGCGCAGCTTCTTCGCCACCGAGCTGATCAAGCTCGCCGGCGGCGGCTCGGGGGCCGTGCAGCGCGAGCTGGCGCGGCTGTCCGACAGCGGCCTGGTCGTGGTCACCCGCGTGGGGACGCAGAAGCACTACCAGGCCAACCCGAAGTCGCCGATCTTTGCCGAGCTGTGCGCCATTGCGCGCAAAACGGTGGGGCTGGCCGAGCCGCTGCGCGAAGCGCTGGCCCCGCTTGCGAAGCGCATCGCGGCGGCCTTCGTGTACGGCTCGGTGGCCAAGCGCAGCGACACCGCGGCGAGCGATATCGACCTGATGGTGGTGAGCGACAGTCTCGGCTACCCGGATCTGTTCGCCGCGCTGGAAGGCGCGAGCACGCGTCTGGGACGGAAGGTGAATCCCACCGTGTATTCGCGGCAGGAGCTCGCGAAGCGCACGAAGCAGGGCAATGCCTTCGTCACCCGGGTGATGACGCAACCGAAGGTCTGGCTGATCGGCGGCGAAGATGACCTCGCCGCTTGAGAACCTCTGCGGGCCGGACCGGCCGCTGCGCAAGGAAGCGCCGGACAGGAAGGAATTCGAGGGGCTGAAGCGCTCGGGCCTCGCCAGGCTCAGGGACGCGGCGCGAAAGGAAAACGCGCTGGAGAGCCGTTTCGATCTCGGCTACAACGCTGCGCATTCTCTTTGCCTGGCCGCGCTGCGCCGGCATGGATACCGGCCTGCCAACCGGTACATCGTGTTTCAGGTACTGCCCCACACGCTCGGCCTTGGGCCGTAAGTCTGGCGCGTGCTCGCCAAGTGCCACGAGGTCCGCAATCTGGGCGAGTACGAGGGCGACCTGAACGTCGGCGAGCGGCTGGTCGCGGATCTGATCGAGGCCTGCAAGGCGGTGGTCGCGGCGCTCGACAAGTCGCCGCCGCCCGGCTGAGGACGGAAACGTGTCCGCAATTCCTCCACGCGTGGGCTAGACTCGCCATGCACCAGACAAGGCAGATGACCAGACCATTCGCGCTCACCCCGGCGCAGCAGCGCCGACTGGCGAAGCTCGCCAGGGATGCCGGCCGGTCGGCCGGCGAAACCCTGCGTTTCGTGCTCCAGGGCGGATTCGAGTTTTGCGAATGGGAAGTGCGCGAAAGTCGCGCGGCAATCCGAGTACCGAGAACTTCTTCGGTATCGTGCAGGCGCTGCAGAAGAAGACCCGGGTGCGGTTGCGTGTGTCGGCGCACAGCGATTGATGAGCCAGACCCCGCAGCTAGCGGCCGCTTAGCCGGGAAACCGGCCTACACTTCCGGCCATCGTGCCGGACGCCTCTGAGCTCGAAGCGGTGCTGCGCTACCACGAGCGCACCAAGCACCACTTCAACCGCTTCGCCGCCGGGCCCGGCGAGCTCGACTGGGCGAACCAGCCCGATCCGTTCCGGCGCTACGCGGGCGCGGTGCTCACGCGCTTGCCGATCCTCGGGCCGGACGAGGAGCCGGTTTCGCCCGCGTACGAGAGCCTGTATGCGCGCGGCGCGGTGCCGGGCGCGCCGGTGAACCTGCGCACGCTTTCGCGCCTGCTCGAATACGCGCTTGCGCTCTCGGCGTGGAAGCAGGCCGGCGCCACGCGCTGGGCGCTGCGCGTGAATCCGTCGAGCGGCAATCTGCATCCCACCGAGGGCTACGTGCTGATCGGCGGGATCGCGGAGCTGGGCGGGGCGCCGGGGCTGTTCCATTACGCGCCGGCGGAGCATGGCCTGGAGCGGCGCGCCGACTGCCCGGAGGCGCTGCTTGCGCGGCTGCTGCGCGGCTTCCCGCCGCAGGCGTTTCTGCTGGGCCTCGCGTCGGTCTACTGGCGCGAGGCCTGGAAATACGGCGAGCGCGCCTTCCGCTACTGTCAGCACGACGCAGGCCATGCCATCGGCACGGTGCGCATCGCCGCGGCGGCGCTCGGCTGGTCGGCGCTGGTGCTGGACAGCGCGGCGGACGAGGCCATCGACGCGCTGCTGGGTCTGGACCGCGGCGCGGACTTCGACGGCGCCGAACGCGAAAGCGCGGAGCTCGTGATGGCGCTATGGCCGGGAGAAGCGGCGACAGAAACTTCAAGCCTCGATGGCGAGGCGGTGCAGGAGCTGAAAAGGCAGCGCTGGTACGGGCAAGCGAACCGCCTCAGCGGCGGCGATCCCGTGCCTTACGAGGCGATCGACCGCGTCGCCGCGGCGTCGCGCAAAGCATGAATTCCTCCGGCGCCCGGGCGGGGCAGCTCATCCACCAGCGGCGCAGCCTGCTCGCCTGCGACGGCAGGACCTCGATCCCGGCGGAGCGCTTCTACCGCATGCTCGCGCGCGTCATGCCGCGCGTCGAGCTGGACGTTGCGCGCCGTCCCATGCCCTGGGACGCGATCCCCTGGGACCCGGCGATCCACCTCGGCCTGTTCGTGCATCGCGTGGAGGGCATCGAGCCTGGCCTGTACGCGCTGGCGCGCGATCCGGGCAAGGTGGAGAAGCTGAAGGAAAGCATGCACGCGAATTTCGCGTGGGAGGCACCGCCGGGCTGTCCCGGGGAGCTGCCGCTCTACCTCCTCGAGCGCGGCGACGCGAGGCAGGTGGCAACACAGGTGAGCTGCCGCCAGGACATCGCGGGCGAAGGCGCGTTCTCGCTCGGCATGATCGCCGAGTACCAGGCGAGCCTCGCCGCGCATGGGCCGTCGTTCTACCGGCGTTTGTTCTGGGAAGCCGGCGCGATCGGGCAGGTGTTGTATCTCGAGGCGGAAGCGGCCGGCGTGCGCTCGACCGGCATCGGCTGCTTCTTCGACGACCCGGTGCACCAGACCTTCGGCTTG
>JANMSV010000085.1:0-53859 GCA_031389685.1 Betaproteobacteria bacterium
CCGAGACCGCCGTGCGCCTCAAGTTCTCGGTGCGCGACACCGGCGTCGGCATCCCGCCGGAGGCGCAGCAGCGCATCTTCGATAGCTTCACGCAGGCCGACCAGTCGACCACGCGGCGCTTTGGCGGTACGGGCCTCGGCACCACCATCGCCAAACAGCTGGTCGAATTGATGGGCGGCAAGATCGGACTGGAAAGCGCGGTTGGCCTGGGCAGCACGTTCTGGTTTGACATCGCATGCGAAAAGCAGCCGGAACGTGCGGGCGCCGGCGCGGGCGAACTGGCGGGCGCGCGCGTACTGCTGGTCGGCTTTCCCGAGCCTCAAGCCCAGCCTGTCGCGCATTCGCTCGAGGCCTGGGGTGCGATCGCGGTGCAATGCGCGACGCTGGAAGAGTGCGGCGACCGCATCGTCGCCGACATTGCGCTCGCTAGGCCTTATCACAGCGTGCTGCTGTATTCCGAGCGCGGCGACCCACAACTCGCGCGGCGCCTGCGGCGCGCAGCGCCCGAGCCGGCGCCGCCGGCGGTGCTGGCGGTGCCGCGCGAGGCCGAGGCGCAGCGCTTTGCCGCCCTGTCGGCGGGATTCAGCGCCGTGCTTGAACTGCCGTTCGAGAAGCGCCAGCTGTTCCACGTGCTGCACGCAATCTCCTCGGCGGACGAGGTGCGCGACGGCGTGGTGCGGCTACAGGATTACGCCAAGCGGGGCCACGGCGCCAGGCGCCTGTCGGTGCTGGTCGCGGACGACAATCCCACCAACCGCGAGGTGCTGGGCCGCATCCTCGAGCGCGCCGGGCACGGCGTCACGCTGGTCGACGATGGCGACCTGGCGCTCGACGCCCTGGAGGGCGGCCATTTCGACATCGTGCTGCTCGATCGCAACATGCCGGGCTTGAGCGGGCTGGAAACGCTGCAGGCAATCCGGCTGATGACGCGCGGCCGCGAGCGGCTGCCGGTGGTCATGCTGTCGGCGGATGTGACGCTGGAAGCGAAGCGCGAGTGCCTGGAGGCCGGGGCGGACAGTTTCGTGCCCAAGCCGGTGGAAGCCCTGCGCCTGCTCGACGAACTGCGTAGCCTCACTTCGGGCAAGCCGCAGGAGGCGGGGCGCGCCGCGCCCGACGCGGTGGCGGCCCCGGCGGGCGCCGAAGTGGTGAACACCGAGACTCTGGCGCACCTCGAGGACCTGGGCTCGACGCCCGACTTCCTGGAACGGCTGATCGGCGTATTCGTCGCCGACAGCCAGTCGCTGCTGGCGAAGATGGAAGCGTCGGTCGCGGCGCGCAATTTCGGCGATTTCCGCGCGCACCTGCACGCCATGAAAGGCTCCGCGGCGAGCATCGGTACCGAGCGCCTGACGCGGCTGTGCGCGACGCTGGGCAAGAGTTCCGACGCCGAGCTGCGGCTGCAATCCTCGTCGCTGGTGCGCTCGCTGGACGAGGAGTTCGCCCAGGGGCGCTCCGCCCTGGAGCGCTACGTGCAGGATAAGCGCAGCCGCTCGGCGATTTAGCGTCGCCGCGCCAGCCGCCGCCGCGCAGCGACGACGGCCTGTCCACTACAATTCCGGCTTCCGATCTTCTGGCGCAGGGTGTGACACTTGGCTTGCGACGACCGATCCGAGCCGGTAGTTGACGAGCAACTGCTGCGCATCCGCGCCGGCGACGGCTACGAGCTGGGCGCAATCCTCTACTCGGCGCGCACGGGCGCCGCGCCGCGGCGAGTCGTCGTCCTGCACGGGGGAGCCGGGATCCCGGCGCAGCGCTACCGGCGTTTCGCCCGCTTTCTCGCGCTGTCGGGCATGCCGGTGCTGACCTACGATTTTCGCGGCATCGGGCTGTCCCGCCCCTTGGCGCTGCGGGGATTCCGCTCGGTCATCGAGGACTGGGCGGAGTACGACTGCAGTGCGGCGATCGGCTGGTTGCGCGAGCGGTTCCCGCAGGCGGAGCTGATCGGAATCGCTCATTCGCTCGGCGCGCTGCTCTTTGGGGGGGCGCACAACGCCGCGGAGCAGGCCCGCCTGGTCCTGATCGGCGCCCATACGGGTTACTACGGCGACTATCGTCCGCTCTACCGGTGGCCGATGGCCGCGCTCTGGCACGGGCTGATGCCGGTGCTCACTCGCCTCATCGGCTATTTCCCGGGGCGCCGCTTGGGTTTCGGCGACGACATTCCCGCTGGCGTCGCGCTGCAATGGGCCGCGCGCCGTTCGTCCGACCTGCGACCCGCCGGCGCCAGCCCGGACGACGAGCGCACGCGCCGACTTCTCGACCGTTGCGCCGTGCTGGAGCGTCCCGCGCTCGTGATCCGGTTCAGCGATGACGCGTTTGCCACCGTCGCGGGCATGCGACGATTTCTCGCCTATTATCCACGGCTGTCGCCGCAGCACATTGTCTTCACGCCTGCCGACGGGGGCGTGCGCAAGATCGGCCATTTCGGCTTCTTCAGTCGCAGGGCCGGGCCTGCCCTGTGGCCCCGGTTGGTCGCGCGACTGCAGCCGCCGGTGCATTGAGCGCCGCGCAAGGGGCCGCTCGGCGATCTAGGCGGAGGCGTCGCGCTCCGCGCCCAGCGCGGCGAGCGGCGCGCGAGCGCGCGAATCCTCGGGGATGCCGGCGGCGCGCCGGACCGCCCGGGTGGTCTGGCCTGAACCGTCGGCCCTCCAGCCCGGCGGGCCGAAGGCGAGGCCCAGCGCCTCCCGCCAGCTGCGCGCAGCGCGCAGGTCCTTGAGCAGTGCCACCCATTCGGCGAACGCGATTTTCACCGGATTGAGCGTGTCGATCTGGCGCACCAGGCCGTAGGTGCGGGGCGCTCCGGCGCGCTCCACGGCAAAGGTGCCAAACAGCTTGTCCCAGAGGATCAATACCCCGCCGTAGTTGCGGTCCAGGTACTCGGGTTCGACGGCGTGGTGCACGCGGTGGTGCGAGGGCGTGTTCAGCACCGCTTCCAGCAGCCCCAGCTTGGGCACCACTTCGGTATGCAGCCAGAACTGGTACAGCAGGTTGGCCGCGTACATGAAAACCACGGCGCGCGGGTCGAAGCCGAGCAAGCATACCGGGACCAGGAACAGCCACGGCCCGGCGAAAAACTGCGTCCAGCCCAGGCGGTAGGCGACCGAAAGCGTGATCTGGCGCGCCGAGTGGTGCACGCTGTGCTGCGCCCACATCCAGCGGATCTGATGGCTGAAGCGGTGCAGCCAGTAGTAGGCCAGCTCCACGGCGAAGAACAGCGCCACCCAGCTCTCCCAGCGGTCCATTGGAATGTCGAAGGGCCGTAGCTGGTAGGCGGCGACGTACACCGCCGCCACCAGCGCCTTGGTGAGGGCGTCGGTCCCGAGGCGGCCGATGGCCACGGCGAGATTGGAGGCCGTGACCTTCCAGCCATATGGCCGGTGCAAGGCGACACGGTAGTACACCGCCTCGAGCGCGATGGCGATGAAAAACACCGGCAGCGTCATCAGGTAGAGCTTGATCGGGTCCATGGGCGTTGCTTTACTTGATCGGCTTGCCGGCACGAGACTGGCGCTACAATCCCGCGATGTCTTTTTTCATCGAGTTGGTCGAAAGTTCCGACGCCAGCCGCCGCGCGCTCGAGGTGGAGCCGCGCGTGCACGCGATGGTCCACCACGGGCTGGAGCTGCCCGAATACCGCGCCTTCCTGCACGACCTGTACCACATCGTGTGGCACTTCTGCCCGGCGATGGCGGCGGCTGCGGCGCGCTGCGGCGACGAATTCCGCGACGTGCGTTACGCGCTGTACGAGCGTATCGAGGAGGAAAAGGGGCACGAGGCGTGGGTGCTGGAAGACATCGGGGCGATGGGGGGCGATGTCTCCGCGGCGCTCGCCAAGCCGCCGAGCGTTCCGGTGCAGGCGATGATCGCGTACAACTACTACGCGGCCGAACGCGTGCACCCGTGCTCGGTGCTGGGCATGCTCTACGTGCTCGAAGTGATCTCCTCGGTGTACGGCGGGCGCGTCTCGGACGCGATCGCACGCAGGCTCGGGCGCGACGTGGCCGCGGGCGGATTCAAGTTCCTGACCTCGCACGCGTCCATGGACCTCGACCACATGGCGAGCCTCAACCGCCTCGTCAAGACGGTGCAGGACCGCGCCGCGCAGACGGCGATCATCCGCTCGACGCTGGTGAACTTCCATCAGTTCGGGCAGATCTTCAGGATTGGCGGCCCGCTGGGCCCGGCATAGGCGTTCAGGCCACCGCCGACATGGCTTCGGCGGCGATGTCGGTGATGCCGCCGTCTTCCAAGCGCCGCATCTGCGCACGCACCACGCGGCCCATCATGCGCAGGTCCTTGTCCTCGAGCCGCAGCGCGCAGTCCACCCAGGTGTCGGCGACCGCGTCGAGTTCCTCGCGCGTCACCGGGAACACCTGCTGGCGAGCGCGCAGCACGCCCTGCAGGCCGTTCCTGCGCTTGGCGTTGGCGGCGATCCAGTCGCGCACCGCCACCTCGCCCTCGCCGTCCTTCGCCAGCACGTCGACCACGCCCATTTCGTGCAGCTTGGCGGCGCTCAGCACGCGGCCGGACAGGATCAGGCGTTCCGCGTCGCGCATGCCGATGCGCCGTGCGAGCAGGCTGTAGGCGCCCATGCCCGGGAACAGGTTGAACAGGATCTCCGGCAATCCCATCTGTGCCGATTCTTCCGCGACCACGAGGTCGGAGGACAGGGCGGTCTCGAATCCGCCGCCCAGCGCGTCGCCCTGCACCAGCGAGATCGTGGTCACCGTCGGGCAGCCGTAATTGCTGATGCGCGCGTGCACGTTGTCGATGCACAGCCGCGCATAGTGCGCGAGCGCATCGCGGTCGCGTGCCTTGATCAGCAGCAGGAACAGCGCCAGGTCGCCGCCGAGGTTGAACACCTTGGGCACGCGCGAGGCGGCCACGTACCAGTTCACCCTGTTCAAGTCGCCCGCGAACTCGACGCGTCCGCCGTTGGCGGTGAGCGCCTGGTCATGGTCGCGGATCTCCTTGAGGATGCCGAGATTGAAGCAGGCGTTGCCGCGCTGCCTCATGAATCCCCACAGCGTGCCGCTGGCAGGTTCGAACTCGAATTCCAGTTCAGAGTATTTTCGCGCGCACGGTGCGCGCAGGCCGATGACGTCGCTCATGTTGCTCATTTGCTGCTCCTTCCCTGATGAAAAGCCCCCTTGGCGGGAGCCGTTGCCCGAGGTCCGGACACGGCGACAAGCCGTGCGAACCTCCCCGGAGTCATTTAACGCTCTTTGACAATGCCCGTGCAAATCGGGGAATACCCGAGGTGCGCCCCGGGGATTGGCTGAGTGCCCGGAAATGAGAGACGCCGGGCAGCCTGGAATGTGTGCGATATTTCCGCTTCCACGGCTCGTGTTGTAAATCCGACACACAATCGGTTATAAAGGGGCCGTTTTGCGGCGCTACGCAGAGTCCGGAGGGGCAGCATGTACGCGATCGTGTACAAGTCCGACGGCTTCCCGGTATGCCGGCAGCTTTCCGGAGTCAGCCCCGATCCCGTCGTGACCTGGAATACCGAGGCGGCGGCGAAAGCTTTCATTTCCACCAAGGGCGGCGACAAGGATTTTCAGGCGGTCGCCCTGACCGACGAGGCGATGGACAGGATGGCCAAGTCGATGGGCTGCACTGTGGAATCGATCACCTTCGACCCCTACCCGGGATAAGCGCCTGCTCAGCCCAGGTTGAAGTACTCGCGCCGGCTTTTCATGGCGCGCATGCGCGCCACCAGCAGGTCGAAGTCCGCGTCGCGCTCCGCAAAGTTCAGATTCTCGGAATTCACGATCAGCACCGGCGACGCCGCGTAGTGGTAGAAAAAGCGCGCATAGCCCTCCGCCAGCAGTGCCAGGTAATCCTCGCCGATGCCGCGCTCGTAGTCCATGCCGCGACGCCGGACCCGCTCGACCAGCACCTGTGGCTGCGCCTGCAGGTAGATCACCAGGTCCGGCACCGGCGCCTGCGGGCGCAGCGCCTCATAGATGCGCTGGTACAGGGCCAGTTCGTCGACGCTGAGCGTGATGCGCGCGAACAGCGGATCCTTGTCGATGAGGAAATCCGCGACCGTGGCGCGGCCGAACATGTCGGGTTGGGCGAGCGGCTCGAGCTGGCGTGCGCGCTGGAACAGGAAGAACAACTGCGTCGGGAGCGCGTAGCGCGCCATGTCCTGGTAAAAACGCGCCAGGAACGGATTCTCCGCGGGCTGCTCGAGCAGCAGGTCCGCGCCAAGGCGCGCTGCGAGGCGGCGCGCGAGGCTGGTCTTACCGGAGCCGATCGGGCCTTCGACGGCGACGTAGCGCAGGCGCTCCATTTCAGTCCATCCGCACCACGCGCTGGGCTGCGCAACGCGCCAGCAGCGCGCGCGCTGCCCCTCGGCCCGGCACCTCGAGGCGCGGGTCGAGCTCCAGCAGCGGCAGCAGCACGAAAGCGCGCTGGTGCATGCGCGGGTGCGGCAGGGTCAGCATGGCGGAGGCGAAGCTCGTGTCGCCGTAGAGCAGCAGGTCGAGGTCGAGCGTGCGCGGCGCGTTGGGGTAGGGCCGCTCGCGGCCATGGCGCAGTTCGATGTCCTGCAGTTCGGCGAGCAGTTGCGCGGCGGACAGCTCCGTATCCACGCCGGCCGCGGCATTGACGTAGTCGGCCTGTCCCGGCGCGTCGAGTGGCGCGCTGCGATACAGCGCCGAGCGGCCCTCGAGTTGCGTCTGGGGCAGGCACGCTAGATCGTCGAATGCCTGCAGGACCTGGGCGCGCGCATCGCCCTGGTTGGAACCGATGCCGATGTACGCGATGGTCACGCCGGCGTGGGGCCCGGCTCCGCGCCTTCCGTGCGCCGGCGGCGTCGGCGGCGCTTTTTACGCGGGCCGGTATCGGGCAGCAGCATCGCCTTGCGGGTCTCGTCGTCGGCTTGCTGGAACGCACGCCACCAGGCCTCCAATTCCGCGCTCACCTCCCCGCTCGCCGCGCGCACGGCGAGGAAGTCGTACCCCATGCGAAAGCGCGGTGCTTCGAGCAGCCGGTAGGGGCGCTGGCCGCCGCGCTGCTCGAACCTGGGCTGCATGGCCCAGATCTCGCGCATGGTGGCGGTGAGCTTGCGCGTCAGCGCCAGCTTTTCGCATTGCGTGTCGAGCACCCGGTCCATCGCCGCTTCCAGCGCCGGGAGCGGCCGCTCGCCCTTCGCCTGGTGCGCTTTCGAGGCCGCCAGCACCTCGTGCCACAGCAGGGCGGCGAACAGGAAAGCCGGCGACACCGGCCGCTCCGCGCGCACGCGCTCGTCGGTCTGCGCCAGCGCCAGGGTGACGAAGCGCTCGCCCAGCGGCTGCTCGAGAATCACGTCGAGCAGCGGCAGGACGCCCTTGGAAAGGCCTTCCTCGCGCAGCTGGCGCACGCAGGCGCTCGCGTGCCCGGACATGAGGAGCTTGAGCATCTCGTCGAACACGCGCGCCGGGGGCACGTGCTCGATCAGCGGCGCGAGCTTGCGGATCGGCGCGCGCATTCCCGCCTCGATGCTCAGCCCCAGCTTGGCCGCCAATCTCACCGCGCGCAGCATGCGTACCGGATCCTCGCGGAATCGCGTTGCCGGATCGCCGATCATGCGCAGCACGCGTTTCTTGAGGTCGGCGAGTCCGCCGTGGTGGTCGATGATCTGCTCGGTGGCGGGGTCGAAATACAGCGCATTGACGGTGAAATCGCGCCGCCGCGCGTCTTCTTCCAGGGTACCGAAGACGTTGTCGCGCAGCACGCGGCCATGCTCATTCTTTTCCGCGGTGTTGGCGTCGGCCGAGCGGAAGGTCGATACTTCCACCGTCTCCTGGCCCAGCATCACGTGCACCAGCCGGAAGCGCCGGCCGATGATCAGCGCGCGCCGGAACAGCGGCTTGACCTGCTCCGGGCGTGCGTCGGTGGCGACGTCGTAATCCTTGGGCGTGATCTCGAGCAGCAGGTCGCGCACCGCGCCGCCCACCACGTAGGCGGAATTGCCCGCCTCCCGCAACACGTCGCAGACCTTGAGCGCGCTGTGGCTGAGCGCCTCGCGCCGCAGGCCGTGGCGCTCGCGCGGCACGCGCTGCGGCGCGTGCGCGGACAGTCCCAGTACCTGGCGGATGAAGCGCTTGATCATCGAGGCGGCGATTCTAGCGCAGGGACATCACGGGCCAGCCGCGACGGGCGGCTTCGGCGGCGAGTTGCGGGTCCGGGTCCACGGCCACCGGCTGGCGCACGCGCTCGAGCAGTGGCAGGTCGTTGTGCGAGTCGCTGTAGAAGCGGCTGTTGCCGAAATCCTCCAGGCGCCGGCCCAGGCCCGCGAGCCACTGCTCGACGCGCAGGATCTTGCCTTCGCGAAAGCAGGGCGTGCCGGCCACGCGCCCGGTGAAGCGCCCCGCGGCGCACTCGGGCTCGGTGGCGAGCAGGTGCGGCACGCTGAACTCGTGCGCGATTGGCGCGGTGACGAAACTGTTGGTGGCGGTGACCACGGCGCACAGGTCGCCGGCGTCGCGGTGACGGGCCACCAGTGCGCGCGCCGCGGGCGTGATCATCGGCAGGATGCAGCTGCGCATGAATTCGGCGTGCCAGCGGGCCAGCTCCCCGGCGCTGTGCGCGGCCAGCGGGCGCAGGGCGAAACCCAGGTACTCGTGGATGTCGAGGGTGCCCGCCTTGTACTGCTCGAAGAAAGCGGCGTTCTGCGTCTCGTACTCCTCGCGCGCCAGCACGCCGCGCTCGATGAGGAACTGCCCCCACTCGTAGTCGCTGTCGCCGGCGAGCAGCGTGTTGTCGAGATCGAACAGCGCGAGGTTCACGGTTCCAACGACCTCAGCGCCTCGCGCACCAGCGGCAGCGTCACCGGCCGGCGCTGCTCCAGGGAGGTACGGTCCAGGTGCTCGAGGATGGCGCCGAGCGAGGGCATATCCCGGCGCACGTGCGTGAGCAGGTACCACACGACCTCGTCCGGCAGCTTGAGTCCACGGCGCGTCGCTTCGGCATGCAGGAACATCGCCTTCTCCGCGTCGGTGAGCGGCTTCACCTGGTACACCAGGCCCCAGCCCAGCCGGCTGCGCAGGTCCTCGCGCAGCGCGAGCTGCGCCGGAGGCGCATTGCCTGCGGCGAGCACCGAGCTGCCCGCTTCGCGCGCATGGTTGATGGCATTGAACAAAGCGACCTGCGCGCCCTCGTCGAGCCGCTCCACGTCGTCGGCGACGCTGAGGCCCGGGCGCGCGCTGGCGCGCAGCAGGTGGCTGCGACCCGATCCCGCCTCGCCCCACAGGTAGATCACGGACTCGGCAAGCCGGCCTGCCGCAAGCTCGCACAGTCGCGCCAGCAGCTCGGCGTTCGAGCCCGGCACGAAATTATCGAGCGTGGGCTCGGGCGGTGCGGAGATGGGCAGCGCGAGCTGGCGCGTCACTTCGCGCCGCCGTACAGCGCGCTCGCGAGGTAGGCGCGGCGCAGGTGGCGCAAGGCGACGAGCAGCGCCGCGCTCGCCGGCAGCGCGAGCAGCACGCCGAAAAAGCCGAATACCTGGCCGAAGGCAAGCAACGCGAAGATCACGGCCACCGGGTGCAGGCCGATGCGCTCGCCCATCAGCAGCGGCGTCACCGCCAGGCCCTCCAGCGCCTGGCCGGCGCCGAAGGCGAACCATACCCAGGCCACGCCCCAGAGGCTGTCGAACTGCATCAGCGCGGCAATGGTGCCGAGGATAAAGCCGGCGAGCGCGCCGACGTAGGGGATGAACACCAGCAGCCCGGTGATCAGGCCGATCGGCAGCGCGAACTCCAGCCGCGCCAGCCACAGTGCGAGCACGTAGTAAACGCTCATCAACACGATCACCGTCAGCTGCCCGCGCAGAAACTCCGCGAGCACCGCGTCCACTTCGCGCAGGATTGCGCGCGCCTGCGCATGCACGTGGCGCGGGATCAGGCGCTCGACGCGCGCCAGCAGCGCGTGCCAGTCGCGCAGCAGGTAGAACAGCACCACCGGCACCAGCAGCAGGTTGACGAAGAACGCGACCAGGGCCAGCCCGCCGACCTTGAGCGAGCCGAGCAGCCGCGCCACCACGTCCTGGTTGTCCGACACCAGGTCGGAGGCCAGCTTGCGCACGGTGTCGACGTCGAGCTGGAATTCGACGCCGAAGTGTTCCTTGAGCCGCGGCAGGAGCTGCTGGTTGAGCCAGACCAGGAACGCGGGCAGGCGGTCGACGAGCTGGCGCAGTTCCTTGGCGAACAGCGGCAGGACGACCAGCGCCAGCGCGACGATGAGCAGCAGCGCGCCGACCAGGACCAGGACCACGGCCAGCGTGCGCGGCAGGTATTTGCCCGTCAGGCGCTCGACGATCGGGTCGAGGATGTAGGCAAGAATCGCCGCGAACAGGAACGGCGCGAGGATCGGCGACAGCAGGTAGAGCAGGCCGCCGACCACCAGCGCGACGGCGATCCAGCCCCAGAACTGCGGATTGGCGGAAAACGGGGAAGGCATCTCAAGTAAAATCGCGCTGCAAACGCGAAACTCTAGCATGAGCGACCCGCTTTCCTACCGCGACGCGGGCGTCGACATCGACGCCGGCGACGCTCTCGTCGAGGCCATCAAGCCTTACGCGCGGCGCACCATGCGACCCGAAGTGCTGGCGGGCATCGGCGGATTCGGCGCGCTGTGCAAAATCCCGAGGAAATACCGCCAGCCGGTGCTGGTGTCGGGCACCGACGGCGTCGGCACCAAGCTGAAGCTGGCGTTCGCCTACGGCCGCCACGACACGGTGGGCATCGACCTGGTGGCGATGAGCGTGAACGACGTGCTGGTGCAGGGCGCGGAGCCGCTCTTTTTCCTCGATTACTACGCCTGCGGCAAGCTCGACACCAAGGTGGCGGCCAAGGTGGTGAAAGGCATTGCGCACGGCTGCGAACTGGCCGGTTGCGCGCTGATCGGCGGCGAGACCGCGGAGATGCCGGGCATGTATCCCGAAGGCGAGTACGACCTGGCGGGATTCTGCGTCGGCGTGGTGGAACGGAAGCGCATCGTCAGCGGGCGCTCGATCAAGCCGGGCGACGCAGTGCTCGGACTCGCCTCGAGCGGCGCGCATTCCAACGGCTACTCGCTCATTCGCCGCATTATCGAGCGTGACGCGCCGGATGCGGCGATGGTGAATGCAATCATGGAACCGACGCGCATTTACGTGAAGCCGATCCTGAAGCTGCTCCGGACGATGCGCATCAAGGGGCTCGCGCATATCACCGGCGGGGGCCTGGTCGGCAACCTGCCGCGCATCCTGCCCAAGCGCACACGCGCCGTGATCCGTGCCAGCGCGTGGCCGCGGCCGCCGCTGTTCGACTGGCTGCAGCGCAAGGGCGCCGTCGCCGAGGCGGAAATGCACCGCGTCTTTAACTGCGGCATCGGCATGGTCGCCGTGGTCGCGGCCACCGATGCGCGGCGCGCAGCGAGCAGGCTGCGCGCGATGGGGGAGACGGTCTACGAAATCGGCTCTATAGAAAAAGCAAAAGGCGAACCCGAAGTGGTGATCAGCTAGCCACCTTGTAGACGACGTCGTGCTCGCGCACGGGCTGGAGGACCTTGATCCCGAAATCGTCGTTCGGCCCGACTTCGTTGACCGCAGCGTGCTCGACCTGCAGCGATTCGATGCGCTGGCTGAAATCGCTGGTGTGTCCCCGGATGTGGACGGTGTCGCCGACACGCAGGGTTCCCGATTCGAGCTTCACGATCGCCACCGAGGGCTGGCCGTAGTAGTGGGTCACCACGCCGATGCGTACCCCCGGCGCGGGCCGCTCCGGCGGACTCGGCGGCTTCGGCTTGGCTGACTTCGGCTTGGCTGCCTTCGGCGCGGCACGCCGGACTGGCGCATTGCGCGCGGGCTTCCTGGCGGGCTGCGCGATTTTCCTGCGGATTGCCGGCCGTTTCGCCGGCACCTTCCTGCGTATGGCTTTGGCCTTGGCTTTCTTCTTGACTGCCATGTGTACCCTCCCCGGCGGCGCTCGCCGCCTGATCTGATGCGTTATTCTGTTCCTTTCGAACCGCTGCGCGCAAGATAGATTCCGGTCAGCACCACCGCGCCACCGGCGACCTGCAGCGCTACCAGCGGCTCGTCCAGCAGCGCCCAGGCGAAGGCCGCCGCCATCACTGGCTGGAACAGCAGGCCGACGGAAGAGAACGCGGCCGGCAAATGCGCTAGCGCGTAGGCGATCAGGCCTTGTCCCGCGGCGTGCGAGATCCAGGCGAGGCCAATCAGCACCAGCCACCCGGCGGCGCTTGGCGGCAGCAGCACCTCGCCTGAAACGAGCGCCACCGGCAGCAGGATCGCGGCAGTCACCGTGGTGGTGACCGCCATCAGCTGCAGGGTGGCCGCCCCGCGGTCGCGCAGCCCTTTCACCGACAGCAGGTACCAGGCATAGAACATCGCAGTGACCACGCCCAGGGCGTCGCCGAGCAGCGCGCGCGGCGAGAAATCAAGGCTGGTGCGCACCAGCATGACGACGCCTGCGAGCGCCAGCGCGAGCGCGAGCAGAAACTGTCCGGTCGGCCGCTGGCGCCACAGCAGCCACGCGGCCAGTGTGACGAAGATCGAGGCGAGGTTGGCGAGCAGCGTTGAGTTGGCGACCGAGGTAAACTGGATCGACCAGTGCCAGAAGACGAGATCGCCTGCGAACGCGAGTCCCGCGAGCAGCAGGAGTATGCGGCGGTTGCGGTCCGGGATCGCGACCGCGCGCGGCACCAGCGCCGCGACGGCCCACAGCAGCGGCGCGGCGAGTGCCACACGCCAGAACGCGCTCGCGGTCGGACCGACGTCGGCGACGCGCACCCAGATCGGCGATAGCGCGATGCAAGTCGCGCCGGCGAACAGGGCAAACAAGGCGTAAGCGCGCATGCGCGGATGGTAAACTTTCGCCGCATCCAATGTCTTCTCCTCGCTTCGTCCATCTCAGGCTGCACAGCGAGTACTCGGTGACGGACGGGATCGTCCGGCTCGACGAAGGGGTGCGACGCGCGGCGCAGGACGGCATGCCGGCGCTGGCGCTCACCGACAGTGCAAATCTGTCCGGCATGGTGAAGTTCTACCGGGCGGCGCGCGCTGCGGGCGTCAAGCCGCTCATCGGCGCCGATTGCTGGGTGCAGGGCGAGGCCGACGCGGACAAGCCGTCGCGCGTGCTGCTGTTGTGCGCGTCGCGCGCGGGTTATCTGCGGCTGTGCGAGCTGCTGTCGCGCGCCTGGATCACGAATCAGCACCGGGCGCGCGCCGAAATCTCGCGCGCCTGGCTGCGCGAAGCCGGCACCGAAGGCCTGCTCGCGCTCTCCGGCGCCGCGGGCGGCGACGTAGGGCAGGCGCTTGCCGCAGGCAACGGGGCGGCGCAACGGCTGGCGCGTGATTGGGCCGCCTTGTTCCCGGACCGCTACTACCTCGAAGTCCAGCGCGCCGGCTTTGCCCAGGGCGAAACCTTGCTCGCGCGCACCGTGGACCTGGCCACGCGGCTCGCATTGCCGGTGGTCGCCACGCACCCCGTGCAGTTTCTCGCGCCGGAGGATTTCAAGGCGCACGAGGCGCGCGTGTGCATTGCACAGGGCTACGTGCTCGGCGACCAGCGCCGTCCGCGCCTGTTCACCGCGGAGCAATACTTCAAGTCGCAGGCTGAAATGGCACAGCTGTTCGCGGACCTGCCCCAGGCGCTCGCCAATTCGCTGGAGATCGCGCGGCGCTGCAGCCTGGAAATCGAGCTTGGCAAAAGCCGCCTGCCGGCGTTTCCCACGCCGCCGGGGATCACCATCGACCAGACCCTGCGCCAGCAGGCCGAGCAAGGCCTCGCCGCGCGGCTCGACAAGCTGTTCCCGGAGGCCGCGGAGCGGGCGCGCGCGGCGCCGCGCTACCGGGCGAGGCTCGACTTCGAAATCCGCACCATCATCCAGATGGGTTTCGCCGGCTACTTCCTGATCGTCGCCGACTTCATCAACTGGGCGAAGCACAACGGCGTGCCCGTCGGGCCCGGCCGCGGCTCGGGCGCCGGCTCGCTGGTCGCGTATTCGCTGGGCATCACCGACCTCGACCCGATTACCTACGACCTGCTGTTCGAGCGCTTTCTGAATCCGGAACGGGTGTCGATGCCGGACTTCGACATTGATTTCTGCCAGGACGGTCGCGACAAGGTGATCGACTATGTGCGCGGCAAGTACGGCGCCGACCACGTGTCGCAGATCGTCACTTTCGGCACCATGGCGGCGCGCGCCGTGGTGCGCGACTGCGGCCGCGTCCTTGACCTGGGCTACAACTTCTGTGACCAGGTGGCAAAGCTGATCCCGGTGCAGCCCGGACGCACCGTCACACTGGCCGACGCGCGCGAGATGGAGCCGCTGCTTGCGCAGCGCGAGAAAAAAGAGGACGAGGTCAGGGAGCTGCTCGCCCTGGGCGAAAAACTGGAAGGACTCACGCGCAACGTCGGCATGCATGCCGGCGGCGTGCTCATCGCGCCCGGCAAGCTCACCGACTTCTGCCCGCTGTATGCGGCAGAAGGCGGCACCGGGGTCATTTCGCAGCTTGACAAGGACGACGTCGAAGCCGTCGGCCTGGTGAAATTCGATTTCCTCGGCCTGACCACGCTCACCATCCTGGATTGGGCGGTGCGCTACGTGCGCGCACTGGGCGAATCCGGATTTTCGCTGGAGCAGGTGCCGCTCGACGACCCGGCGACCTACCAACTGCTCTCGTCGGGCAACACCACCGCTGTATTCCAGCTGGAATCCCGTGGCATGCGCGACCTGATCAAGCGCGCGCGCCCGGACCGCTTCGAGGACGTGATCGCGCTGGTGGCGCTGTACCGTCCGGGGCCCATGGACCTGATCCCGGATTTCATCGCGCGCAAGCACGGCAGCCAGCGCGTGGAATACCTCGACCAGCGCATCGAGCCGATCCTCAGCCCGACCTACGGCATCATGGTGTACCAGGAGCAGGTGATGCAGATCGGGCAGGTGATCGGCGGCCTGACGCTGGGCGGCGCCGACCTGCTGCGGCGCGCGATGGGCAAGAAAAATGCCGAGGAAATGGCGCAGCAGCGCGACGTGTTCGTCGCCGGTGCGCAGCAGAACGGCCTCTCCAAGGGCAAGGCGACTCAGCTATTCGACCTGATGGAAAAGTTCGCGGGCTACGGCTTCAACCGCTCGCATGCCGCCGCCTACGCGTTGCTCGCCTACCAGACCGCCTACCTGAAGGCGCACCACGCGGCCGCGTTCATGGCGGCCAACCTGTCGCTGGTCATGGACGACACCGACAAGGTGCGCCAGTTTCACGAGGACGCGCTTGCCAACGGCCTCGCCGTGCTGCCGCCGGACATCAACGCTTGCGCATACCGTTTCGTGCCGGTGGACGCGCAGACGCTCCGCTACGGCCTGGGCGCGGTGCGCGGCACCGGAGAATCGGCGATCGGCGTGATCCTCGAGGCGCGCAAGGCCGGGCCGTTCAGCGGCCTGTTCGACCTGTGCCGGCGCGTGGACAAGCGCACCGTCAACCGCCGCGCCATCGAGGCGCTGGTGCGTGCCGGCGCGTTCGACGCGCTCGAGGGCAACCGGGCCAGCCTGCTCGCCAGCGTGGCGCGCGCGCTGGAGACGGCGGAGCAGGCGGAACGCCAGGCGGCGCAGGTCAGCCTGTTCGGCGACGCCGACGGCGCGCGCGACGGCGACGCGGCGCTGATCGACGCCCGGCCCTGGGATCTCAAGCAAAAGTTGTTGGAGGAGAAGGCCGCGCTCGGCTTCACGCTGTCGGGCCACCTGTTCTCGGTGTACGAGCGCGAGATTGCCGGCTTTCCGCGCACGCCGCTCGCCAGGCTCAACTCCGCGGAGCCGCGCGCGTGGTTGGCGGGCGTGGTGGCCTCGGCGCGCACGCAGATGACCCGGCGTGGGCGCATGATGGTGGTGATGCTCGATGACGGCACTGCCCAGCTCGAGGTCACGGTGTTCAACGAGTTGTTCGAGAAGCACCGCGACAAGCTGAAAGAGGACGCGCTGCTGATCGTCCAAGGCAAGGCGCAGCGCGACGAGTTCGCGGGCGGCTTGCGCGTCAGCGCCGAGGAGCTCTATGACCTGCCCGCGCTGCGTGCGCGTTACGCGGCGCGCCTGCGACTGGAAATGAACCGGCAGGCCGACGCCCGCCACCTGATGGAGCTGCTCTCGCCATACCGTGCGGACGGCGCCTGCCCGGTATTCGTGCACTACCAGACTGGCGCCGCCGCCTGCGATGTTGCCCTGGGCGACGCCTGGCGCGTGCGGCCCGACGCGCAGTTGATCGAACGGCTGGGTGCCTGGCTGGCGCCGGAGAAGGTGCAGGTCGTGTATTCGGTCGGCGCCTAGCCGCGCGACCAGCGTACTTCGCAGGCCTCCCGGCGCCACAGGTCGCGCACGCTGCGGTACCAGGCACCGAGCAGACGTTCGGCCGGATCGCAGCGTCGTTTCTCGGCGAGAAACGCGCCCAGCATAGGAAAGCAGGCCGCCGCCTGCGCGCGGCTGGCATACGGCAGGTGCGCTGGCGCGATGCCGCCCCCGGCGCCGAGCGCGAGATCAATCAAGTGCCTGCGCAACTGCGCCGCAGCGGCGCAGGCGCCGATCGTCGAGCGCGCGCAGTACTCGATGCGCAGAGCCGCGAATTCGCGCCGTGCCCAGCGCAGGAAAGTTTCGTCCTCGGGCAGCGAGCGGCGCACTTCCAGGCGGGTCAGCGCGCAGCGGCGCTCGTCGAGCGCGGCGCGTGCCCGGTCGATGAACGCATCGGCGGCCTGCGGCGGCACCAGCACCTCGATGCAGAACAATGAGCCCGGCGCTTCGACCGGGGGCAGCTCAAGGCACACGGGTGCGCTGGCATTCCCGGCGGCTCTTGACAGGGACCCGAGATCCAGCGTCACGCTGTAGAAGGGTCCGAACGCGCCGAACCCGCCGACCGCAAGCCTGAACAGCTCAGGCGCCTGTCCCCGGTTGACGCGCCGCAGCTCGCCGTCCGCCGTCACCAGGGTCATCGAGTGCAGGTGCGCGACCATCGGCCGGCCATCGGGCCCCGCAGCATTGGCAGCGATGCTTTCGCCGACGGTGCCGCCCGGGAACGTGCCATCGGTAAACGCGTCGAGCGCGCGCCAGGACACGCCGGCTTGCACCTCCAGCAGGCCGCGCTCGGCGTCGTGGCAAAGCGTCCTGTCCAGGCCGGAGGCATCGTAACTCCCGGCCCAGCTGGTGCCGGCCAGCATGGCCTTGCACAGGTCGAGCGCGGAGCAAACGCGTGGTCCGGTGAAGGCGGCGAGGGGCAGGGATTGCGCTGCGAGCATGGCGGGCTCCTTGGGTGATGGGCGACCCATTGTTCGCGCACCGTATGGTGCAATGCAATACCAGAATTCAGGAGTATCGTTTTACGATACTGTCCGTTTCATCCTTTGCGCCTGCCATGCCCTTGGCCCACCGCCTGGTCGAAGCCCTGAAGAAATGCCTCAAGGCGCGCGGCATGACCTACGGGGCGCTGGCGCGCGAGCTGCGCCTGTCGGAGGCCAGCGTCAAGCGCCTGTTCTCGCGCGGCACATTCACCCTGGCACGCGTCGACGCCGTCCTGCGGGTGCTCGATCTGGACCTGGTCGAGGTCGCGCGCATGGCGCGCGGCCCGGAGAACCAGGCCGCGGAACTCAGCGTGGAGCAGGAAGCCGTGCTGGCGAGCGATGAGCGACTGCTGTCGGTGTTCTGGCTGATTCTGAACGGCTGGAGCTTTGCCGAAATCGTCGAGGAGTTCGCCATTGCCCGCACCGAGCTGACGCTGGCGCTCGCCAAGTTCGAGCGCGCGCGGCTGATCGACTGGGACGCGGGCGAGCGTGTGCGCCTGCGGGTGTCGAAGGACTTCGTCTGGCGCGCGGGCGGCCCGGTCAAGAAGGCCTACGGACTGCGGGTGACCGCCGAGTTCCTGCGTTCGCGCTTCAGCGGCCCGCTCGAGTTGCTGCGCTTCGAGGCGCGCGACCTCTCGCCGGCGTCCGCCGCAATGCTCAGGCGCCGGCTGGAGCGCGTGGCGGCCGAGTTCAACGAACTCGCAGAAGTCGATTCGACGCTGCCCGCGCGCAGGCGCGAGGGCGTGGGCTTGTTGCTGGCCTGCCGGCCGTGGGCCTTTTCCGTGGTGCAGGCACTGAAAAAGCGCGCTCAGGCGCTCGGCCAGCGTTCGAATCGGGCGTAGCGGCGGCCGGCGTGCTCGGGCGCCGGTGGTCCGCTCTCGAGCTGCTCGACGTGCGCCGCAGGCGGGCCGCGGTGCGCCCATGCCAGCAGTGCGGCTACGGCCTCGGCGCTGCCCTGCGCCAGGGCCTCGACGCCCCCGTCGGCGCGATTGCGCACCCAGCCGGTCACGCCCAGGCGCTCGGCTTGCTGCTGCAGCGCGTCCCTGAAGCCCACACCCTGCACGCGTCCGCGGATCAGCAGGCGAATTGTTTGCACCTGTAAAATTTCCTCCAGTCCCCGGCCCCGTTGCTGAACGCTGCCGAAGTCCATGGTAAGCTGCAGCGGAAATTTATCACTCCATCCTGCGCTCGCAGGCCGAGTCTGCTTGGGGGAAATCGCGATGCGCGCCGTACTGTTGATCATTGCTGGACTGGCACTGGCGGGTTTTCTCGCGGTTGCGGTGGTGCTGCCGCAAATGGCGGGTAGCGATGCCAGGGAAGCCGCGCAGGCCCTGGTGTCGGGCGCGGATGCTGCGAAGCAGCAGGTGGTGGCGGCTGCCGAGAAATCGGGTGCGCTCGCCGGCTCGGGCAACAACGTCAAGCTGGCCGCTCGTACCGACCCCAAGCACGGCGAATTGAAGTGGCTCGTGGAAATCAACGGCGCGGTCCGCGGCTGGAACGAAAAGAACGCCATCGAAGTGTCGTTCACGCCGACGCTGCAGGGCGGCAAGCTGAGCTGGGCCTGCCGCGGGTTCCCGATTACCGCGATGCCCGCGAGCTGCGGCGGCAAGTCCTGATCGCTAGCGCTTTGCGGCGCTCACCGCCGTGAGAATGCCTTGGATAATCGCCGTGGGCGGGGGCGGGCAGCCGGGTACAGCGACGTCCACCGGGATCACGTTGGCGACGCGCCCGCAGCTCGCGTAGCTCTCGCCAAAGATCCCGCCGGTACAACCGCAGTCACCGATCGCCACTACCAGCTTGGGTTCTGGCGTGGCTGCGTAGGTGCGCCTGAGCGCCGTTTCCATGTTGCGCGACACCGGCCCGGTGACGAGCAGCATGTCGGCATGCCGCGGGCTCGCCACGAACTTGATGCCGAGCCGTTCGAGGTTGTAGTGCGGACCGTTGGCGGCGTGGATCTCGAGTTCGCAGCCGTTGCAGGAGCCCGCGTCCACGTGCCGGATGGCGAGCGAACGCCCGAAGTGCTTGAGGATCGTTGCGCCCAGCTGCTGCTCGATTTGGCGCAGCGCCTCGTCGGCGCGCGGCGCCGATCAGGTCGTAGATCACCCGCACCATGCCGTAGATGGCGGTTTTCAACATGATGCCGCTCATCAGCGCCGAGACCGGCGAGGGCGCCGCCGGGTGCGCCTCGGGCAGCCAGGCGTGCAGTGGAATCATCCCGGCCTTGGCGCCGAAGCCGAAGAACGCGAGCAGGAACGCCACCGTGGCCCAGCGCGGATCGAGCTCTGTCGAGCGCAGGGCGTCGAAGGTGTAGTCGCCATGGCCGCCGTGCATCACGCCGAAGCACAGCAGGATCGCGAGCGCGCCGAGGTGCGCGATCAGCAGGTAAAGGAACCCGGCGCTGCGTACTGCCGGCAGCTTGTGGTCGGTGGTCACCAGGAAGTACGAAGACAGCGCCATCGTTTCCCACGCCACCATGAAAAGGTACGCGTCATCGGCGAGGATCACGAACGCCATGCTGGCGAGGAACACGTGGTACTGCAGGCCGATGAGCGCGAGCCGCCCGGCGGTCTCATCGCGGAAATAGCCGGTGGCGTAAACGGAGATTCCCGCCGATACGGAGCCGAGCAGCATCAGGAAAAATCCAGCCAGCGGATCGACGCGCAGGTGGAAAGGGAGGTCGGGCAGCCCGAGCGGCAGGGTCAATTGCGCCGCAGGCAGCCAGATCGCCTGCAGCCCAAGCGCCGAAAGTGCAAGCCCAATCAGCGCGCCTAGCGGGAAGGCGAGTCGCCGTGCGGCGAACGCGTTGCCGGCGGGCAGCAGGGCGAGCGCCGCGATGACCAGCCAAGCAGCCGCCACGGCGACGATTGCGCCCGGGGAATCAACGGTCATGAAAACAACTTTCTGCCGTGAAGCCGGATATTAGCTCTAAGCACGACGGGTAGCGGCATGCTGTGCGGACGTCGGGAACAGCAGATCCCGTACGGCAATCGCCAGGATGGCGTGGAGCGCGCCGAACTCCACTACGTCAACACGATGAGGGCTGCCACGATCAGTCCCGCGACGGCGCCCGCCGCCACGATGGCGGTGTCGCGCCGCTTCCAGCCTCCGCTCATGGCCATGGCCGTGGTCTGCATGGTGAGCGGGAGGGTGCTGGCCGTCGGGTCGTTCGCCTGCGCGGTGTCGCTCAGCGCGACCAGGCGCTGAGTCGCCTCCAGGGAATCGAATGTGCGCGACAGCCCGCGCGCCGGTGCCGGGTCCGGGGACGGCGACTCTTCCTCGGCGCGTCGCGAGCGCTCCACGGTCTGCGCCAGGAACGCCGATTTCACTTCGGCGTCCACCACTGCGGGCGCGAGCGCCGCCAGTGGCAGCGTGTTGGTGGCGCTCGGCGCGCCGTGCACCTGGTGCTCGCATTCACGCAGGCCACGGGCGATTTCAGCGGCGCTCTGGAACCGTTCCTCCAGCGCCTTGGCAAGCATTTTGCTCACGATCGCATCGAGCGCGCTGGGCGCCGCCGGGTTGATGGCGCTCGGCGAGGGCGGCGCGAAATTCACGATCTGGTACATCACGGCGTTGACGCTTTCGCCGGTGAACGGCGCCGCCCCCGTCAGCATTTCGTACAGGATCACGCCGAGCGAGAAGATGTCCGAACGATGGTCGGCGCGCTTGCCGATCACCTGCTCGGGAGACATGTACTTCGGCGAGCCCATCATCATGCCGGTCTGCGTCTGCACGTTCGAGGAGCGCATGCGCGCGATGCCGAAATCCGTGATCTTCACCGCGCCGCTCTCGGGCACCATGATATTCGCCGGCTTGATGTCGCGGTGCACCACGCCGCGCTCGTGCGCGTAGGCCAGTCCCTCCGCCACTTGCGCCGCGATCGTCAGCGCACGCGGCACCGGCAACGGCTTGCCGGGCAGGAGCAGAGTGCGCAACTCTGCGCCCTCGATGTACTCCATCGCCATATAGCAGGCGCTCTCGGTCTTGCCGATGTCGTACACGGTGACGATGTTGGGATGGTTCAGTCCGCCGGCGGCGCGCGCTTCCTGGTAGAAGCGCTTCTCGTACATTTCCGCGCCGTCGCGGTCCATGCTCATATTGATGGTCTTGATGGCCACGGTGCGCTCGAGCATCGGGTCCTTCGCCTTGTAGACGATGCCCATCGCTCCGCGGCCGATCTCGGCGAGGATCTCGAAGCGGCCGAGTTTGTTCTCGTCCATGTCGGCAGATACCTGCGGCTAGCGGCCGGCTTTGACCGAGCGGAACACCGGTCCCCAGGTCGGGTGGCCCGCCTCGGCCTGCGTCAGATCAAGTTTCGCATCGATCGCCAGCGCCCTGCGAAACTCGTCGCGGCACGCGGCCGCCCGGTCCGAAACGCAATGGATGAACGCGAGGTATTTGTGCGCTTTCACCCGGTCCTCAACGGGCAGGCCGTGGTCAAGGGCTGTCTGCAGGTTCCTGGCCGCCTCCGGATAGCTGCCGAGCTCGTACTGGCGCAACCCGACCTCCAGGGCCGGTCCGCCCCTTTCGCTCTTGAAGATGCCCCGGACGTCCTCCCAAAAGCCACGCAGCGGGCCAGTCGTGCAGGCGTTGGACAGCAGCAGCACCGCACACATCGCGACCACCCGCGTCCGCATCACCCTCCTGTCCCCCGGCCTTGATCTATTGGGCATTACAGTCAACCCGGCGCTGCCGGCATCGGCGCGCCACCGGACGAAAGATACCGCGAGCGCGCGATCAGCGAAAGTGATGGCTGACCTGCACGGGCGTCCCGGCTTTCACGTCGACGCGCTGCAGGAGCGGCCTGAAGGACCCGTTTCGCACTTCGATCAGGTGCGGGCCGGCCGCGAGTTCCACCGTGCGCAGCGGTGGGCTGACGCCGCGTCTCTTGCCGTCCACGAACACCTCGCCCCAGGGAAGGACGATGAGCTGCACGACCCCGGTGGTGGCGGCTTTCGCCGGCGCGGCTGCCACACTGGTCGTCGCGGCCTGGGCGCGCGCCGCTTTGGCGGCCAGCGCCTCACGGCGTGCAGCCTTTTGCGCGGCAGTCAACTGCTTTCGAGGGGGCGCAGCTTCGGCGGGCGCTGTTACTGATGGTTTTTCGGGGACCGGGGCGGTGTCCGCCGGCACGGACGCCGGCTTGAACACTTGAATTTGCGCCAATGGCGCAGGCTTCATCGCGGTCTGCACAGGCTTCATTTGAGCGCGCACCGCGACACCCCCGCCGACCAGCAGCGCAAACGCGAGCGGGGCACTGAGCAGTGCGATGCGGTGCACGCCGAACGGGCGCGCGTCGGTGAGTTCGCCGATCAGCCGCGGCGTGCCGCGGCGCGGCGCTACGCGCCGTGAACTGGTCTCGATCACGCGCCGCGCGGCATCCGTGCCGATGCCCACGGAGTACACCTCGTGCTCGCGCACGTGCTTGTCGGTGCGCGCCCCTACGTAGCTGAACAGGCTGGCATAGTCGAGCGACAGGCACGACACGACCTCGTAATACGAGCGCGACACCAGCAATTGTCCCGACTGCGCGAACGTCATCACGCGCTGGGCGACATTGATGCCGTCGCCGATGATGTTCATTTGCCCGTTGATGTCCTTCACCAGGCGCACCGGACCCAGGTTGACGCCGATGCGGATGGAGATCGCGCCCGTGGCCTCGGCGCGCGCCGCGGCCCGCAGCGACATGGCGACGAACAGCGCGTCTTCGGGATCGCCGAGGAAGGTGATGCCGGCGCCGTCGCCGGTGTCCAGAACCACGCGGTCGCGCGGCACGACGTTCTCCAGCGCGGCGCTGAGCAGCTTGTTGAACGCCTGTTTGAGCAGCAATTGCTCCGCCACCGGCTTCGTCGAATACTCGACGATGTCCAGGAATACGATGCTGCAAACCAGCGTGCGGCTGGGATGTTCGATCATGCGTCGAGCCGGAAGCGGCGCGACGGCCGCGGGGAAAGCTATTTTACGCGCATGCCCGGTTGCGCCCCGGTGTCCGGCGAAATGAGGAATATTCCCGGTTCTTCCCCCGAGGCGGCGAGCACCATGCCTTCGGAAACCCCGAACTTCATCGTGCGCGGGGCGAGATTGGCGACCACCACCGCGAGCTTTCCCTCGAGACTGGCCGGGTCGTAGGCCGACTTGATGCCGGCGAACACGGTGCGCGTGCTGCCGCCGAGGTCGAGGGTGAGTTTCAGCAGCTTGTCGGCGCCCTCCACGTGTTCCGCACTGGCGATTCTCGCCACGCGCAGGTCAAGTTTGTTGAAGTCGTCGATCGTGACAATGTCTGACACGGATTTCTCCTTGGCTGCGTGCTGCTGATGTTCGGCGTGGCGCTGTGGAGCCGTGGCCTGCGGCACCGATGCGATGTCGAACAGCGCATCAAGTTGCCTGTCATCAACACGACTGGTGAGGTGCTTGTAAGCCCCAATCGCGTGATCCTGGCCCAGATACTTCTGCAGATCGTTCCAGGAGAATTGCCTGACGCCTAACATCTGCGCCGACAGATCTGCCGTGCGCGGCAGCACCGGTGCCAGCAGGATCGCCAGGAATCGGAATGCTTCAATCGCCTCCGAACATACGATGTGCAGCCGCGTCTCTTGGTCAGACTGTTTGGCCAGCTCCCACGGCTTCTCGGCGTCCACAAATCGGTTCACATCGTCCGCGAGGTCCATGATGCGTCGAATCGCCTTGCCGAACTCGCGGGCCTCATAGAAAGCCGCGATTTCCGGTGCGGCGTTCTTCACTGTTGAGGCAATGTCCAAGACAGACTCTTTCTTCAGTCCTACGCCCTGCAACTTCCCGGCAAACCGCTTCGTGATGAACGGGGCACACCGGCTGGCAATGTTCACGAACTTGCCCACCAGATCGCTGTTCACGCGCGCCAGGAAGTCATCCGGATTGAAATCCAGATCCTCGACGTTCGCGTTCAGCTTGGCGGCGATGTAGTAGCGCAGCCACTCCGGGTTCATGCCCAGCTCGAGGTAGCGCAGTGGGCTGATGCCGGTGCCGCGCGACTTGGACATCTTGTCGCCGGACACGGTGATGAAGCCGTGCACGTAGACGTGGTCGGGCACCTTGTAGGGCTTGCCCGCGTACTCCAGCATCGCCGGCCAGAACAGGGTGTGGAAATAGATGATGTCCTTGCCGATGAAATGGATCTGCTCGGTGCCCGGGTCCTGCAGGAGTCGCTCGAAGTCCAGGCCGGCCTTGGCGCAGTAGTTCTTGAAGCTCGCGAGGTAGCCGATCGGCGCATCCAGCCAGACGTAAAGGTACTTCTCCTCCTCGATGTCGGGCACGCGGATGCCGAAATAGGGCGGGTCGCGCGAGATGTCCCAGTCGCCCAGCGCCTTGTCGCCTTCTCCGTCCAGCCACTCCTTCGTCTTGTTGACCACCTGCGGCTGCAGGCGCCCCGGCTTGTCCAGCCAGCGCCGCAGGAAGGCCTTGCACTTGGCGTCGGACAGGCGGAAGAAGTGGTGTTCCGACGTCTTCAGCACCGGCGCGGCGCCGGACAGGGTCGAGTAGGGGTTCTTCAGGTCGGTCGCCGAGTACGCCGCGCTGCAGTTCTCGCAGGCATCCCCGTACTGGTCCTTGGCGCCGCAATTCGGGCACTCGCCCTTGATGTAGCGGTCGGCCAGGAACATGTTTTTCACGGGATCGAAGAACTGCTCGACCGGCTTGTTGTAGACCAGCCCCGCCTTCTTCAGCCGGCGGTAAATGTCCTGCGACAGCTCGGTGTTCTCCACCGAATGCGTCGAGTGCCAGTTGTCGAACGCGATATGGAAGCCGTCCAGATACTGCTTGCGGCCCCGCGCGATCGCGGCGACGAACTCCTCGGGCGCCTTGCCGGCTTTCTCCGCGGCGAGCATGATCGGCGCGCCATGCGCGTCGTCCGCGCCGACGAAATGCACCACGTGGCCCTGCATGCGCTGGAAGCGCACCCAGATGTCGGCCTGGATGTACTCCATGATGTGGCCGATGTGGAATGGCCCGTTGGCGTAGGGCAGCGCGGTGGTGACGAACAGCCTGCGTTGCGGCATTGCTGGCCCGAGGAAAACGCGGATTTTAGCTTACACTTGCGGCATGCCCCTGAGTGAATCCGAGGTCCGCTCCCTGCTCTCCAAACTGGTCGATCCGAATACCGGCAAGGACTACGTCAGCACGCGTTCTTTGAAGAGCCTCCAGGTGTCCGGCGCGGACGTGCAGCTCGAGATCGAGCTGGGGTACCCCGGCAAGAGCCAGTTCGAGCCGATCAAGCGCGCGCTGGTCGCGGCGTTGAAGCAGGCGGGCGACGCCAACGTGAGCGTCGGCGTGGGCTCGAAGGTGGTGTCGCACGCCGTGCAGCGCGGCGTGAAGCTGGTGCCGGGCATCAAGAACATCATCGCGGTGGCCTCCGGCAAGGGCGGCGTGGGCAAGAGCACCACCGCGGTTAACCTGGCGCTGGCGCTCGCCGCCGAAGGCGCCACGGTGGGCATCCTCGATGCGGATATCTACGGCCCGTCGCAGCCGATGATGCTCGGCATCGCGGGACGGCCGGAGTCGAAGGATGGCAAGGGCCTCGAACCGATGATGGGCCACGGCCTGCAGGCAATCTCGATCGGTTTCCTGATCGACGTCGACACGCCGATGGTGTGGCGCGGGCCGATGGTGACGCAGGCGCTCGAGCAGCTGCTCAAGGACACGCGCTGGCGCGACCTGGACTACCTGGTGGTGGACCTGCCGCCGGGCACCGGGGACATTCAATTGACGCTGGCGCAGAAAGTGCCGGTGACCGGCGCCGTCATCGTCACCACGCCGCAGGACATCGCACTGATCGATGCGCGCAAGGGCCTCAAGATGTTCGAGAAGGTCGGCATCCCGATTCTGGGCGTGGTGGAGAACATGTCCGTCCACGTGTGCCCCAAGTGCGGCCACCAGAGCCACATTTTCGGCAGTGGTGGTGCCGAACGCATGTGCAAGGACTACGGCACCGTGCTGCTGGGCCAGCTGCCGCTGGACGAGTCGATCCGCGCACAGGCGGATTCGGGCAAGCCGACGGTGGTTGCCGATCCCGAGGGCAAGTCGGCGGAAATTTACCGGCGCATCGCGCGCCTGTGCGCAGTCAAGATCGCCGAGTCGCAGAAGGACATGACCGGCAAGTTCCCCAATATCGTCGTGCAGAACACCTGAGCGGCCGGGGTGAGCGTCAAATCGGACAAGTGGATCCGCCGCATGGCGGCGCAGGGCATGATCGAGCCCTTCGAAGCCGGGCAGGTGAAGGAAGTCGCCGGCAAGCGCGTGGTGTCCTACGGCACCTCCAGCTACGGCTACGACGTCCGCTGTGCGGACGAATTCAAGATCTTCACCAACATCAACTCGACCATCGTCGATCCCAAGGCCTTCGACGCGAAGTCCTTCGTCGATTTCAAGGGCGCGGTGTGCATCATTCCACCCAATTCCTTCGCCCTGGCGCGCACCGTGGAGTATTTCCGCATCCCGCGCAGCGTGCTCACCATCTGCCTGGGAAAGTCCACCTACGCGCGTTGCGGTATCATCGTCAATGTGACGCCCCTCGAACCCGAGTGGCAGGGCCACGTGACGCTGGAGTTTTCCAACACCACGCCGCTGCCGGCGAAGATCTACGCCGGCGAGGGCTGCGCGCAGGTGATCTTCCTGGAGTCGGACGAGGTGTGCGAGACGTCCTACCGCGATCGCGGCGGCAAATACCAGGGGCAGCAGGGCGTCACGCTGCCCCGCATCTGAGCCCACAAGTATTAGTGGGTCGGCCGGTTAGCGCGCCTACCTATAGTAGTTTCTCAGACCCGGCGCCCGTCCGCTCCCAGTGCGATGCGCATTCAGGCGCTCACAAAGCCCTTGACTCGCAGGGGGTCATCCCTATAATCGCCCCAAGTTTTCCCTGTTGGGTCAACGAGCTAAGAAGGAGGTCATCATGACAAGCCAGAGGAACTCGGAGCCGAATTCCCGAGTCGTCGTTCGCGACATTCCTGAGACTTAGTGCATCCCGGGAGAATATTGATGGGCGATCGCCCGAGCAACCTCGTACGCAACAGACAGCAAACCCCGCTTGCGCAAGAACAGCTCTTCGACACGCATCCCGAAGTCAGCCTCGACTTCGAGATCGTGCGCCAGGCCGCGCGCCAGAAGTACACGCGGCCCTTCCTGATCGTGGATACCGCCATCGTGCGCGAAAAACTGCGCCGCTTCCGCACCGCCATGCCGCGCGTGCGCCCGCATTACGCGGTGAAGGCCAATCCCGACCGGCGCGTGCTGAAGGCGCTGGTGCAGGAAGGCGCGGGCTTCGAGATCGCTTCGACTGCGGAGCTCGACCTGCTGCTGTCCCTGGGTGTGCCCGCAGCGGAAGTTTTTTTCTCCAATCCAATGCGCTCGCGCGAGGCCGACGCCTATGCCGCGGCGCAGGGCCTGCGCTGGTTCGTCGTCGACAGCGTGGACGAGTTGCGTCGCATGCACGGCGTGGATCCCACGGCGCAGCTTTACCTGCGCATCGCCACCCCGAACATCGGCAGCGACTGGCCCTTGTCCGGCAAGTTCGGCGCCGGCGCCGGAGAGACGCGCGAGATCATCGCCATGGCGGCAAAGCTCGGCGCGGACCTCGCGGGGGTCACCTTTCACGCCGGCTCGCAGTGCCGCAACCCGGCGAACTGGCGCGTCGGCATCGAAAAAGCACGCACTGTGTTCGACGCCATGCTCAAGGCCGGGCTCAGGCCGCGCCTGCTCGACATCGGCGGCGGGTTTCCGGTACGCCACGTCAAGCCCATCCCCTCGATCGAGGTGATCGGCGAGGTGGTGAACGAGGCGCTGAAGGTGTTTGCGGACGACGTGCAGGTGATCGCCGAGCCAGGCCGCTACCTGGTGTCCGACGCCGGCTATTTCGTGTGCCGCATGCTCGGCACCGCGACGCGCGGCGGCAAGCGCTGGATGCACTGGGACGCGGGACTGTTCGGCGGCGTGATCGAGACCACCGAGGGATTGAAATACAAGATCCGCACCGAGCGTTCGGGGCCGGACGTCGCCTGGCACGTCGCCGGACCGACCTGCGATTCGGTGGACGTGATCATGCGCGAGGAGCCTCTGCCCTCGGATCTGCAGGAGGGCGATTTCATTTACCTGCGCAATGCGGGCGCCTACACCACGGCCTACGCCAGCGAGTTCAACGGGTTCCCGCTGCCCGAGGTGCGCGTGTTCGAGTCCAAGCCGAAGCGCTAGGGTGGGCCGGGGCGCTCCCTACACCCTCTCGTA
Organism: Betaproteobacteria bacterium; assembly: GCA_031389685.1. Lineage (GTDB taxonomy): Bacteria > Pseudomonadota > Gammaproteobacteria > Burkholderiales > SG8-39 > JAABQT01. The sequence continues at coordinate 28,554 of JANMSV010000085.1, forward strand.
GAGTACGAAATCGAACTGCAGCCCGTCGGCGCCAGTGTGCGGCTTTCTCTGGGTTTCGCGCCAGGCGGCGCGGTCGTACTCCGGGAAGCGTACATCGCCCGCGTACTCGCGCTGGATCTCGGTCAGCACCAGCCCATGGGCCTGCGGCAGTGCCGCCGCGTATATTTCGCGGCCGCCGATGACAAACACGGTCGGCTCTCCCGCGCATAGCGCCAGCGCGCCCTCCAGCGAGGCTGCGACGCTCGCGCCGGCCGCCTCGTAGCCTGGCGCGCGCGTGAGGACGATGTTTTCGCGGCCCGGCAGGGGCTTGCCAAGGGAGTCCCAAGTCTTGCGGCCCATGATGACCGGGTGGCCCATCGTGAGCATTTTGAAGTGCTGCAAGTCTTCCGGCAGGTGCCAGGGCAGCTTGCCGTTCGCGCCGATGATGCCGTTGGCGGCCACGGCTGCGACCAAATACACGCGGGGGGTTGCGCAGCGTGCCGTAGCCTGTGACATTTGGCCCTTCCTGACATTGTTTTACGTGAGATTATAGGGACATGGCACCTCAGGACACCTCCCCGAGGGCGGCCCTGCGTTTTCCGCGATCCTTCCTCGGCCTGCTGGTTACCGGCTTCCTGCTGGTTGCGGCGCCGCTCGCCGGGGCACTGCTGTATTCCGCATGGAACACGCAGCACCTAGCGGAGCAGAGCCGCAACGCGGTCTACAACGCGGCGCAGGCTGCGCGCGGCAGCCGCGCGCTGGTCAACCGCATCGGCTCGATCGAACGGCTGGCGCAACAGGTCGCGGTATTGCCCGATCCCGAATTGGTCAAGGATTACGAGCGGCTGCACCTCGGATTCATTCAGCTGTCCGACGAGCTGGCGCGCCTGCCGCTGGACGGCGATCAGCTCGCCGCGCTTCGCCGCACCATCGGCGGCGAGCAGGCGCTCTACGACCTGCTGTCCACCGCGGCGCCGGTGCCCCCGGATACGCGCGCCGTCGGCGCCAAGGTGACAGAGCTCGCCGACAGCGCGCACGAAGTGCTGGCGATCAGCTATCGCGTCGCCGATGGCGAGGTCGAGCGGCTGCGCGCCGCCGCGGAAAGCGTGCAGCGCCGGCTGCTGCAGCTGGTGCTGGTCACCATCGCCGTGGCGCTCGCCATCGCCCTGGCGCTGACGCGCGTCATCGCGCGGCCCATCGCCGAGCTCGACGCCTCCATCCGGCAGCTCGGCGGCGCCGATTTTTCGCAGCCGATCCGCGTCAGCGGGCCGCAGGACCTGCGCGACCTCGGCGAGCGGCTCGACTGGCTGCGGCAGCGGCTGATCGAGCTCGAAGCGCAGAAGAACCGTTTCCTGCGCCACCTGTCGCACGAGCTCAAGACGCCGCTTGCGTCGCTGCGCGAAGGTGCGGAGCTGCTCAACGACCAGGTCGCCGGGCCGCTGGCGCCGCCGCAGCGCGCGGTGGTCAGCATCATGCGCGACAACAGCGTCAAGCTGCAGAAGCTGATCGAGGATCTGCTGGATTACCAGCGCGCGTTGCACGCTGCGGCCTCGCTCGAGGTGAGCACGGTGCAGCTCGACGCGCTGGTACGCGAAGTGGCCGATGCGCACCGGCTCGCCGCGTTGGCCAAAGGCCAGCGCGTGGACCTGGATCTCGCGCCGGTGACGCTCGACGCGGATGCAGAGAAGCTGCGCTCGATCGTCGACAATCTGCTGGGAAATGCCATCAAGTTCACGCCGGCGGGCGGCGCGATTTCCATCGTCGCGCGCGAAGCCCAGGCGAGCGTGATCATCGAAGTGATCGATTCCGGACCCGGCGTGCCGCCGGTCGAGCGTGAGGCCGTGTTCGATTCCTTCTTCAGGGGCCGCGCAAAAGCAGGCGGCCGCGTCGAGGGCAGCGGCCTGGGACTGGCCATTGCGCGCGAGTACGTCGAGGCGCATGGCGGCCGGATTGCGCTGGTGGCGGACGGCCCGGGAGGGCATTTTCGCGTCACGCTGCCCAAGCGGCCGGTGCTGCTGGCGATGGCGGAGGCGGCGTGAGAGCCGCCGCGGTATTGTGCGCTGTGCTGCTCTCCGGTTGCGCGTTGCTGCGGCCGGATGCGGGCGAGGCGATGCAGATACGCGAAATCGTTGGCGCTGCGGCGAGCGGGGCGCGCGCCACCCCGGAGGAGCAGCGTCGGCAACTGGCGCATGCCCAGCAGATGTACGCTGCCGTGCCGGACGACGCCAACCGGCTTCGGCTTGCCGCGCTTCTCTCCGCGCTGCCGTCGCCCTGGCGGGATGACGCGCGCGTGATGACGTTGCTCGAGCCACTCGCCTCGCGCCGCCCGGATACTCCCCTCACGCAGCTCGCCGGCATGCTGGCGGCCAATGCGGCGGAGCGCCAGAGACTGGCGCGCGATCTGCGCGCCGCGGAACGGCGCGAGGAGGCGGCTGAGGAGCGCGCCGCCCTCCTGCGCCAGCAATTGGAGGCGGCCGAGGAGCGCGCCGGTACCCTGCGCCAGCAGTTGGACGCGCTTAAGTCGATCGAGCGCGGCATCCTCGAACGCGAAGAGCGCCGCCGAAAAATAAACAGGTGAAACCATGAGCCAAGAATTGCCAGCCATCCTGCTCGTCGACGACGATCGCGACTTGTTGCACCTGCTTTCGATGCGCTTGAGCGCCGCGGGCTACCGCGTGACCGCGGTGGAGTCCGCCGACGCGGCGCTCGCCAGCCTCGCCGTGAAGCGCCCGCAGTTGGTGATCACTGACCTGCGCATGCAGGGCATGGATGGCCTCGGGTTGTTCGACGCCATCCACCGCCAGGCGCCCTCCCTGCCGGTGGTGATCCTCACCGCGCACGGCACGATCCCGGACGCGGTGGCGGCCACGCGCCGCGGTGTGTTCAGCTTTCTCACCAAACCGTTCGAGCCGAAGGTGTTGCTGGAGACGGTTGCCGACGCGCTGCGCTTGTCGACGGCGCCCAGCGGTGACCGGGCGCATTGGCGCTCGGAGATCATTACGCGTGCGGCGGTCATGGAGTCGCTGCTGGCGCAGGCCCAGCGCGTGGCGGCGTCCGATGCCAGCGTCTGCATCTTCGGCGCCAGCGGCACCGGCAAGGAATTGCTGGCGCGCGCCATCCACCGCGCCAGCCGGCGCGTCGGCGCACCTTTCATCGCGGTGAATTGCGGCGCCATCCCCGAGGGACTGCTCGAATCCGAGTTGTTCGGCCATAAAAAGGGCGCGTTCACGGGCGCGGTGCAGGACCGTCGTGGCCTGTTCCAGGCCTGCGACGGCGGCACGCTGTTCCTGGACGAGGTGGGCGATATGCCGCCGGCGCTCCAGGTCAAACTGCTGCGCGCAATCGAGGACCGCGTGGTGCGGCCGGTGGGCGCGAATGACGCAGTGGCGGTGGACGTGCGCATCGTGTCCGCAACGCACCGCAATCTCGAGGAGCGCATCGGCACGGGTGAGTTCCGCGAGGATCTGTACTACCGGTTGAACGTCGTGAAGCTGGAAATTCCCGCATTGGCGCAACGGCGCGAAGACGTGCCCCTGCTCGCCGGGCATTTCCTCGCGCGCTTCGCCGAACGCTACGATCGGCCCCGCCTGGGCATGTCGCCCGAAGCCATGGAGCTGCTGGTTTCGGCCGCCTGGCCCGGCAACGTGCGACAGCTGCTCAACGTCGTCGAGCGGGCGGTGGCGCTTACGGCAACGGACGTGATTCCGGCCTCGCTCGTGCGCCAGGCACTCGACGCGGGCGCAGGCTCGCTCACGCCGCTGGACGAGGCGCGCCGCGCTTTCGAGCGCGAGTACCTGGTACGCATCCTCAAGATCACGACCGGGAACGTCACCCAGGCGGCGCGCCTGGCGGGACGCAATCGCACGGAGTTCTACCGGCTGCTCGAGCGCCACGCTCTGGAGCCGGCGATGTTCAAGATCAAGGTCGCCGCTGAATCCTGAGCCTGTCGCCGCCCGGCGACAGAAAATTCCGCGCCCCTTCAGTCTCTTGGCGCCGTTGTGCATTCGTTCGTCGCCGCCGGGAGACGAATCGCACCGTTTGGCGCCCGAGACTTTGATCACGCTTCTGCGGTAACTCCTTGATACCGGGGGCCTTCCCTCAGGCTGGCATGACAGTTGCTGGATATTTTCAGTGGATAGCGATCAGAGAGCCTTGACGCATGGAACAAGCCAACACGAAGTTTGAGATTCCGATCCTGGCGCAGGTGCTCGCCGGTTTTGCCATCAGTGCACTCGTGCTGGTGGGCATCGCGGGATCGATCTACAGGCTGGTCGAGCCGCAAGGCTGGGTGGTGCAGGCCTTCGGCAGCAGTTTTAGCCTCGGCGCTGCGCTGCTCGCCGCGCTGCTTGGCGCTGGCGCCATGGTGCGGGCGCTGCCCGGGTTCATGCCCGCGCAACGCGCGCGCATCGCGGACGCCGTGGTCTACGGTTTTGCGGCAGCCGGGGCGCTGTACCTCGGCCAGCTGCTGGTCGGCGGGAGCGTCTAGCGCCTCCGCGACCGGCAGCACAGCAGTTCCTCCCCCGGGCCCGTCATTTCCCCCTACAGACGGGCCCTTTTTTTTATACCGCGATCGGCGCCTTGATCGCCGGATGCGGTTCGTAACCCTCCAGCGTGAAATCCTCGTATTGGAAGGCGAACACATCGCGCACCACGGGATTCAGGCGCATGCGCGGAAACGCGCGCGGTTCGCGCCGCAACTGCTCGCGCGCCTGCTCCAGGTGGTTGAGGTACAGGTGCGCGTCGCCCAGCGTAAGTACGAACTCGCCTGGCTGCAGGCCGGTGACCTGGGCAACCATCCGCGTCAGCAGCGCGTAGGAGGCGATGTTGAACGGTACGCCCAGGAACAGGTCAGCGCTCCTCTGGTACATCTGGCAGGACAGGCGCCCGCCGGCGACGTAAAACTGGAACAGCGCATGGCAGGGCGGTAGCGCCATGCGCTCCACGTCCGCCGGGTTCCACGCGCTCACCAGATGGCGCCGCGAATCGGGCCGCGCGCGAATCGCTTCCACCACCTGCCGGATCTGGTCGATTTCGCGCCCGTCGGGCGTGCGCCAGTGGCGCCACTGGTAACCGTACACCGGACCAAGCTCGCCCTGCGCGTCCGCCCACTCGTCCCAGATGGTGACGCCGTGCTGCTGGAGCCAGCGCACGTTGGTGTCCCCACGCAGGAACCACAGCAGTTCATAGGCGATCGACTTGAGATGCAACTTCTTGGTGGTGAGCAAAGGAAAGTTCTGCGCCAGCCCGAAGCGCAGCTGCCGGCCGAAGACCGAACGGGTCCCGGTACCGGTGCGATCGGTCTTGAGCGCGCCCTCCTGCAGTACCTCGGCCAGCAGGTCGAGGTACTGCCGCTCGCCGGGATCGGGGCTCATACCGCGATCATCGCAAATAATTCGCGCGCGCTCTGAAAACGCGCTTCGGGTGCCTTGGCGAGCAGTTTTTCGAGGATGCTCTGGTACCCGGCGAGCCGTCCCGGCAAGCGGGGAATCGGCCCGTGCACGTGCTGGTACACCAGGTCCGCGGGACCCGCGATGCCGTAGAGCGCCTGGCCGCTCAACATCTCGTAGAACATCACGCCGAGGCTGTACAGGTCGGAGCGGTGGTCGGCGGGCTTGCCCAGGCATTGCTCGGGGCTCATGTAGCGCGGCGTGGCAATCACTTCGCCGTGCCGCGTAAGCATGGCCTTTGCACCGAGGTCCTTGGCGAGCCCGAAATCCACGATCACCGGCCGTCCGTTGTCGCGGAACAGGATGTTCTGCGGTTTGAGGTCGCGGTGAATGATGCCGTGCGCATGGATGGCATCGAGCGCACGCGCGATCTGGGACGTGATGCGCAGCGCCGCGAGCGAGTTGAGGCCCTCGTGGATGCGCGTGGCGAGCGTGCCGCCCGACAGGTACTCCATCGCTATATAGGGGTGCTCGCCGGCGAAGCCCTGGTCGTAGATGTGCGCGACGTACTCGTTGTGCAGGCCGGCCACCAGTTTGTATTCCTGCACGAAGCGCTTGAAGAAAGTGCGGTCCGAGCGCAAATGCGGGTCCAGCACCTTGAGCACCAGCTGCAAGCCGTCCTGCTCGCGCTCGGCGAGGTACACCTGCGCCATCCCGCCCTCGCCGATTTTGCACAGGCTGCGGTATCCCGGGATCGCACGGTCGTCGCGGTCGATCGGTGTGCCGGCCTTGCGCGAGTCCAGCTGCGTCGTGCGCTGGAAGGCCGGTGGGCCGGACGCGTCCGCGTGGCGCGCCTCCCACTCTCGCAGCGCGTCCTCCACCGCGCGCACCAGATTCTCGGCGCCGAGGCCGCTCTTGCAGAGGACGCCGGCGGCACCGGGCTGGATGCCGTTTCGCGGCGGATTGTCACCCTCGGCTTGGGCGAAGATCAGCACGGGCGGGGCCTGGGGATCGCGCAGAATCTCGGCCGCCCAGTCAGGATCGGCCTCGCCTTCGGGCGCCACGCCCAGCAACACCGCCGCGTAGCGTTCGCGGTCCAGCGCGGCCCGCGGGCTGCCGCGCTCCCGCGGATCCCACTCGTCCGTGAACGCCAGGGGCCAGCGGGCGCGCAGCATGCCGGCGAGCGTGCTGCAGAACTCGCGGGAAGGGTCCACGATGAGAAAGCGCATAGAGGCGGCGTGACGCGATTTTCTCATGATTGCGCCGTGCGGCCGGGCAAGAACTCCCTGCGGGGCGCCCGCAGGCATCGAAATCGGGTGAATCAGGGATTTGGTGCGAGGTGCCTGGCGAGCCAGGCGGCGATGTCGGCGATTTCTTCGGCGCACAGCGAATGCGGCATGGCGTATTCCTGCCACTGCACCGCGTAGCCGAGGGCCTCCAGCGCCGCGCGCGATTCGCGCGCGCGGCCAATATCGATGACCGGATCCTCCCCGCCGTGCGCCATGAACACCGGCGCGTCGCGGTTGGCGTCGCTGCGCTCTGCCGCCAGCGTGGTCGCGAGAGGCAGGTAGGTCGATAGCGCCAGCACCCCGGCCAGGCGCTCCGCGTGGCGCAGCCCGGTGTGCAGCGCGATGGCGCCGCCCTGCGAGAAGCCGGCGAGCGCGATGCGCGCGCTGGCGACGCCGCGTGCTCGCTCGCGTGCGATCAGCGCCTCGACCAGGCCCTGAGAGGCGCGGATGCCTGCCGCATCCTCGGGGCCGCCGCCCATCTGCAGGATGTCGTACCAGGCGCGCATGCGCATGCCCATGTTGATGGTCACCGGGCGCATGGGCGCGTGCGGAAACACGAAGCGCAAGCGCAGCTTCGCCGGCAGCCGCAGTTCCGGCACCACTGCTTCGAAGTCATGGCCGTCGGCACCCAGGCCATGCAGCCAGATCACCGTCGCGTCGGGCGCGGGAGCGGTCTCGATTTCAATTGCATCAGGCAGTTGCGTCACGCCGGCCTGGGACGCAACGCCGACTTCGGTCTGAAGGCCTTCACCACCGCGTCGTCGGTCTCGATGTAGGGGCCGCCGATCAGGTCGACGCAATAGGGCACCGCGGCGAACACGCCGTCCAGTGTTTCCTTGATCGCCTTCGGCTGGCCCGGCAGGTTGATGATCAGCGCCTGCTTGCGCACCACCGCAACCTGGCGCGACAGGATCGCCGTGGGCACGTATTTCAGGCTCACGGCGCGCATTTGCTCGCCGAATCCGGGCATCACTTTGTCGGCCACCGCGAGCGTTGCTTCCGGGGTCACGTCGCGCGGCGCTGGACCCGTACCGCCGGTGGTGAGCACGAGGTGGCAGCCCTTCAGGTCCACCAGTTCGACCAGCGCCGACTCGATCAGCGCCTGTTCATCCGGAATCAGGCGTTCTTCGTAGCGGATGCGCGGCGCGATGACGGCCTTGCCCAGCCACTCCTTCAACGCTGGAATGCCCTCGTCCTTGTAGACCCCGCCCGAGGCGCGATCGCTCGCCGACAACAGGCCGACGATCAGCGCCTCACTCAAGCGCAGTCTCCCGAATGACGCGAAATAGCTCGCGCATCGCGCGCGGCGGCTTGCCTTCGGCCTGCTCCTTGCGCGCGTTGCGGATCAGGGCGCGCAGCTTCTGCAGGTCGGCGGTGGCGTGCGCGCGCGCGAACTCGGTGAGCGCGCCCTCCTCTTCCAGCAACCGGGCGCGCCAATGCTCGAGCCGCTGGTGGCGCGCGCGTTCCTGCGCCGAGCCGCCTTCCACCGCGGCGATCTGGGCGCGAATCGGCGCCGCGTCGACCTCGCGCATCAGCCTGCCGATGTACTGCACCTGCCGGCGCCGGGCCTCGTGGCTGGCGAAGCGCCGCGCCTCGCGTACCGCCTGCGCCAGCGCCTCGGGCAGCGCCATGCGCTCGAGGTGCGCGGCGGAAAGATCGACCAGCGCCGCACCGAGCGCCTGCAGCTCGAGCATCTCCTGCTTGCGCCTGGTCTTGCTGAGGATTTCGTCCTGCATCGCGCTGCTATGATAGCGCGCCATGAAAAACGGCGGTGGTTTCACCTACACCCAGGATCAGCTCAAGGATTTCGCCGCGCAGGTGCTGGCGCATGCACGCCGCCTGGGCGCAAGCGACTGCGAGTGCGAGGTGTCGGAGGGACACGGCCTGTCGGTCACGGTGCGCAAGAACGCGGTGGACACCATCGAGCACAACCGCGACAAGGGCATCGGCGTCACGGTGTACCTGGGTGGGCGCCCGCGCACGCGCAGCGGCCATGCCAGTACGTCGGATTTTTCGGCGGCTGCGCTGGCGCAGACGGTGCAAGCGGCGCTCGCCATTGCGCGCCACACGGCCGAGGACGACTGCGCCGGGCCGCCGGAGCCCGAGCTGCTGGCGCGCGACCTGCCCGACCTCGACCTGTATCACCCGTGGAGCCTTGGCACCGAGGAGGCGATCGGCATCGCGCAGCGCTGCGAGGCTGCCGCGTTCGCGCTGTCGCCGAAGGTGCGCAACTCCGAAGGCGCCTCCGTCTCGGCACAGCATTCGCAGTTCGTATTCGCCAACAGCCTGGGATTCATGGCGGGATTCCCGGCTTCGCGCCATTCGCTCCACCTGTCGGTGATCGCGCAGGATGCGCGCGGCATGCAGCGCGACGACTGGTACAGCGCCGCGCGCGTGCCGGAGCAGCTCGCGGCGCCTGAGCGGCTGGGCCGCTACGCCGGCGAACGCGCACTGGCACGGCTGGGCGCGCGCCGCATCGGCACCCGCCAGGCGCCGGTGCTGTTCGAGGCGCCGCAGGCAGCGATGCTGCTGGGCAGCTTTGTCTCGGCGGCGAGCGGCGGCAACCTGTATCGAAAGGCGACGTTCCTGCTCGACAGCCTGGGCAAACAGGTGTTCACCCCTGGCGTCACGCTCGAGGAGCGGCCGCTCGAGCCGCAAGCGCTGGCCAGCGCGCCGTTCGACGATGAGGGCGTGGCAACGCGCGCGCGCACCGTGGTGCGCGGCGGCGTGCTCGAAGGCTATTTCCTGGGCTGCTATTCCGCACGCAAGCTTGGCATGCGAAGCACAGGCAGCGCCGGCGGTAACCACAACCTGGTGCTGGCCGCGGACGGCCCGGATTTCCCCGGCATGCTCAAGCGGCTGCACCGCGGCCTGCTGGTGACGGATCTCCTGGGCCATGGGGTCAACCTCGTTACTGGGGACTACTCGCGTGGCGCCGCCGGTTACTGGGTGGAGAACGGCGAAATCGCGCACCCGGTGGAGGAAATCACGATTGCCGGCAACCTGAAAGACATATTTCGGGGCATTGAAGCGGTGGGAAGCGACATCGTGGTGCGCGGCTCGCGCCGCAGCGGCTCGATCCTGGTGCGGGAAATGACCATCGCCGGGGAGTAGACTGCGAGAACCTTGTCTGGACCGGGCGGTCGAACCGGCACGGAGCTTGCGTCTTTATCGACATGACACCGCATTTCAAACCCGAGTCGGATCGCGAGCACCCCATCATTGCCTGGGTGGGCATCCTTGCGATCCTCGCCGCCATCCTGCTGATCGCCTGGGCACGCGTCGAAGTGCACGGCACCGGCGACCTCGAAGCCGCCTTGTCGGATGAACCAGGGGACGCTGCCGCAGTCCGTCAAGAGTTGTCGCCGGACGCAGACAAGTCCAAGCAGGAAGAGGAACTGGAGAAAGCGGTCGCGGCGGGCCGCTGGGCCGGCGGATTCTCCCCCTAAAGGCCGCCGCGCCGGCGGCGCATTCGTGCATAATCGCCGGCCTTGATTCGAAGTGAAGACGCGATGCGAACACACATCCTGATCGCTTCGGCATTGTTCGTCGCCTGCGGCGCTTGGGCGGCGGTCGCCAAGGACGCGGAACGCACCCCCGACGTGATCTACGTACCGACGCCGCAAGAGGTGGTCGAGGACATGCTGCGGCTGGTCAACGTGAAAAAGGGCGACGTGCTCTACGACCTGGGCTCCGGCGACGGGCGCATTCCGGTGACCGCGGCGCGCCTGTACGGCATCCGCGCGGTGGGTATCGATATCGATCCGGAGCGCATCCGCGAAGCCAAGGCGAACGCCAGGAAGAATGGCGTCGCGAAGCTGGTTGAATTTCGCCAGCAGGACTTGTTCAAGTCGGATTTTCGCGAAGCCACGGTGGTTACGCTTTACCTGCTGCCCGACCTCAACACCAAGCTGTACCCGCAGCTGATGGAGCAGCTCAAGCCCGGAACGCGCGTGGTCTCGCACCAGTTCGACATGGGCACCTGGAGGCCCGACAAGAGGCTCGACTCGAACGGCAGGACGGTGTATTTCTGGGTGATCCCCGAGCCCAAGACTACGCGCTAGCCTGATGAACCTGAAGATCGAAATCGTGTCCGACGTCATTTGTCCCTGGTGCTACATCGGCAAGCGCCGGCTGGAAAAGGCGCTCGCCCTGGTGGGCGCCGAGGTGACTCCGCAGGTGAGCTGGCTGCCGTTTCAGCTCAACCCGTCGATGCCCCGCGAAGGGATGCCGCGGGCCGATTACCGCCGCGCCAAGTTTGGTTCGGCGCAGCGCGGTCGCGAGCTGGACGCGCGCGTCGCCGCGGAGGGTCGCGGCGAGGGAATCGAATTCGCGCTTGAGCGCATTGAGCGCACGCCCAATACTTTTGCGGCGCACCAGTTGATCGACCTCGCACAGGAACAGGGCGTAGGCGGCGCGGTGGTGGATGCCCTGTTCCATGCGTACTTCGAGGAGGCGCGGGACACTGGAGACGCGCAAGTCCTGTTGCAGTTGGCCGAGGCGGCGGGACTGGCACGCGGCGCGATGCAGGCGCGCTGGGCCGACGCTGACCAGGGGCGGCGCGTGGCGCAGGTGGAAGCAAGCATGAAGGAATACGGCATCAGCGGTGTGCCGACCTTCATCCTCAACCGCAAGTCCGGGGTGTCGGGGGCACAGCCCCCAGAGGCGCTGGCGGCGGCGATGCGCGAGGCCGCTACGCCGTAAAGTCCAGCCGGTCGTTGCGCAGGACGCCATAGATGCGCATCGCCGGACGATTGTGCAGCTCCAGCGGCGGCAGCGGCTGGGCGTCCAGCTCCAGCTCCGCCACCGACAACACGCCCATTACCGCGTCCGAGAGCACCAGTTCGCCGGCGCGGGCGCGGTGCACCAGCCTTTCCGCGATGCTCACGCAGTCGCCAAAGACCACCGCATTGCGCTGCGCGGCGGGTCCGGCTTCGCCATACACTGCCTCGCCGCGATGCACGCCGAGCGCGATGGCCGTGCGCAAGCCGTATTCGCGCTCCCAAGCCTGCACCACCGCGTCGAACTCGTTGAACAGCTGCTGCGCGGCGCGCACCGCGGCCCGCGCCAGGTCCTCCGGCGCGAAGTCGCGGAACGCCGCCATCAGGGAGTCATTGTGGACCGCCATGGTCTGGCCGCCGTTGGCCGCCACCGCCTGGGCCGCGCAGTCGAAGAACTGGTCGGCCAGCGCCAGCACTCGCGCCGGCTCGAGCATCTCCGACATGCGGGTGAAATTGCGCACCTCGGCGATCAGGATCACCGACTCCACGCGCTCCGCCGACGGGTTGGTCGCCTTAGCCAAGGAGCGCGAATAGTGCCACGATGAAGACCACGAGGGCGCCGGCCGCAAGGAACATGAGCGAGGCATTGGACACCGTCGGCAGGTCCGGGTCGCGCGGTACCGGCTCCGCGTGCTGCGCCTCCAGTGCGGGCGCCGGCCCGTTGCCCGCGCCGTGCTGCGCGCCCACCTTTTCGTTGAATGCGGCAAAGAAATCCTGGGAGATTTTCTTCGCCGCCGCGTCCACCAGGCGCGAGCCGATCTGCGCGAGCTTGCCCCCGACGTTGGCCTTTACCTGGTAGCTGAGCTTCGTGCCCTTGCCCTCGGGCGCGAGTTGCACCTGGGCCGAGCCCTTGGCGAAGCCGGCGCCGCCGCCCTGGCCCTCGAAGGCGATGGCGTAGGAGTGCGGCGGGTTGAGGTCCGAGAGCACCAGCTTGCCCTTGAACTTGGCACTCACCGGGCCGATGCGCGCCACCATCAGCACCTGGTACTCGTTATCGGCGAGGGGCTCGATCGACTCGCAGCCGGGGACGCAGGCCTTGAGCATCTGCGGGTCGTTAAGTGCGCCCCAGGTATCGGCTTGCGACGCCGGGATGCGCTCTTCTCCGGTCATTTCCATGCTTTTGCCTCCATTCTTCGCGCCATCGGCCGGCTCAGCGTGAGCGCCAACTCGACCAAGCTCTTGAGATTATGCACCGGCAGGAACAGGTCCACATGCGGCAGCATGGCACGCACGCCTGCCGGCTTGGCCTCGAACTTGTCGTAGCGCAGCAGCGGATTGAGCCAAACCAGGAAACGGCAGGACTTCGACAGCCGCTCCATCTCCTCGCCCAGGCCTTCGCCCGCCTCGCGGTCCAGGCCATCCGAGACCAGCAGCACGCAGGCGTTCTGGCCGAGCACGCGCCGCGCCCAGCGCCAGTTGAATTCGCGCAGGCAGACCCCGATGCGCGTGCCGCCCGACCAGTCCTTGATGGTGTCGGCGACGCTCGTCATCGCCACGTCCACGTCGCGGTGGCGTAATTGGCGCGTGACATTGGTGAGCCGCGTACCGAAGACGAAGGTGTGCACGCGGTCGCGATCGTTGGTGAGGGCGTGCAGGAAATGCAGGAACATCCGCGCGTAGGGGTTCATCGAGCCCGAGATATCGCACAGCACGACCAGTGGCGGGTGGATCTCCACGGGTTTGGAGCGGACCAGCGGAATCACATCGCCGCCCTCGCGCAGCGATTTGCGCAGGGTGGCGCGCAGGTGCACGCGCCGGCCGCGCAGGTCGGGCGCGTGGCGCCGGGTGCGGATCCGGGGTAGCGGCAGGCGCAGCTGCCGGATCATCTTCTTCGCCTCGGCGAGTTCCGCCGCGGACATGGTGTCGAAATCCATGCGCTGCAGCACCTCGCGCGAGGAGAAGGTGAGGCGCGCGTCCATTTCCACCTTCTGTTCCTCGCGCTGCTCCTGGGGCTTGTTCTGCCCGAACAGGGCGTCGGTGAGGCGTTGGCTCTGCTGCTCCTCGGCCTTGGGCGTGCGGCCGTAGGTCTGCGGCAGCAGCATCTGCATCATCTTCTCGGTGAGCTTGGGGTCGCGCCAGAAGAGCCGGAATGCCTGGTCGAAGATCGGGCGCTGCTCTTCCCGCGACAGCAGCACCGCAGACATGGTCCAGTACCAGTCCTCGCGCCGGTCGGCGCCGGCGATTTCCAGCGCGCGCACGCAATCCACCACGCGGTCCGGGCCGACGCGCAGGCCCGCGCCGCGCAGCAGGCGCGCGAAGTGCATCACGTTCTCGGACAGCTTGCCGCGCGGCGCGTCGAACTGGAGCTGCGGCAGCATTCTCAGTGCGCCGGGACTTCGCGCCTGTCGCTGGCCAGCGGGCACTCGCGGGCGAGCGTCTGGATTCTTCGCGCGGCGACCACCACGTGCTCGTTGACAAATCGCTCGTGATTGCGCTCGACATTGTCCAGCCGGTATACGTAATTCACCATCATGCCCGCCGAGCGCTTGATCCCCTGCGCGGAGCTGTCGCCCATCCAATTCAGCCTCTCCAGCGATGCGCCGTTGCCGAGGTGGAACCGCGATACTGGATCGAGCGGATCGCGCCCCTGTTTCGCGTGCAGCAGGTAGTAGGCGCACAAGCCGGTGAGCAGGTGGCGCAGAGACTCGTCGTCGGCCATGTGCCATGCCGGACCGTCCAGTTGGGAAAGCAGGGCGAGCCGGCCCTCTCCCGCCATGCCCGCCGCGAGCCGGCCTCGCACACTGTCCAGCCACGCGCGAAAACCCGGGAGCGGCGACAGGGTCGCGAACGCGCGCAGACGGGGAAACTCCTGCTTGAGCTCCTCTGCGACCTGCTTGATGAGGAAATTGCCGAAGGAGATGCCGCGCAGTCCATCTTGGCAGTTGGTGATCGAGTAGAAGATCGCGCAGCGGGCGTCCCGAGGGTCGGACACCGGCGCGTCTAGGGCGAGCAGCGGCTGCACCTCGGCGCTGACGCGGCGCGTGAGCGCCACCTCGATGAAGATGAGCGGCTCGTCGGGCAGCGAAGGATGGAAGAAGGCGAAGCACCGGCGGTCCGCCTGCAGCCGGCGCCGCAGGTCCGGCCAGCCCTGGATCGCGTGCACCGCCTCGTAGGCGATGAGCTTTTCGAGCACCAGCGCCGACGTGCGCCAGTCAATGCGTTCGAGACGCAGGAAGCCGCGGTTGAACCAGGAGCGCAGCAGGTGAAGGAGATCGGCGTCCACCGCGTGCCGTCCCGGGTGGTCCGGCAGGTCACGCAGCAGGAACTGGCGCATTTCCACCAGCGCCGCCGTCCCGCCGGGCGCCATGTTGAGCCGTCGGAACAACTCCTGTCTCACCGGCTCGACCACCGCCTGCAGGCGCAGCAGGCTGGCCGGCGTCGGATCGTTGCGGTAGGCATCCGCCGCCTTGCCGACCGCCTCGGGCGAGGGCGAGAACTCGGCGGCAAGGATGTCGAAGAACTGATCCCGGGATGCCGGACCCAGCGCGCTGAAAGCCGCGAGCGTTTCTCGTGCAAGCGCTGCACCGGAGGCTTCACCCCTCTCGCCGAGCAAGCTGCGGCACAGCGCGATCACATCGCGGCATTCACGGTGCATGGCATCGCCGCGGCCGCCGAAGAGCCGCTGCAGGAACGTGGTCGTGTGCATGCTGCCGGTCAGGCTGTGGCGGCGCTCTTCGCCTCGGCCACCAGGCGCGCCGCCTCCTCGCCGGCGATCTTCTCGATGTCGTCCTGGTACTTGAGCAGCACGCCGAGCGTGTTGTTGACGGTGTCCGGGTCGAGCGCGATCTTGTCCAGCGCCACCAGGCAGTTGGCCCAGTCGATGGTCTCGGCGACGCCGGGCAGCTTGAACAGGTCCACGCCGCGCAGGCGCTGCACAAAGGCCACCACCTCCCTGGACAGCGCCGCCGAGGATTTCGGCGCCTTGCGCTTGAGGATTTCCAGCTCGCGGCGCGCGTCCGGGTAGTCCACCCAGTGGTAGAAGCAGCGCCGCTTCACCGCGTCGTGGATCTCGCGCGTGCGGTTGGAGGTGATCACCACGATCGGCGGCTCGGCCGCTTTCAGCGTGCCGATCTCCGGCACCGTGATCTGCCAGTCCGAGAGCACTTCCAGCAGGTAGGCCTCGAACGGCTCGTCGGTGCGGTCCAGTTCATCGATCAGCAGGACCGGCGCTGCACCCGGCTTGCCCTCGAGCGCCAGGGCCAGCGGGCGCTTGATGAGGAAGCGCTGCTCAAAAATGTCGTGCGACATCCTGTCCCTGGATTTTTCGCCCGACGCCTCCGCCAGGCGGATCTCGATCATCTGCCGCGGGTAGTTCCATTCATAGGCCGCCTGCGCGATGTCCAGGCCCTCGTAGCACTGCAGGCGGATCAGTTCGCGTCCCAGGGCACTGGAGATCACCTTGGCGATCTCCGTCTTGCCGGTGCCGGCCTCGCCCTCGAGGAACAGCGGGCGCTGCATGGTGAGCGACAGGTAGAGGGCGGTGGCGAGGCTGCGGTCGGCGACGTAGTCGGCCGAGGTCAGCAGCTTGAGGGTCTCGTCGATCGATTTCGGCAGGGAGGAGGGCATGAAAAAGCCCGCTCGAGGCGGGCTTGCCCGAGCGAGCAGCTATTCTATTTCATCGCGGCTGCGACCGCGCGCTTGGCCATCACCGTGATCAGGTGGGCGCGGTATTCCGCCGAGGCGTGCAGGTCGCTGTTCAGACCGTCCGCCTTGATCTTCAGGCCGGCCACCGACTCCGGCGCGAACTTTGCGCCGAGCGCTTTCTCCATCTCCGCCAGGCGCAGCGCGCAGGGTCCGGCGCCCGTCACCGCCACGCGCACCCCGGCGCCGGTGTCGGCGACGAACACCCCGACGATGGCGAAGCGCGAAGCCTGGTTCTTGAACTTCATGTAGGCGGCGCGCTTGGGCACCGGAAAGCTCACCGAGGTGATGATCTCGCCGGGCTTGAGCGCGGTTTCGTACAGGCCCTTGAAAAACTTGTCGGCCGCATGCGTGCCTTTGGTGGTGGTGATGGTCGCCCCGAGCCCCAGCACTGCCGCCGGATAGTCGGCCGCCGGGTCGCTGTTGGCGAGCGCGCCGCCCAGGGTACCCATGTTGCGCACCTGCCGGTCGCCGATCATGCCGGCGAGCGCGGCAAGCGCGGGAATGGCCTTCTTCACCTCAGCCGAGCCCGCCACTTCCGCGTGGCGCGTCATGGCGCCGATGGTGACCGTCTTGGCGTCGACCCTGATGCCGGCGAGGTCCTTGATCATGCCGAGATCGACGATGTCGGTGGGCGCGGCGAGGCGCAGCTTCATCGCCTGCACCAGCGACTGGCCGCCGGCGAGGATCTTGGCGTCCGCGCTCTTGGCCGCCAGCGCGGCGGCGTCGTTCACGTTCGATGGGCGGTGGTAGTTGAATGCGTGCATGGTGGTTTCCTTAAGCCGCTTTTTTCTGATTGAGGGTGCGCCACACGGTCTGCGGTGTCGCCGGCATCGCAATGTCCTTCACGCCGAGTGCGTCGGTGATGGCGTTGATCAGCGCCGCCGGGGCGCCGATCGCGCCCGCCTCGCCGCAGCCCTTCACGCCGAGCGGGTTGTGCGTGCAGGGCGTCTCGCGCGTATCGACCTGGAAGAACGGCACGTCGTCGGCGCGCGGGATGCAGTAGTCCATGAACGAGCCGGTGAGGAGTTGCCCGGTGGAGTCGTATTTCGTGCCTTCGGTCAGGGCCTGGCCGATGCCCTGCGTGAGGCCGCCGTGCACCTGGCCCTCGACGATCATCGGGTTGATGATCTTGCCGAAGTCGTCCACCGCGGTCCAGCGGTCCACCTTGACCACCCCGGTCTCCGGGTCCACCTCCACCTCGCACACGTAAGTGCCCGCGGGGAAGGTGAAGTTGGCGGGATCGTAGAACGCGTTCTCGTTCAGGCCGGGCTCGAGCTTGTCGTGCGGATAGTTGTGCGGCACGTAGGCCGCGAAGGCCACTTAGCCGAACGTCTTCTGCTTGTCGGTGCCGGTCACCTTGAACACACCGCTCGCGTACTCGATGTCGCCCTCGGCCGCCTCCAGCAGGTGCGCGGCGATCTTCTTGCCCTTGGCGATGATCTTGTCCAGCGCCTTGACGATGGCGGTGCCCCCCACGGCGATGGAGCGCGAGCCGTAGGTGCCCATGCCGAACAGGATCTTCGAGGTGTCGCCGTGCACGATGTCCACGTTCTCGATCGACATGCCCAGCCGGTCGGCGACCACCTGCGCGAATGTCGTCTCGTGGCCCTGGCCGTGCGAATGCGAGCCGGTAAACACCGTGACCGATCCGGTCGGGTGCACGCGGACTTCTCCCGCCTCGAACAGCCCGGCGCGCGCGCCGAGCGCGCCCGCGACCGCCGAGGGCGCGATGCCGCAGGCCTCGATGTAGGCGGCATAGCCCATGCCGCGCAGCTTGCCCTTGGCTTCGGAAGCCTTCTTGCGCGCCGGGTAGCCGGCGACATCGCCGAGCTTTTGCGCCGCATCCATGGTCGCGTCGTAGTCGCCGATGTCGTAGAGCAGGGCGACCGGCGTCTGGTAGGGAAAGGTGCGGATGAAGTTCTTGCGCCGGATTTCCGCCGGGTCCATCTTCAATTCCCGCGCCGCGGTTTCCACCAGGCGCTCGACCACATAGGTCGCCTCGGGCCGGCCGGCGCCGCGATAGGCGTCCACCGGCGCGGTGTTGGTGAACACCGCCGTCACTTCGCAGTGGATCGCCGGCGTGGTGTACTGCCCCGCGAGCAAGGTGGCGTAGAGAATCGTCGGCACGCAGGAGGCGAAGGTCGAAAGGTAGGCGCCCACGTTGGCGGTGGTCTTCACGCGCATGGCGAGGAACTTGCCGTCCTTGTCCAGCGCAAGCTCGGCGATCGTGTGGTGGTCGCGCCCGTGCGCATCCGAGGTATAGGACTCGGAGCGCTCGGCGGTCCATTTCACCGGCCGTGCCAGTTGCTTGGAGGCCCAGGTGACGACCACGTCCTCGGCGTAGAGGTAGATCTTGGAGCCGAAGCCGCCGCCGACGTCGCCGGCCACCACGCGCACCTTGTGCTCCGGCAGGCCCATGACAAACGCGGTCATCAGCAAGCGCTCTACGTGCGGGTTCTGGCTGGCGACATACAGGGTGTAGCTGTCGTCGGCCCGGCTGTAGGAGCCGTTGGCCGCGCGCGGTTCGATGGCGTTCGGGATCAGCCGGTTGTTGACGAAATCGAGCTTGGTGACGTGCGCCGCCTTGGCGAAGGCCGCGTCCACCGCCGCCTTGTCGCCCAGCGCCCACACGTAGCAGGTATTGTCCGGCGCGCTCTCGTGCAGCTGCGGCGCGCCCTTGGTGCGCGCGAGGCGCCCATCCGCCACCGCGGGCAGGACCTCGTAGTCCACCTGCACCAGCTCGGCGGCGTCGCGCGCCAGGTCCTGCGTCTCGGCGACGACCACGGCGACGTGGTCGCCGACGTAGCGCACCTTGCCCTGCGCGAGCACGGGGTGCGGCGGCTCCTTCATCGGCTGTCCGTTGACATCGGTGATCAGCCAGCCGCAGGGCAGGCCGCCGAGCTTGGCGGCGGCGATGTCCTCGCCGGTGTACACGGCGAGCACGCCGGGCGCGGTCTTCGCCTTGGCGGCGTTCACCGACTTGATTTTCGCGTGCCCGTGCGGCGAGCGCACGAACGCGGCGTAGGTCTGGCGCGGCAGCGTGATGTCGTCGGTGTACTGGCCGGCGCCGGTGAGAAAGCGGTAGTCCTCTTTGCGCTGTATGCGAGCGCCGATCAGCGGTGCACCCATGGGTGCCTCCTTATTTTCCCGTCGCCATGGTCTTGGAACCGGCCATGATCGACTTGACGATGTTGTGGTAGCCCGTGCAGCGGCACAGATTGCCTTCCAGCGCTTCGCGCACTTCCTGCTCGCTGGCATTCGGCTGGCGCTTGGCGAAGTCCACGGCGTTCATCACCATCCCCGGGGTGCAAAAACCGCACTGCAGCCCGTGATGCTCCTTGAACGCGGCCTGCATGGGATGCAGCGTGCCGTCGGCCTTGGCCAGGCCCTCGATGGTGAGGATGTCCGCGCCCTCGGCCTGCATGGCGAGCATCGAGCAGGCTTTCACCGCCTTGCCGTTCATGTGCACGGTACAGGCCCCGCACTGCGCGGTGTCGCAGCCGACATGGGTGCCGGTGAGGTGCAAGTGCTCGCGGATGTAGGTCACCAAGAGCGTGCGCGCCTCGACCTCCCCGGAGACAGCCTTGCCGTTGACCTTCATGGATACCTTGACAGACATGCTGCCTCCTTGGATTGCGCTTATTCGTGGCTGGCGGGATAGCCATCCTAGCCAAGCGCGCCACGCGGATCAATGTTGCGCCGCAATAGCCCCCGGCGCGGGAGTAAACTCCCCGGCATGGACTCCGTGGATATCGAAGTGTTGCGCAGCGCCGAGGCCTGGCGCAAGGCCGGGCATCGCGTCACGTTCGGCACCATCGTCAAGACCTGGGGTTCCGCGCCGCGGCCGGTCGGCGCGCTGGTGGTGATCCGTGGCGACGGCCAGGTGGTCGGCTCGGTGTCGGGCGGCTGCGTCGAGGACGACCTGATCGAAAAAGTCCGCGCGCAGGCGGTGGCGAAGGAGCTGCCGCAACTCCTCACCTATGGCGTCACCAATGAGGAAGCAACGCGCTGGGGCCTGCCCTGCGGCGGCACGCTGCAGCTGGTGCTCGAACCGGTAACGGACAAGAGTGCCCTAGGCGAGCTCCTGGAGACGGTCGCGAAGCAGCAGTTGGTGAAGCGTCGGCTGGACATGAAGACCGGCCGCGCAACGCTGCAGTCCGGGCAGTGGCAGGATGCGCTCGAATTCGACGGCGCGGTGCTCACCACGGTGCACGGGCCGCGCTGGCGCCTGGTGCTGATCGGCGCGGGCCAGCTCACGCAATATCTTGCGGAGATGGCGCGCATGCTCGACTACCACGTCAGCGTGATCGAGCCGCGCGAGGAATACGCCAGCGGCTGGAACATGGCTGGGATCGCGCTGGATCGGCGCATGCCCGACGACGTGATCGCGGCCCTCAATCTCGACGGTCATAGCGCGGTGGTGGCGTTGACGCATGATCCCAAGATCGACGACCTGGCGCTGATGGAGGCGCTCAAGTCGGCTGCGTTTTACGTCGGCGCCATCGGCTCGAAAAAGAACAACGACACGCGCCGCCTGCGCCTGCGCGAATTCGACCTGTCGGAAGGCGAAATCGCGCGCCTGCGCGGCCCGGTGGGGCTGTACATCGGCTCCAAGACGCCGCCCGAGATCGCGGTGGCGATCCTCGCCGAGATGACCGCCGTGCGCCACGGCGTGAGCGAGCCGAACTGGGCGGCGAAGAAGGACGCGCGCTTCGATCCGTCCGCTTGCGAGGTCAAGACTTGAAGCTCGTCGGCCTGCTGCTGGCAGCAGGCTCCGCTACCCGCTTCGGTTCCGACAAGCTGCAGCATGCGCTGCCGCACGGCGTGTCGATCGCCGTGCAGGCGGCGCGCCACCTGAAATCAGAAATGACGAGGGTGATCGCCGTCGTAAGGCCCGGCGCCGACCAGACGGCGCGCGCGCTGGCCGCGGAAGGCTGCGAGGTGGTGGTGTGCGAGCGGGCGGCGGAAGGCATGGGCGCGAGCCTTGCCTGCGCGGTGCAGGCGGCGGGCGCGGCCGACGGCTACCTGGTGGCGCTCGCCGACATGCCGTTCGTGCGCCCGAGCACCATCGCCGCGGTGCGCGATGCCCTGGCGCAGGGCGCCGCGCTGGCGGCGCCGTACTTCAGGGCGCGGCGTGGCCACCCGGTGGGTTTTGCCGGCCGCTTTGGCGCGCAATTGCAGTGCCTGGCGGGAGACGAGGGTGCGAAGCGCCTGATGGACGCGCACGCCGCGCAACTGGTCAAGGTCCCGGTGGGCGACCCGGGCGCGATCCGCGATATCGACCAGCCCTCCGATCTCGCCCCGCCGCTCGCAGTGTAGGAGCGCCGCCTTCGGTTAAACTCAGTGCACTTCTGCACGGAGGGCATGGCACAGCGTGGAAACCGCGCAGCGCGCCGTATTGTTCACAGACGTTGCGGACAGCACGAGAATCTACGAGTCGCTTGGCGACACGCGGGCGCTGGCCCTCATCCACACCCTGTTCGGACTCCTGGATAAAGCCGCGGCGCATCACGGCGGCGAGGTGGTGAAGAAGCTGGGCGACGGCATGGTGTGCTTGTTTCCGGACCCCGACTCCGCCTTCCATGCGGCCTGCGACATGCAGATGGCGGCGGCGGCGCACCCGCCGCGCGCGCCGGACCGCCTGGCGATCAAGATCGGCTTTACCTTCGGCCCGATGGTGCTCTCGGGCGGCGACGTTTTTGGCGACACCGTCAACGTGTGCGCGCGGCTGGTGGCACTGGCCAACGCCGAACAGGTGATCACCACCCAGCAGACCGTGGACGCGCTGGGGGTGAGCCTGCGCGGCCGCTGCCGGCAGTTGTTCCCGATCCGGGTGCGGGGCCGCCAGGAGGAAATCATCGCCTGCAACGTGCTGTGGCGCTCCGACCCGGATGCCACCGAGGCCAACTTGCTGCGCGCCACGTTGACGCGCGCGCGCGAGTCCGTGCTGAAGATCAGTTACCAGGGAGAGCTGCACGTGGTGCGTTCGGGCGGCGCCGGCATGCGCATCGGCCGCGACCAGGAGAACGACCTGGTGGTTGAAAGCCACTTTGCTTCCCGCGTGCATGCGCGGTTGTACGCGCGCGAGGAGCATTTCGTGCTGCAGGACCTGTCCTCCAACGGCACCTACCTGCTCTCGGACGGCAACAGTGCGGAGATTCTCCTGCGGCGCGAAGAGGCGGTCCTGGGCGATCGCGGCTGGATCGGACTGGGCAACAGCGCCGCGCGCCACGGCGACCACGCGCTGCGCTACCGGGTGGAGCCTGAGGGCGATTGAGCGAGGGGGGCGGGGTCCCTCCTGTAAAATCGCCCGCTTCCCGCCCAGCCTCGCCATGTCCGCCTCCGACCTCCTCGCCCGCACCGATCCCGAGCTATGGGACGCCATCAGCCTGGAGAACCGCCGCCAGGAAGACCACGTCGAGCTGATCGCCTCGGAGAACTATGCCAGCCCGGCGGTGCTGGCGGCGCAGGGCTCGCAGCTCACCAACAAGTACGCCGAGGGCTACCCCGGCAAGCGCTACTACGGCGGCTGCGAATACGTGGACATCGCCGAGACGCTGGCCATCGAGCGCGCGAAGAAGCTGTTCGGCGCCGACTGGGCCAACGTGCAGCCGCATTCGGGCTCGCAGGCCAACCAGTCGGTGTACGTCACGCTGCTCAAGCCCGGCGACACGGTGCTCGGCATGTCGCTCGCGCACGGCGGGCACCTCACCCACGGCTCGCCCGTCAACCTCTCGGGCAAGCTCTACAACTTCGTCTCCTATGGCCTGAACGCGAGCGAGGAGATCGATTACGACGCGGCCGAGCGGATCGCGCTCGAGCACCGGCCGAAGCTGATCGTCACCGGCGCCTCTGCTTACTCGCTGGCCATCGACTGGCAGCGCTTCCGCGCCATCGCCGACCAGTGCGGCGCGCTGCTGATGGCCGACATCGCGCACTACGCCGGCATGGTCGCGGTCGGGCTGTATCCCTCGCCCGTCGGCATCGCCGACTACGTCACCAGCACTACGCACAAGACGCTGCGCGGGCCGCGCGGCGGGCTGGTGCTCGGCATGGGCGACCTGGGCAAGGGCATCAACTCCGCGATCTTTCCCGGGCTGCAGGGCGGGCCGCTGATGCACGTGATCGCCGCCAAGGCGGTGGCCTTCGGCGAGGCGCTGCGGCCCGAATTCAAGCTCTACCAGCAGCAGGTGCTGGACAACGCCAAGGTCATGGCGCGCGTGCTCATGGCGCGCGGCGTGCGCATCGTGTCGGGGCGCACCGAGTCGCACATGATGCTGCTCGACCTGCGCGGCAAGCGGATCACCGGCAAGGACGCGGAGGCCGCGCTCGGCCGCGCCCACATCACGGTGAACAAGAACGCCATCCCGAACGACCCGGAGAAGCCGATGGTCACCTCGGGGGTGCGCATCGGCACGCCGGCGATGACCACGCGCGGCTTCAGGCTGGGGGAGGCGGAGATTTTCGCCAACCTGATCGCCGACGTGCTCGAGCGTCCCGCCGACGAGGCCAACCTGCGGCGCGTGGCGGGCGAGGTGAAGGCGCTGTGCGCGAGATTCCCGGTCTACGGGTAGAGTAGGGCGCCATGCGCTGCCCGTTCTGCGGCAACGAGGATACCCAGGTGCTCGACACGCGCTCGAGCGCCGAAGCGAGCTCGATCCGCCGCCGGCGCAAGTGCCCCGCCTGCGACAAGCGCTTCACCACTTACGAGCGCGTCGACCTGAAGATGCCGCGCCTGGTGAAAAAAGACGGCAGCCGCACCGAATTCGACCGCGACAAGCTGGTCGGCAGCATGATGCTCGCGCTCAGGAAGCGCCCGGTGGCCACCGACGCGCTGGAAGGCGCGGTGGCGAGGATCGAGGAAAAGCTTAGGTCCCTGGGCGAGCGCGAGGTGCGCACCAGCCGCGTCGGCGACCTGGTGATGCGCGAGCTTTCCAAGCTCGACAAGATCGCCTACATCCGCTTCGCCTCGGTGTACCGCAGCTTCGAGTCGCCCGACGAGTTCCGCGAGGCGGTGCAGGAAGTGAAGCGCCCGCGCGGCAGGCGGCGCTAGAATCCCGCCATGGCGATGAGGATCGTGGGATCGCGGGTGCAGCGGCCGCTGTCGTCGCAGCCATCGGCCGAGGCGCTGGAGGCCGGCGCCCGGTTCACCGCCGAGATGGCGGCCCTGGGCCGCGCCTCCACGTTCATCCCGAAGGGCGTGTACCGTTTCCGGACGCAAGCCGAGGCCGAAGAGCAGCGCATCGCGTCGCTGGCGCGGGGCATTGCCGCGCGGGCGGCGGCAGGCCGTGGCGCCGGACGCTGACGGGCGGCGCTACAGCCGCCCGGCCACGCGCGACGACGTTAAGCGGCTGATTCGCGCGTTGAACGACGCCGGTGCCGATTACCTGCTGATCGGCGGCTACGCCCTGCTCGCACTCGGCTATGTGCGCACGACGACGGACATCGACGTGCTCTTGCCCCCGGATCGGGCGACCGGGGAGCGCGTGCGCCGCGCGCTCCTGGTCCTGCCGGACCGGAGCGCCGAGGCACTGGAGCCCGAGTGGTTCGAGACCGGGGACACCATCCGCGTTGCCGACGAGATCGTGGTCGACCTGATGTTCAATGCCGGCGGGGAGACCTACGAGTCCCTCAAGCCCCACGCGGTGACGATGGACCTGGACGGCGTGCCGGTGCGCACGCTGGATGTCGCGGGCCTGCTGAAGACCAAAGCGCGCAGCGACCGTCCGAAGGACATCGCCGACCGGCAACTGCTGGAGCGCGCGCTGCGCGGCGCATGACTCAGTTCTCGGCGTTCGACCACGCGATGATGCAGCGTGCACTGGCGCTCGCGGAGAAGGGCCTTTTCACCGCGACGCCCAACCCGCGCGTGGGCTGCGTACTCACGCAAGGTGAGCGCATAGTCGGTGAGGGCTGGCACGAGAAGACCGGCGCGCCGCATGCGGAAGCGCATGCGCTCGTGCAGGCGAGCGCAGCGGCGCGGGGCGCCACCGCTTACGTTTCGCTCGAGCCCTGCAACCACCACGGCAAGACGCCGCCCTGTGCGGACGCGCTGATCAAGGCCGGGGTGGTACGCGTGGTCGCCGCGATGCGCGATCCCAATCCTCAAGCGGCGAAGGGCGGCGACAAGCTCGCCGCCGCCGGTATCCGGTTCGAATCCGGGCTGATGGAGGAGGAAGCGCACGAACTCAATATCGGGTTCGTCTCGCGCATGACGCGCGGCCGG
>JANMSV010000034.1:0-21912 GCA_031389685.1 Betaproteobacteria bacterium
GACCTGCTGCGGGCCCTGGTGGGCAAGAAGGGCTCGGACCTGTTCATCACCACCGGCTACCCGCCGGCGATGAAGATCGACGGCAAGATGACCCCGGTGTCGCAGCAGGGGCTCACGCCCCAGCACACCGCGACGCTGACGCGCTCGATCATGAACGACAAGCAGGCGGCCGAGTTCGAGTCGACGAAGGAGTGCAATTTCGCCGTCCACCCGGCGGGCATCGGGCGCTTCCGCGTCAACTGCTTCGTGCAACAGGGCAACGTCGGCATGGTACTGCGCGTGATCACCACCACCATCCCCACGCTCGAGGACCTGAAGCTGCCGCCGGTGCTCAAGGACGTGGCGATGACCAAGCGCGGCCTGGTGATCTTCGTCGGCGGCACGGGCTCGGGCAAGTCCACCTCGCTCGCGGCGATGATCGGCTACCGCAACGAGAACTCGCACGGTCACATCGTCACCATCGAGGACCCGGTGGAGTTCGTGCACCCGCACAAGAACTGCATCGTCACGCAGCGCGAAGTGGGCGTGGACACCGACTCCTGGGAGGCGGCGCTGAAGAACACCCTGCGCCAGGCGCCGGACGTGATCCTGATCGGCGAGATCCGCGAACGCGAGGTGATGGAGCACGCCATCGCTTTCTCCGAGACCGGCCACCTGTGCCTGGCCACACTGCACGCCAACAACTCCAACCAGGCGATGGACCGGATCATCAACTTCTTCCCGGATGAGCGGCGCCAGCAGCTGCTGATGGACCTGTCGCTCAACCTGAAAGGGGTGATCTCGCAGCGCCTCATTCCGGTGAAGGACGGCCGCGGCCGCGCCGCGGCGGTGGAAGTGCTGCTCAACTCGCCGCTGATCTCGGACCTGATCTTCAAGGGCGAGGTGCACGAAATCAAGGAGATCATGAAGAAGTCGAGGGAACTGGGCATGCAGACCTTCGACCAGGCCCTGTTCGACCTGTACGAGGCCGGCCGCATCGGCTACGAGGACGCGCTGCGCTTCGCCGACTCGACCAACGAGGTGCGGCTGCAGATCAAACTGCACGGCAAGGAAGCCAAGGACCGCGACCTGTCCAAGGGCATCGAGCACCTGGATATCGTGTAGCAGCCGGCCGTCCGGCATTGCAACAGAAGCTGGGGCTCTGCATGGACTACCGCTGCCTGATCTGCGCCAAGGATCTCAGCGATCGAAAACTGGCTCACGCCATCGTCGCGCGCATGGACCTCGATTGCCGCCATTGCGGGGCCCGCATCCGGCTGAACCTGCACCCGACGGAGATGGCCGTCGTGCTGGCGGGCGTCGCCGCGTTCGTCGCGGCCGCTGCCCTGGCCTACCGGCTGCAGAGCCAGGTGCTGCTGCTCGCGGTGATTGCCATCACGATGTCGGGCGCGGCGGCAATGGTTCTGCTGGAGCGCACCTGGCTGCGGGACTGGCCGCGGTATGCGTCGGGCCCCCCGCGCACGGGAGCAGGACCATGAGTTCGCTCTTTGCCTTCCTGCACCACGTTGCGGCCTTCGCCCTCGTTGCCACCCTGGTGGTCGAGTTCGTCCTCATCCGGGGCGAGCTCGATGCACGCACTGCGCGCCGGCTCCAGCTCACCGACCTGTTGTTCGGCCTGTCTTCCGGGGTGGTGCTGCTCGTCGGACTGCTGAGGGTGTTCCATTTCGAGAAGGGCGCTGCCTACTACTTCCACAGCGCGCCTTTCCTCGCCAAGCTCGCCCTGTTCGCCGCCGTCGGCTTGCTCTCCATCATTCCCACCATGGAGTTCCTGTCCTGGCGCAAAGGCCTCAAGCAGGGGCATGCGCCGGTCCTCAGCCCCGAGAAGCGACGCCGGCTGCGCGCCGTGATGCACTGGGAGCTCGTGGGCGTGGTGTTGATCGTCCTTTGCGCCGCCCTCGTGGCCCGAGGGGTCGGCCACTTCGGTTGATGCGCGCCTTGAAGCTCTGGCTCGGCGTACTGGGCGCGCTCGGGCTCGCCGCACTCGCCGCGGGCGCCTACTTCCTGCTGGCCGCGCCGGAGCGCGCGGTGCGCGCCGCGCTCGACTACGAGCGCCGGCTGGCCGGCCTCGAGCGCAGGGAAATCGGGCTGCCCGGCGGCATCAAGTACGTCTACCTCGAGGGCGGCAAGGGCGAACCGCTGCTGCTCCTGCACGGCTTCGGCGCCAACAAGGACAACTTCACGCGCGTGGCGAAGTACCTCACGCCGCATTACCGGGTGATCGTGCCCGACCACATTGGCTTTGGCGAGTCCGCGCACCCGGCGCAGGCGGACTATTCCCCGCGCGCGCAGGCCGAACGCCTGCGCGCCCTGGCGCGCAAGCTCGGCGTAGCGAAGCTTCACCTTGGCGGCAATTCGATGGGCGGCCAGATCGCCCTCACCTACGCCGCGCTCTACCCGCAGGAGGTGCAAAGCCTCTGGGTGCTGAATGCCGCCGGCGTGTGGAGCGCGCCGCCAGGCGAAATCCACAAGCGCATCGCCGATACCGGGCAAAACCCGATGCTCGTGAAGAACGAGGAGGAATTCGCGCAGCTGCTGACCCTGGTGACCGCCAAGCCGCTCTACATCCCCCGTGCGTTCCTCGATGTGGTGGCGCAGGAGCGCATCAGGAACTACGACCTGGAACAGCGCATCTTCAAGCAGGTCGAGCAGGACTCGGTGGAGAAACTCATCCGGGGCCTGGCGATCCCGGCGCTGGTGGTCTGGGGCGCGCAGGACCGCATCCTTCATCCCGGCACGGCCGGCGTCCTGCAAATGCTGCTCACCCGCTCCGAGGTCATCATGATGCCCGGCATCGGCCACCTGCCAATGCTCGAGGCGCCCGAAAAGTGCGCGCTCGATTACCTGCGCTTCCGCGCAACCCTGTAGAGTAGGCGCCAGGATGCACGACGAGAAAATCATGGTACGCGTCACTTCCACCGGCCAGACCCTGGACGTGGTGGTATTCAGCAAGCGCGCCGAGGTGGTCACGGTGGTTATCGGCGAGGGCGTGCACAACGTGCGCTGCTCGCTGACGCCTACCCGCAACGGCCTGGCCTATGCCGGCAGCGCGATGGGGCGCGAGATCGTCTACGAACGCAGCCAGGCGCAGGTACAGGCCGACATCGAGCGACTCAATCCCGCCGTGCGCGGTCCCCGAGGCCGGTGAGCGCGACACCCTGAAGGAGAAACGACATGACCCTTTGCCCCGTTGCCCTGGCCGTCGGCTGCAAGAAGTGCCCGGTGTTTTCCGCTTGCCCGCTGAAGGGCGTGATCGGCGACTACAAGAAGCCGGATGACGCGCAGGGCGGCAAGCCGGCGGAGAAGCCGAAGAATTAACTTCGGTCGGGTTTCCTTTCCGGCCATGTGAGTCGTGGCCGAGGTATCTCGTTTCAAGATTTCTTTTGCCGCTGCGCTGTCCGCGTTGATTCGCGGCAGGGAGTGGCGTAGCGTCCTGACGCCATAGGGGAATTTCGGCCGGTGATACATGTTGGCGGTTTGCAGACCGCTTTCTGTCAACCAATACACGTTGGGCGTCACACCAATCAGGAGGCAACGATGGCACCGGATCCCACGACTCCCGCTGGCCATGCATCCCGCTCCGAGACGGTTCTAAGTCGCGTCTTGGGTGGCATGTCTGTCTTCACCTTGCTCATGACCGTTCCGCAGGTGCTGACGATATGGGTCGGCCATCAAGCCGCCGGTGTTTCGGTAATTTCGTGGAGTGCGTATCTCCTCTCCGCGATCCTTTGGTTTTGGTACGGGATTCAGAAACGCGACAAGAACATTTACTTGCCGTGTGTCGGGTGGGTTGGCATGGATACGGCGGTAATTATTGGAGCTCTCATCTATCCATGATGGCAATGCCTGCGACTGACCGGCTTACGAACCAGACGACCGGAGATCCAGGACGAGTCAACGACTCACGATCGAGTGCAAGCCGGACGGCCCCTACCTCGTCAAGAATCTCGAAGATTTTCGGAATTCGAACGGCGACCGCATCCCGACCAAGCCCGTGATGGCGCTGTGCCGCTGCGGCGCATCGAAAAACAAGCCGTTCTGCGACGGCACGCACTGGAGCATCGGCTTCAAGGATGAAAAAATCCTGCTGCAAGAGCCGGCCGTTTAGCTCCGCTGGCCCCACGGCGCCACGATCACCTGCGGCGCATCAGGCCCACGACCAGCGAGACGGCAAACAGGAGGAGAAAAACGAAGAACAGGATCCTGGCAATCTCGACGGCGCCGGCCGCGATGCCGGTAAAGCCCAGTAGTGCAGCGATCAGCGCAATGATCAGAAATACAACGGCATAGTGCAGCATGCTCGTAGCCTTTGATTGACCGTCAGCCGGGCAGAAATCTGCCGCGCCCCGCCCGTACCGGGCGGCTGCAAATTAGATACTGTCCGCTCTGCACGCACCGTACGCCAACGAACATATGCGCATCGCAGAAATCGATACGCTCACCGATGAGTTGGGTACCTGCAGTCGGCCGGTCATACCGGTGCGACACGGTCGTCAAAACGGGAGGTTGAGCAAATGAACGCAATCAAGATGGCGGGAATAGCGCTGATCGTAGCCGGCGTCCTGGGGCTGGTGTATGGCAGTTTTACTTTCACCAAGGAAACCCATCAGACAAAGATCGGGCCGATCGAGTTGACGATAAAGGACAAGGAAACGGTCAATGTCCCGGTCTGGGCTGGCGTGGGAGCGATTGTGTTTGGCGGTCTGCTCCTGCTGTTTGGCAATAAGAAGAGCTAACTCGCCTATGTGAGTTGGCGAACAGACGCGTACGTCGCGTGCATTTCTAATCCCCGACATCACCCGATGTCCGGGAGATGCAAAGGAGTAATGACAGTGAAGAAAAGCAGAGGTGGGCGAATGACTGCGGCCAAGAAGCGTGCCACCAAGGCACCGGGTGGGCGCGGACGCGTCAAGAACCGCAAAACAGGTCGAAAGATCATGAAAACGTAACTGGGCTAGTCGCGGTGGCTCCCCGCGACCACCCTGAATTCGTACAGCCGGCACTCGATCGCCCCATTGAACAGCGGCGTGCGCCGCGACGTCTGCAGCCGGATGAGCTTCTCCATGCGCCGGTCGGAGGTGAAGAAAAAGCAGTTCCAGCCGGCAAAATTCTTCTTCAGCGCATCGCCCAGCTTCGGGTAGAACCGCGCCAGCTCCTCGCTCTCGCCGATCCTCTCCCCGTAAGTCGGATTGGCGATCATCACCCCCGAACCTGCCGGCGCCTTGCGCGACAGGATATCGCTCGCCTCCAGCGTCACCCAGCGCTCCACGCCGGCCGCCCCCAGGTTGCGGCGCGCGACATTGAGCGCCGTGGCATCCGAATCGCTGCCGTACAAGGCCAGCTTCGGCATCGCCTGCGCCGGGCGCGCCGCCTCCTCGCGCAACTGCTTCCAGAGCCCGGCGTTGAATCCGTCGAGCTTTTCGAAGCCGAACGAACGCTTCAACCCCGGCGCCCGCCCGCGCGCCATTGCCGCCGCCTCGCACAGTAGCGTCGCCCCGCCGCACATCGGATCCAGCAAAGGCTGGTCGGGTTTCCACCCCGAGAGCATCACGATCCCCGCCGCGAGGTTCTCCCGCAGCGGCGCCTCCACCGCGTCCATGCGCCAGCCGCGCTTGAACAGCGCCTCTCCCGAAGTGTCCAGGTACAGCGCGCCGCGCTTTTCTTCCAGGAACACGTGCACGCGCACATCCGGATCGGCGCGCTCCACGTTCGGCCGGCGCCCGACGTCGTCGCGGAACCGGTCGCAGACCGCGTCCTTCACGCGCAGCGTGACGAACTCCAGGCTCTTCACCGGGCTTTTCTGCGCCGTGACGTAGACGCGCAGCGTGCGGTTCACGTCGAACAGCTCGAACCAGTTCAGCGCGCGCGCCGCGGCGTAGATATCGTCCTCGGACTGGTACTCGAATTCGCCCACGCGCCACAGCACGCGCGAGGCGATCCTCGACCACAGGTTCGCCCGGTAGCAGGTTTCCCAGTTGCCGCTGAATCCCACCCCGCCCGCGGTGACCGCCGGCGCTCGGGCGCCGAAGGACGTCAGCTCCTCGCCGAGCAGCGCCTCCAGCCCGCGCGGGCAGGGCGCGAAGTAGGCCTCAGGCCGGTTTGAAGACGACAAGGAACACGGCGCCGAACAGCACCACCACCGGGAATTCATTGAACCAGCGCAGCCAGACCTGCGACCGGGTGTTGCGCCCGGCGCGCAAATCGAGCATCAGCATGCCGCACCAGACGTGATACGCGATGAGCGCGGCCGCAAGCGCGAGCTTGGCGTGCAGCCAGCCGCCGGAGAATCCGAAGCCCAGCCACAGCCACAGCCCGAACACGGTGGTCAGCACCGCGCCCGGCGTCATGATCCCCCAGTAGAGCTTGCGCTCCATCACCTTGAAGCGCTCTTTGGACAATTCATCCTGTGCCAGCGCGTGATACACGAACAGGCGCGGCAGGTAGAACAGGCCGGCGAACCAGGTCACCATGAACACGATGTGCAGCGCCTTCAGCCAGAGCATGCGAGGCTCATTTCCAGTTGCCCGTCACGGCCATTCTGAGCTCCGGCAGCTTGTGGTGGAAGAAATGATCCGCCCCCGGCACGACGATCACCGGCAACGCCTGCGGCTGCGCCCATGCGCGCACCGCGGCCAGCGGCACCGTTTCGTCGTTCTCGCCGTGGATCAGGAGCGTGCCGGCGGGCACCGCCGGCGCCTCGAAGTGGTTCACCGCAATGCCGACCAGCACCATGCGTTCCGGCTCGATCCGCGCCGCGAGCTTCGCCTGCATCGCCGCGCCGAAGGAGAACCCCGCGAGCACCGGCTGCTGCGCACCGAGATGCGCCAACACTGCGGCGAGATCCTCCACTTCGCCGCGGCCCTCGTCATGCACGCCTTCGCTGTTGCCCACGCCACGGAAATTCGGCCGCCAGGCTGCATAGCCCAGTTCGACGAAGGCGCGGGCGAGCGTTTGCACCACCTTGTTGTCCAGCGTGCCGCCGAACAGCGGATGCGGGTGCGCGATCAGCGCAATGCCGCGCGCGGCGCCGGCGGGCTCGTCCACCGCGCACTCGATGCGGCCGGCCGGCCCGGCGACCGACTCGCGCCGCGTGGCCGCGCGCATCAGATTCTCAACCGCTCGACGATGCGGCCGTGCCTGAGATGTTCCTCGACGATCTCGTCGATGTCGTTGCGGTCCACGTAGGTGTACCAGACCGCCTCGGGATACACGACGACGCAAGGCCCTTCCTCGCAGCGGTCGAGGCACCCCGCCTGGTTGACCCGGGTTTTGCCCTCGCCCGCCATACCCAGCTCCTTGACGCGCTGCTTGGCGTAGTCGCGCATCTTGGCGGCGCCCTTTCCGTTGCAGCAGGGGCGGCCCTCGGCCGCATCGCGCTGGTTGCAGCAGAAAAAGACGTGGCGCTCGTAGTACGACATGGGGCGCGAATTCTACAGCAGCCCCTCGTCGCGCCGCCGTGCGGCGACGAAGATGAGAAAGGCGATGGCGGTAAAGGGCCACAGCGATGCCACCACGTGCGTCAGGCCGTTGAAATTCAGGAAATGCCCTTGTTGCCAGACCTTGAGGATCGCCGCCAGATAGGGATTGGGCGGCGCGAGGTTGACGAGCACCGCGGCGGCCATGAGCAGCACGGCAGCGAGCGCGAGGCGCAGCACGCGCGGCAGCGACACGGCCAGCAGCGCCAGGCCGAGTCCCAGCGCCAGGCCCTGCAGCGCGCCGGGCGTGAGCCAGGCGAAGCTGCCCTGCGCCCGCAGGATGATGGCGAAGGCGAGCGTTTTCACCGCCAGCGCCGCGAGCACCAGGACCAGGATCATGGCGCGCACCGGCGCGCGCGGCGCGGCGATGGCGGAAGCGAGCAGCGCCACCGCGGCGAGATTGGCGGCTGCGGTCACGGCCTCGACGGCGACGAACAGTTCCGGCGCGCGCGCCGGGCCGGCCGGCCCGGCCAGCAGGTCCCGAAGATCTCCGCCGCCGAACAGCAGCATCGCCGGGTTGAGCTGCATGAACAGCCACAGCCCGAGAAGCGCGAGCCCGACATCGGCGTGCACCCCGGGCAGGAAGGCCTGCGCCCGCCAGTTGCCGAGCGGCCCAGGCTCGAGCACCCAGCGCCTTACCTTCAAACCCGCCAGCGCGCCCGCCATCGCCCCTGCCGAATTGCACAGCACGTCGAGGTTGGAGGGCACGCGCGCGGGCAGGTAAGTCTGCATCGCTTCCATCGCCAGCGACAGCAGGGCGCCCCCCGTGGCCGCCGCCAGCGCCGCGTTGGTGCCGCGCATCCCCGGATACAGCGCGAGGACAGCGAGCAGCCCCAGCGGCACATAGCCCAGCACGTCGGCGGTGACATCGAAGGCAAGCACGTAACGCGGCCAGGGGGCGGCGAGGAACTCGAACGGCGACAGGCCGTGATCGCGCCATCCCGACAGGGGGTATAGCGAGGCGTAGGCGACGAGGACGAGGTAGACGAGGAGCAGCAGGCGCGCGAGCGGAGAACTGCGCACGCGCCCTACGCCGGATGCGGGTGCGCCGCCTTCGAGGCGAGCGACCCGACCACCATGCCGAGGATGGCGAAAGCGAGGCCCACAAACTGCGTCGGCCACAGGCCGTCGGGCGCAAAGGCTTCCGCCAAAAACCAGGTGGACAGGCCGAGGAGGGTCGAGGCCATGGCGCCCGCAGCGGTGGCGCGCTTCCAGAACAGGCCCGCCACCAGCGGCACGAAGGCGCCGGCGAGCGTCACCTTGTAGGCGTTCTGCACCATCTCGTACATGGTGCTCTTCGAGTTCAGGCCGAACAGCAGCGCCGCCAGTGTGAAGCACACCAGCACAATGCGCAGCGTGAGCATGAATTGCCGGTCGCTCATGTGGGGGTAGAAGGGCCGCAGCACGTTCTCGGTGAACAGCGCCGTGGGCGCGAGCAGCGCGCCCGAGGCGGTGGACAGGATCGCCGAGAGCAGCGCGCCGAAGAACATCACCTGCGCCCACACCGGCACACGGTCGCGGATGAAGTTCGGCAGGATGAGCTGGATCTCGCGGGCGTCGTCCGACTTGAACAGTTGCGCGAGCTGTGGATCCACCACCAGCGCGGCGTAGGCGATGAAGATCGGCACGAACGCGAACAGGAAGTAGGCCGCGCCGCCGATCAGCGTGCCATGCACGGCGGTCGTCTCGTTCCTCGCCGAGGTGACGCGCTGGAACACGTCCTGCTGCGGGATCGAGCCGATGGCGAGCGTCGCCCAGGAGGCGACGAACGCCAGCCACTCCTTGCTGCCGCCCGCGGGCCAGAAGCTGAACCTGCCGGCCTCGGCGGCCGCCGCGATCACCTTGCCGGTGCCGCCGGCCATGTCCGACACCAGCCAGGCGACGGTCCACAGGCCGACGATGATAATTACGGTCTGGAACAAGTCGGTCCACGCCACCGACCACATGCCGCCCCAGATGGTGTAGCCCAGCACGATGGCCGCGCCGAGAAGGATGCCCTCGTTGAGGCTGAGCGCGCCGCCCGAGAGCACATAGAACACGAGACCCAGCGCGGTGAGCTGCGCCGAGGTCCAGCCCAGGTAGGACGCCGTGATGGCCACGCTGGTGATCGCTTCGACCGGCCTGTTGTAGCGCTTGCGGTAGAAGTCGCCGATGGTGAGCAGGTCCATGCGGTAGAACGCGCGCGCGAAAAACAGCGCTACGAACACCAGGCAGAAAGTGGAGCCGAAGGGATCGGCGACGATGCCGCCCAGGCCGTCGCGCGCGAAGGTCGCCGACACCGAGAGCACGGTCTCGGCGCCGAACCAGGTGGCGAACACCGTGGTGACGGTCATGTACAGAGGCAGGCGCCGCCCCGCCACCAGGAAGTCCTTGGAGTTGGCTACGCGCTTCGCCGCCCACAGGCCGATCGCGATGGTGACCAGCAGGTAGACGACGACGGAAGTAATCAACATTGCGCCGCAATAATAAACAAGATCAGTCCCGCCGCAACCACGGCGAGCAGCGCCGCGAGCAGCCTGTTGCGGCGCTCGCCCTGCTGCGCCAGTCGCTCCATCGCCTGCTGCAGCGCGCCGGTGCGGTCTTCCGCCAGCAGCCGGTACAGCAGGCGCGGCAGCTGCGGCAGCGTCGCCGCCCAGGTGGGTGCCTCTTGCCGCAGCGTGCGCGCGAGGCCGCGCCAGCCCAGCTGCTCAGCCATCCAGCGTTCGAGGAACGGCTTGGCCGTCTGCCAGAGGTCCAGGTCCGGATCCAGTTCGCGCCCCAGCCCCTCGATGTTGAGCAGCGTCTTTTGCAGCAGCACGAGCTGCGGCTGGATCTCCACGCCGAAGCGCCGCGAGGCCTGGAACAGGCGCAGCAGCAGCTTGCCGAAGAAAATCTCCTTCAGCGGCCGCGCGAAAATCGGCTCGCACACCGCGCGGATCGCGGACTCGAACTCGTCCACGCGCGTCGCCGCGGGCACCCAGCCGGCGTCCAGGTGCGCCTGCGCCACGCGGCGGTAGTCGCGATTGAAAAAGGCGAGGAAGTTCTGCGCCAGGTAGTTCTTGTCGGTCTCGGTGAGCGTGCCCATGATGCCGAAGTCGAGCGCGACGTACTTGCCATCGTCGGCGACGAAAATGTTCCCCGGGTGCATGTCGGCGTGGAAGAAGCCGTCGCGGAACACCTGGGTGAAGAAGATCTCCACCCCGGCGCGCGCGAGCCTGGGAATGTCCACGCCCTTCGCGCGCAGCACCTCGACCTGCGACACGGGGGTGCCGTGCATGCGCTCCATCACCATCACGCGCTGCGCGCACCAGTCCCAATGCACCTGCGGCACCGCGAGCAGCAGGGAGCCCTCGAAATTGCGCCGCAGCTGGCTGGCGTTGGCCGCCTCGCGCAGCAGATCCAGTTCTTCCTCCAGGTGGTGCGCGAACTCGGCCACCACCGCGCGCGGCTTCAGGCGCCGCCCGTCGGCCCACAGGCGCTCCATCAGCCCGGCAGCGGTCTGGAGCAGCGCCACGTCTTTCGCGATCGCCGCCTCGATGCCGGGGCGCAGCACCTTGACCGCCACCTCGCGGCCGTCCTTTAGGCGCGCAAGGTGCACCTGCGCCACCGAGGCGCTCGCCACCGGCTCGCGGCCGAACTCGGCGAATACCTCGTCGATGCTGCGGCCGATGCCTTTTTCGATCTCGGCCGCGGCCAGGCCGGCGTCGAAGGGCGGCACCCGGTCCTGCAGTTTCGCCAGCTCGTCCGCGATGTCCAACGGCAGGAGGTCGCGGCGCGTGGACAGGACCTGTCCGAACTTGACGAAAATCGGACCCAGCGCCTCCAGCGCCTGGCGCAAGCGCACCGCCCGGGTGCCGTCCTCGCGCGCCGCGTAGCGCGGCAGGAAGCGGTACAGCCGGAAGCGCAGCGCAACGGCGAGGATGCGCAGCAGGCGGCTCATGCCAAGTGCTCGATGCGTTTTTCCAGGCGCTCGAGCGCATCGCGCAGGCGCGATACCTGCTCGGCGAAGGCAGCGAACTGCGCGCGCGGCGCAAGCAGGCGCCCTTCCTCCAGTGCGTACTCCATGCAGCCCTCGGCGAGCCGCCGCGCAGCGTCCACCTGCCAGGCGGCGAAATCGCGCACCGCTCCGGCCATGGTATGCGCCGCGGCGTCGCCGAAGAGCTTCGACAGATCTTCCTCGAAATCCCAGCGCAGGTGGCGCGCGAGGTGCAGCACTTCCTGCGCGAGGCGCGCATTGCCCTCGATGCCCACGCTGCGCATGAAATGCTCTTCGCCGCGCGCCAGCGCGGGCAGCGATTCCGGCCGCAGCGTGATCACCAGGCTGGCTTGCTGGCCTGGCGCGACACGGCCGCCTGCGCCGATCGCAAGGCGCAGCGCGGGCAGCAGCGGGGCACGCAATTCCACTGTCTCGCCAGCAAAGGGCGCCAGGCGCTCGCGCGCCCAGGGCTCGGCGTCGAGCAGCCGGTTGAGCGCCAGCACCAGCGGGGTTTCCAGAGTCGCCATAGAAACAAAAAGGGCCACCTCATGGTGGCCCTCTATGAGTATAGCCCGGCCCTTAGTGCATCTGCTGGATGCCAGCGAGCAGCCAGCCGCTCGATCCGTCCACCGGCTTCACGAGGTTCCACACCTCCTCGAAGCCGGCCGGCTCGCTGCCCGGGGTCTCGCGCACCAGGCCCGAAAAGCGCACGCTCGCCAAGTGCCGGTCGCCTTCGGTGGCCGCTTCAAGCAAGTCGGCGCTCAGCGTCACCACGTCGGTCTGCTGGCCCGCGCCGCCCGCGCCTTCGCGCAGCACCTCGAACATCTCCGGGGTGGTCACGTCGCGCAGTTCTTCGACCTGCCCGCTGTCGTTGGCGATCTGCAGCCGGATGAAGTTGTTCTTTGCCGCGCGCAGGAATGCCGCGACGTCGAAGCCCGCCGGGACGTTCGGCCGCGAGACCGCGCTGGCGAACTGGGCATCGAACCCTGCGGCCTGCGAGGGCGGCGGCGCGGCCACCGTCTCATTGCCCAGGCCCGCAAACTGCAAAGGCGGTGCTGCCGCGCGCGGCGCGCGCAGCATGCGCACGAGCGCCAGCGCCGCGAAGACCAGCATGCCGATCATCAGTGCGGTGACGAGCGTGCCCAGGATGGGACTTCCCGCGAACAAAGCGCCCAGCAATCCGCCGATGGCCAGGCCGCCGAGCACCGGCATCCACTTGCTGCCCGCGGCGGCAGGCGCCGCGGCCGGGGCCTGCTGCGCCGGCTTTGCGGGCACGGCGGCAGCCGGAGGCGCCGTCACATTGCGCTGTGCACCGAGCGTGCGGCCTCCGCCCAGCCGGCGCGCTTCGGCGTCCGGCACTGCAACCGCGAGTCCCACCATCAATGCCGCGAGTCCCAGCCAAAACCTGCCCATGACGCTTCGTCTCCTCTGAATAAGTTAAGTGCGCGCAATGATGCTACCCCAGTTTGACGCCGCGATGAACGGCGGCGACGCCCGCGCTGAGGTTGAAATATTCGACCTCGGCAAGGCCCGCGCGTTCCATCATCGCCGCGAGCTCCGCCTGGGCCGGATGCGTGCGGATGGATTCGGCCAGGTAGCGGTAGGCCCCGGCGTCGCCGGCGATGCGCTGGCCCAGCCAGGGCAGCACGTGGAGCGAGTAAAGGTCGTAGGGTTTCTCCAGGGGCTTCCAGACTCTGGAGAACTCGAGCACCACCAGGCGGCCGCCGGGCTTGAGCACGCGCGCCATTTCGGCCAGGGCGGCCTCCTTGCGGGTCATGTTGCGCAGGCCGAAGCCCACGCTCACGCAATCGAAGCGCGCCGCCGGAAATGGCAGGTGCTCGGCGTCGCATTGCACGGCGGGCAGGAGGCACCCGGCGTCGGTCAGCCGTTCGCGGCCCTGCTCGAGCATGCTGCGGTTGATATCGGTGACCCAGACCTCGCCCTGCGGTCCCGTGCGGCGCGCGAAGGCGCACGCCAGGTCCCCGGTGCCGGAGGCGACGTCCAGTACGCGTTCTCCCGCCCGCACGCGCGCCACGCCCACGGCGAACGCCTTCCACAGCCGGTGCAGGCCGAGGGACATCAGGTCGTTCATCAGGTCGTAGCGCGGGGCCACGCGATCGAACACGCCACCCACGCGGGCGCGCTTCTCGCCTTCCGGAACGCGCTGGTAGCCGAAGTCCGTTTCTGACATAAGTAAGCGCCGGCTTTCTTTAACAGGTTATGTAAGCGGTACTGTGTTGCATCCGCATCAGTCGGGAAGCACCTCGTAGGATACGCGCTCGAAGTCCGCACCGCGCTCAACCACTTCGAGCAGGCGCACCCGCAGGGGCTTGCCAATCGCCGCCTCGATCACGCGCTTGGGCTTGTACCAGCCCGCCGAGACCACCAGGGTCGGCGGTGCGTTCAGCGCCGGCACGGCGGCCAGCGCGATGGCCTGCATGTACCTCTGCTCGACAGCATTGATGCCGGTGGCGCGTACGGCCGCCGCGAGCGGCAGGCCCGGCAGTAGTTTCACGCCGCAGTAAAGGTCCCCCTGGTTGGTGGCCATCAGCCAGCGTACCTGGCCAAGCTGGAAGTTCTTGCCATCGGTGGGGCGCACCCCGACCAGCTGCCCGTGCGCCATGCGACGTCCCGGGCTGTCGGCGCGGCGCAGTATCTTCAGGCCCTGCGCCGATTCGTCCTCGAGCCGCCAGTGCTCGAGCAGGAAGCCCTGGGCCACGCTGTAGTCTTCCTCCTCGCGCGTGCTGATGCGGCCGAAGGTGGCGATCTCCTCGCGCTGGCGCGCGGTGAGTTCCTTGAAGGTGGTCGCGCCGCGGAACACGCTGCCCGAGATGTAGTAGTGGATCGCCGCGATGTCGGTGCAGGCCTGCACCGCGTCGCTGAGGCGCGAGCGCTCTGCGACGCGCGGCGCGCGCACCTGGCACCATTGGCGGTAAAGGAACACCAGCAGCTGTTCGCAGGAAGGCTGCACGCAATCCTCGCCCAGCGCCAGGCGCGCGGGCGACTCGCCCTTCCTCAGCAGCGCGACGCGGTTGCGCAGGCTTTTCGCCAGGCGCCGCGTGTCCAGGTAGCGCGGCTCCGCGCCCGGCTCTGCACCGCGCTCCGCGCAGCGCTCGCCGGCAAGGTAAACGACCAGCGGGGGCAGCTCACCTTCGGCCACCGGCGCCTTCACCACCTCGACCTTGTCCGCCCAGCGCTCAAGCAGATACGCGACGAAGGTGAGCTGGCGCGGGCCGAGCTCGTTGGGATTGCACATGCCCGTGAGCAGCGCGCGCAGGTAGGCGATGCGCGGGGAGGAATCGTGCACGTCGCGGTTGAGGTAATCCTTCACCGTGTTGTCGGTTACCCCGAGCGCCTCGGCGCGGGCGTACACGCGGTGCAGCCCGTGCCAGTCGCGCCCCGGCACCTCGCGGTAGGCGCGGTAGTGGTGGAACATGCGCAGGCCCGAGTAGGCGAGCGCGCGCTGGCACAGGAGCGCGCGCTGCGCGCGCAGCGCGGCATCGTCCGCCTGCAGGCAGCGCAGGTAGCCCAGGCGCATCTGCTCCCACAGCTCGATGGTGTCCTCGAACACCGCCGCTTCGGGCTCGAGCATCGGCAGCGCGCGGTTCGTAAAGCGCTTTGCCTGCTCGATCTGCACGAAATTGACCGCTTCGCGGATCGCCTCCAGCGCTTCGAAGCGCGCCTTGGCGCCGCAGGCGGTGCGGTTGAATTCCTCCACCTGCATCAGCAACTGGTGCTGCGCGGTCGAGACATTGGCCAGCGGCACGTTCTCCAGCCAGGCTTTGCAACTCGGGCCGTCGACGAACTCGGGCACCGCCGCCGCGTCGATGCCGGGAAGCTTGAACTCGCTCATCGCTCAGGCGCCCTCTTTCGCTTCGAACACGTCGCGGTAGCTGGCGTAGAAGCTCGCCAGCAGCGTGGGCAGGAGAATCAGCAGCAGCGGGAGCATCAGCGCCATCGGCGACACGCGCAGCGCGCCGCCGGAGACGAGGGAGAGCAGCAGCAGCGCCGCGGAAGGCAACAGGAAGGTGATGAACGCCACCGCCAGCGCGTAGGCGAGGAACGCGCGCCAGTTGAGCCAGCAGGCGACGAAGCTGTAGAACAGCGCCTGCGCGGGCGCCATCGCGTGCCAGGCCACCAGCAGTGGCGCGAACCACAGCATCATCATCACCGGCAGGTAGAGCGCCGCGGCGGCGCCGATGGCGCCGAGCACGCCCTGCGCCTCAGCCTCGTTGCCGGGGCGCTGCCCGGTCAGCATCCAGCGCGCCAGCACGCCGTCGTCGGCGAGCATCGAGCCGCCGATGGCCAGCGCCAGCCCGGCAAAGTAGGCCGCGCCCAGGACCAGTTGCGCCGGCAGGCGCTCGCGAAAGCCCGCGACCAGCATCGGCAGCTCGAGCGGCTGGCGGAGCGACGCGGCGCGGCTCGCCGCCATGAAGCCGACCGAGAACGCCGGTACGAGCACCGAGGCCGCCACCATCCCCAGCACCGGCACGCGGCCGATGATCGCCATCGCCAGCCAGTAGCCGAATACCAGGGCCAGCCAGCTCAGCGGCGCGGCGCGGAACATGCGCCAGCCCTCGGCGAGCCAGCGCAGGCCGCGCGCCGGGGACGCGATGCGCGCGTTCATGCCGCCTCGATCCACGGCGCCGCGCCGGCGCTGCGCCGCTCCAGCACCGCGCGGAAATGCTCCGGGTCGTGCGCGTGCACCAATTCCCCCGGGCGCGGCAGGTGCAGATCGTGCAGACGCGAAAGCCAGAAGCGCAGCGCGGCGGCACGCAGGAGCACCGGCCAGGCCTCGCATTCGAGCGGCGCAAACGGCCGCAGCGAGTGGTAGGCGCCGAGGAAGGCGCGCGTAAGCGCCGGGTCGAGCGCACGATCCCGCACCGGATCCGCCAGGCACCAGTCGTTGGCGCACACCGCGACGTCGTAGAGCAGGCAGTCCACACCCGCGAAGTAGAAGTCGAACACGCCCGAGAGCCGGCCGCCCTCGAACAACGCATTGTCGCGGAACAGGTCCGCGTGCACCGGCCCACGCGGCAGGTCGGCGAACCGGTGCCGCGCCTGGAACTCGAGTTCGGCCTCGAGCAGGGCGCGCTGGCGCGCGTCGATGAATGGCCGCACGTCCTGCGCCGCGGCGCGCCACCACTTCGGCCCGCGTGGATGCTCCTGGTAGGCGGCGTACGAGCGTCCCGCCAGGTGCATGCGCGCGAGGAACTTGCCGAGCTCGGCGCACTCGCGTGCGCCGGGCCGTTCGACCGAGCGGCCGGGGAGCCGCGTCACCAGCGCCGCGGGCTTGCCGTTCAGCGTCCCCAGGTAGGCGTCCGACAGGTCCGCAATCGGCGCCGGGCAGGGTATGCCGTGGCGCGCGAGATGCGCCATCAGGTCGAGGTAGAAGGGCAGCTCCGCCGCGGGCAGGCGCTCGAACAGCGTCAGCACGTAGCGGCCCTGCGTGGTGGTGACGAAGTAGTTGGTGTTCTCGATGCCCGACTTGATCGGCTCGCAGCGCTCGAGCGCACCCACCGAGTAGTTGCGCAGCCAGGCCACGAGCTGGGCCTTCGAAACGGCGGTGTAGACCGACAAGTCAGTCGCGCCCGGTCAGTCGAAGCTGTGGATCGTCCACATCGGCACGCGCGTGCCGTCGTCGAGCGCATCGCGGCGCTGCCAGCCGCCGGGACCCTCGACGAGGAAGTACGGCCTGCCCCCGGGCGGGGTCACCTTCAGGATCGTGCGGCCGCCGACCTCGGACTTTTCGACCTTGTCTTCCTTGTTCGGCGCAATGCGCACCGCGGGCTCGGCGGCGGCATCCTCGCGCAGGGCGGGCGGCGGCGGCTCGGGCAGCGGCTCGAGCTTCGACGGGCGCGGCGCCTGGGCGAAAGCTTGCGCGGCCGCCGATAGCAGCGCGATGGCGAGGAGGCGGCGCATGCGCGCGATTTTACTAGAGGTTGAGCAGGACCTCGCGTTCCTGCGGCGAGGGCTCGAAGCCGCGCTTCTCGTAGTAGCTGAAGATCGCCTCCACCACGCCCTGCGGCTCGTCGATCACCTGCAGCAGGTCCACGTCGCACGCGTCGATCATGCCCTCGGCCACCAGGTTCTCGCGGAACCAGCCGATCAGCCCGCGCCAGTACGGCGCGTGCATCAGGATGATCGGCATCTTGCGCGTCTTGCCCGTCTGCACCAGCGTCAGCGCCTCGAACAGCTCGTCCAGCGTGCCGAAGCCGCCGGGCAGCACGATGTAGGCGGTGGCGAACTTGGCGAACATCACCTTGCGCGTGAAAAAGTGCTTGAAGCGCAGGCTGATGTCCTGGTACCGGTTGGCGTACTGCTCGCGCGGCAGGTCGATGTTCAGCCCGATGGCGGGCGAGGGCCCGGCGAACGCGCCCTTGTTGGAAGCTTCCATCACACCAGGACCGCCGCCGGAGATCACGGCGAAGCCGGCGTCCGAGAGCAGGCGCGACACCTCCTCGGCGAGGCGGTAGTAGTGCGAGCCGGGCGCCACGCGCGCGCTGCCGAACAAGGACACCGCGGGACGGATGTGGGCGAGGCGCTCGGTC
Source organism: Betaproteobacteria bacterium (assembly GCA_031389685.1). GTDB lineage: Bacteria > Pseudomonadota > Gammaproteobacteria > Burkholderiales > SG8-39 > JAABQT01. The sequence goes on from JANMSV010000034.1 coordinate 17,979, forward strand.
GCCTCGACGAACTCTGCCATAATGCCAAACACCCGCCAGGCCTCGCGCGCGTCCATGGCGTGCGCAGCGTGCGCGGGTTTGTGCAGCTTTTCGTGGTTCATCGTGTCAGGGAAGGTTCCGCAAAAGACACTCCTGCTCGTCGACGGCTCGTCGTATCTTTACCGGGCGTTCCATGCGCTGCCCGACCTGAAGAGCCCGCGCGGCGAGCCGACCGGCGCGATCCGCGGCGTGCTCAGCATGCTACGGCGGCTGGCGGACGACTACAAGGCCGAGGCGCGCAGCTGCGTGTTCGACGCGCGCGGCCCGACGTTCCGCGAGGCTGCGTATCCGCAATACAAAGCCAATCGTCCCTCCATGCCCGAGCCGCTGGCGGCGCAGATCGAGCCGCTCAAGGAGGCGGTGGCGGCGATGGGCTGGCCGATGCTCGCGGTCGAGGGCGTGGAAGCCGACGACGTCATCGCCACGCTTGCCGGGGAAGCGACACGCAAGGGCTGGCGCACCGTGATCTCCACCGGCGACAAGGACCTCGCGCAGCTGGTGGACGGCAACGTGACGCTGGTGAACACCATGTCGAACGAGACGCTCGATCCCGCGGGCGTGCTGCAGAAGTTCGGCGTGGCGCCCGAGCGCATCGTCGATTTCCTTTCGCTCACCGGCGATGCCGTGGACAACGTGCCCGGCGTGGACAAGGTCGGCCCGAAGACCGCGGCGAAATGGATCCAGCAGTACGGCTCGCTCGACGCGGTCATCGCGCACGCGGCCGAGATCGGCGGCGCGGTGGGCGAGAACCTGAGGAGGGCGCTCGACTGGCTGCCCAAGGGCAGGCAGCTGCTCACGGTGAAGCGCGACGTCGCACTACCCGTGCAGATCGAGGAACTGGCGGGTCAGCCCGACGCAGACAAGCTGCGCGTACTCTACGAGCGCTTCGGCTTCAGGACCATGCTCGGAGACCTGGGCGGCGGCGCCGTTGCGGCGCCGGCAACGGCGCCTGCGCAGGCGCAGCGCCGCAAGTACGTCACGCTGCACGATGAAAAATTCCTCGCCGACTGGCTGCAGGCGATGGGGCAGGCGGAACTCACGGGCTTCGACACCGAGACCACCGGGCTGGAGCCGATGGTGGCGCGCCTGGTGGGCATGTCGTTCGCGTTCGGCGAGCGCGCCGCCTACCTGCCGCTTGATCACCAGTATCCCGGCGCGCCCGATCAGATCGGCGTGGATCAGGCGCTCGCGCTGCTCAAGCCCTGGCTGGAGAGCGCGCGGCACCGGAAGGTCGGGCAGAACCTGAAGTTCGACGCGCACATCCTCGCCAACCATGGCGTACGCCTGGGAGGCATCGCGCACGACACGCTGTTGCAATCCTACGTCTACGAGGTGCACGAGCGGCACGATCTCGATGCGCTGTCGCAGCGCCACCTGGGGTGGAAAACCATTTCCTATGACGAGGTCACCGGCAAGGGTGCCGCGCGCATCCCGTTCTCGGCGGTGGAGATCGGCCGCGCCACCGAGTACGCGGCGGAGGACGCGGACTGCGCGCTCGCGGTGCACGGCATGCTTTATCCGAAAATCGCCGCCGAGGAGAAACTCAAGCGCGTCTACGAAACGATCGAGATGCCGGTGCTGCCGGTGCTGCTGGCGATGGAGAGGAACGGCGTGCTGCTCGATGGCGCCAAGCTGGACGCGCAGAGCCACCAACTGGGCAAGGAGATGCTGGCACTCGAACAACAGGCCTACGCGGCTGCCGGCCAGCCCTTCAACCTCAATTCGCCCAAGCAGATCCAGGAGATCCTGTTCGACAAGCAGCAGCTGCCCGTGAAAAAGAAAACGCCCTCGGGGCAGCCCTCCACCGACGAGGACGTGCTCACCGAGCTCGCGCTCGATTACCCGCTGCCCAAGCTGCTGCTCGAATACCGCGGCCTGGCAAAGCTCAAATCCACCTACACCGACAAGCTGCCGAAAATGGTCCATCCCGGAACGCAGCGGGTGCACACCACGTATTCGCAGGCGGTGGCGGTGACCGGCAGGCTCGCCTCCAACGATCCCAACCTGCAGAACATCCCGATCCGCACGCCGCAGGGCAGGCGCATCCGCGAGGCTTTCGTCGCCCCTGCGGGCGCGAAAATCCTGAGCGCGGATTACTCCCAGATCGAGTTGCGCATCATGGCCCATCTGTCGGGAGACGCGGGGCTGCGCCACGCGTTCGCGCACGGGCACGACGTGCACCGCGCCACGGCGGCGGAAGTGTTCGGCCGCGCGCTCGACGAAGTCTCGGCGGACGAGCGGCGTACCGCCAAGGTAATCAACTTCGGCCTGATCTACGGCATGTCGGCCTTCGGCCTGGCGCAGAACCTGGGCATCGAGCGGACCACGGCCCAGGCCTACATCGATTCGTACTTTTCACGCTACCCGGGCGTGAAGCGCTACATGGACCAGACCAAGGACCAGGCGCGCGCCGACGGTTACGTGGAAACCGTGTTCGGGCGGCGGCTCTGGCTGCCCGAGATCAGGTCTGCAAACCCGCAGCGGCGCCAGGCCGCGGAGCGCGCGGCGATCAACGCGCCGATGCAGGGCACGGCGGCGGACCTGATCAAGCTGGCGATGATCGCGGTGCAGGGCTGGCTCGAGCGCGAAAAGCTCGGCACCAAGCTCATCATGCAGGTGCACGACGAACTGGTGCTGGAAGTGCCGCAGGCGGAACTGCAACGGGCGCAGGACGGGGTGCGCGAGCACATGCAGAACGTGGCGCAGCTGGAAGTTCCGCTGATCGTCGACGTTGGCGTCGGCGACAATTGGGACCAGGCGCACTGAGCAGCGCGGCCCGTCCCTATTTCAGGGACCCGAAAACCTTCTTCAGCAGGCTGGAGGCGGTGCCGACCGGGTCCTTGCGGATCTGCTTCTCTTCCTCCGCCACCATCAAGTAAAGCCCGTCCAGGGCCTTTTGCGTCACGTAGCCGTCGAGATTCGCGTCCTCGGCCTTCACCAGGCCCACGCGCACGCCCTGCCTGGCGTACGCGTTGTACTTCTGCGCCAGGCCCACGCGCGCGGTGGATTTCTGCACGATCGGCAGGAAGCGCTGCTGCAGCTGCGCCGAGGTTGTGCGACGGAAGTACTCGGTGCCCGCGGTGTCGCCGCCCGTGAGGATGCCTTTCGCGTCCTGCACCGACATCTGCCGCACCGAATCGACGAACAATTGCTGCGCCTCCGGCACCGCGGCCTCGGCAGCGCGGTTGAGCGTCACGATCAGCTCGTCGGCGTACTTCGCCATGCCGAAGCGACGCATGTTCTTCTCGGCGCCGCGCAGCGACTCCGGCAGCGGGATCTTGACGCGGCCGTCGCCCAGGAATCCGTTTTCCCTGCCGAGCTGCGCCACCGCGGCGCGCGTGCCTCTGTCCAGCGCAAACTTCAAAGCATTGACCGCCTCGCGGTTGGTGATGCTCTCGAGCTGCGCCCAGGCGGGCGCGGCGATGACAAGGCCGACGATTAGCGGGACAATGCGCACTGTGCTCTCCTCGTGAAAACTCAGACCAAGCTTATCGCTGCCGTGGCCGCTGTGGCAATCGCCGCCGGCGCGGCAAGGTGATGCTGGTCAATTTCTGGGCCACCTCCTGCGTCACCTGCGTGGAAGAAATGCCGAAGATGGTTGAGGCCTGGCTGAAATACGCCCCGCGCGGCTACGAAATGGTGGCGGTGGCGATGCGCTACGACCATCCGAACGCGGTGGCCGCATTCACCAAGGCGCGCGTCGAGCGCGCCCTCGCGGACCCGGCGTAGCTGCGGTCCTGCGGGAACCTGGCGGATCCGGTGCGTAAACGCACTTCCATGGCGTGCGGCAATCCTTAAAGTTGGTCTCACGGCTGCGGCGATGCTGCAGCTCTTGATCAACCAACTTTGAAAGGAAATCGCCATGAAACGCCAAGTCCTCGCAGTCGTAGTGGGT
>JANMSV010000187.1:0-5310 GCA_031389685.1 Betaproteobacteria bacterium
TGGGCGTGATGGATTTCGCCGGCGGCCTGGTGGTGCACCTGAACGCGGGGATGGCGGCGCTGGTCTGCGCGCTGGTGCTCGGCAAGCGCAGGGGCTTCCCCGACACGGCGATGCCGCCGCACAACCTGGCAATGACGGTGACCGGCGCCTGCATGCTGTGGGTGGGCTGGTTCGGCTTCAACGCCGGCAGCGCCCTGGCGGCCGACGGCAGCGCCGGCATGGCGATGCTGGTCACCCACATCGGTGCGGCCACTGCGTCCCTCGCCTGGCTGCTTTGCGAGCGGATACGCTACGGCAAGCCCTCGGTGCTCGGCATCGTCACCGGCATGGTGGCGGGCCTGGGCACCATCACCCCGGCCTCGGGCTTCGTCGGGCCGCTGGGCGCCATCGCCATCGGCGGCGCCGCGGGCGTGGTGTGCTTCTTCGCCACCAGCTACCTGAAGCGCGTGCTGCGCGTGGACGATTCCCTGGATGTTTTCCCGGTCCACGGCGTGGGCGGCATCCTTGGCACGCTGCTCACCGGCGTGTTCGTGTCGGCCGCGCTGGGCGGCATCGGCTACCCGGACAAGGTGGGGATGGGCGGCCAGCTGCTGGTGCAGTTCACCGGCGTGCTGGCCGTGGCCGCCTGGTCCGGCATCGTCACCTGGGTCCTGTTGAAGGTGACCGACGCGCTCGCCGGCCTGCGCGTGACCGGCGACGAGGAAACCGAAGGCCTCGACACCGTCCTGCACAACGAGAAAGGCTACAACCTCTAGCCGCATGCAGCGCCGCGACTTCATCAGGTTCTGCGCCGCCTCGGCCGCAGCCGCAGGCGCCCCGGTGGTGGCGGCCGATGCCCGGCCGCACCTGTACGCGCGCGTCAAGCTGGTCGGCGAGAACGGCGCGCCGCTGCGCGCGCAGGCGATCCCGGCCAAACACAACCTGATCTTCCACTACCCCTACGCCTCCACGCCCTGTTTCCTGCTGAACCTCGGCCGGCCTGCCGACGCCGCCGTGCAACTGCAGACCGCGGACCGCCAAGCCTATGAATGGCGCGGCGGCGTCGGCGCAAGGCGCTCGGTGGTCGCGTATTCCGCCATCTGCGCGCACAAGCTCACCTACCCCACGCGCGACATCAGCTTCATCAGCTACCGGTCGGAGACCAGCGCGCGCAACAAGTTCGCCAACGTGATCCACTGCTGCTCCGAGCACAGCCAGTACGACCCGGCGCAGGGCGGCCGCGTCGTCGCCGGCCCCGCGCCGCAGCCACTCGCCGCGATCCTGCTGGAACACGACGCATCGAGCGACGAGCTCACTGCGGTGGGAACGCTGGGCGGCGAGATGTTCAACGAGTTCTTCGCCAAGTACGAGTTCCGGCTGGCGCTGGACAATGGCGGCGCGCCGCGGCGCGCGGTCGCGGGCAGCACGGTAGTCACCGCGCTGACGGATTACTGCAAGCAGCAAGTGAAGTGCTGACGTGGCTCGGCGCGGGCGTCGCTTTCCCGCAGGCCGAGAATGCACTGCGCGATCCCAACGGGCTGCTGTGCGCGGGCGGCGACCTGTCGCCGGGGCGCCTGCTCGAGGCCTACCGGCACGGCGTGTTTCCCTGGTATTCGCGCGACGAGCCCATCCTGTGGTGGTCGCCCGACCCGCGCATGGTGCTGTACTGCGCCGAACTCAAGGTGTCGCGCTCCCTTGCCAAGAGCGTGCGCAACAAAGGCTACGAGCTGCGCATCGACAGCGCGTTCCGCCAGGTGCTGGCCGGATGCTCGGGCCCACGGCAGCACGACGGCGGCACCTGGCTCGGCGAGGACATGCGCAAGGCCTATTTCGCCCTGCACCGCGCCGGCCACGCCCACTCCTTCGAGACCTGGCGCGCAGGCGAGCTGACGGGCGGCCTGTACGGCGTGGCGCTGGGGCGCATGTTTTTCGGCGAGTCCATGTTCTCGCGCAGCACCGACGCCTCCAAGGTGGCGCTGGTGGGCCTGGTCGGCGAGCTGCGCCGGCGCGGCTTCCCCCTCATCGACTGCCAGGTGCGCACGCCGCTCCTCGCGTCGCTGGGCGCGCGCGAGATACCGCGGCGGTCGTTTTTGCGCGAAATCTCAGCGTTGGTACACTACGACGAGGCACCAGGGAAATGGACACGTCGATCGGACCCGCATGTCCCGGCTGAATGACCTGCCGCAAGCAGTACTGCAGTTCTACGTGACTGCGCCGTATCCGTGCAGCTACCTGCCGGACCGCATGGCGCGCTCGCAGGTCGCGACGCCTTCGCACCTGATCAATACCGACCTGTACGGCGACCTCGTCAAGTCGGGTTTCCGCCGCAGCGGCATCTTCACCTACCGGCCGCATTGCGACGCTTGCCGCGCCTGCGTGCCGGTGCGCATCCCGGTGCACGAGTACGTCGCCAACCGCTCGCAGCGCCGCGCCTGGAAGGACCATGCCGGCCTCGCGGCGCAGGTGCAGCCGCTCAAGTTCCGGCTCGAGCACTACGCGCTATACCTACGCTATCAGTCGCGCCGCCATTCGGGCGGCGGCATGGACAACGACAGCCGCGACCAGTATTCGCACTTCCTGCTGCAGAGCCGCGTCGATACGCGGCTGGTGGAGTTCCGCGACCAGGGCCAGCTGGTGATGGTGTCGATCGTGGACTACCTCCCCGACGGCCTGTCCTCGGTCTACACCTTCTTCGATCCCGAGCGGCGCAAGGCCAGCTACGGGACCTATAACGTGCTCTGGCAGATCGAGACCTGCCGCGCCCTCGGCCTGCCCTACCTCTACCTGGGCTACTGGATCCGCGAGAGCCCGAAGATGGCCTACAAGTCGCGCTTCATGCCGATCGAGGGCTTCAGCGGCGGCGGCTGGCGGCGACTGAGCGAAGCGGATCTCGCGCGCATGCGCTTCTGAGCATGCTGTATGCGCTGGCGCGCCCCCTGCTGTTTGCCCTCGACCCGGAGCGCGCCCACGAACTGACACTGGGACTGGCCGACGCGCCGCTGCGCTTCGGGTTGCTGCGCGTCGCCAGGGTGCCCGGCGCACCCGTGCGCGCGATGGGCCTGGACTTTCCCAATCCGGTCGGCCTCGCCGCGGGCCTGGACAAGAACGCCGCCCACGTCGACGCCCTCGCCCGCCTGGGCTTCGGCTTCATCGAGGTCGGCACCGTCACGCCGCGCCCACAGCCGGGCAACCCGAAGCCGCGCCTGTTCCGCCTGCCGCGCGCGCAAGCGCTCATCAACCGGATGGGATTCAACAACGTGGGCCTGGACGAATTCCTCGCCAACCTGGAGCGCGCGAGCTGGCGCGGCGTGCTGGGCATCAACATCGGCAAGAACGCCGATACCCCGCTGGAAAAGGCCGGCGACGACTACGCCACCTGCCTCGAGCGCGTCTACGCGCGCGCCAGCTACGTGACCATCAACATCTCCTCGCCCAATACCCAGGGGCTGCGCTCGCTGCAAGGCGAGGATGAGCTCGACGCACTGCTCGCGCGCCTCAGCGCCTTGCGCGCGCCGCTCGCCGAGCGCCACGGCCGGCGCGTGCCGCTGGCGTTGAAGGTCGCGCCGGACCTCGACGCCAAGCAGATCCTGCAGATCGCCGACGCGGTGCGGCGCCACGGCATCGACGGCGTGATTGCCACCAACACCTCCGTGTCGCGCGACGGCGTGGAAGGCCTGCCGCACGCAGAAGAGGCGGGTGGCCTGTCGGGCGCGCCGATCCGCGCGCGCGCCACGGCCACGCTCGCCGCGCTGGCCGGCGCCCTCAAGGGAGAGGCTGCATTGATCGGCGTGGGCGGCATCCAGCGCGGCGCGGACGCGGCGGAGAAACTCGCCGCGGGCGCGTCGCTGGTGCAGCTCTACACGGGGCTCATCTACCGGGGTCCCGGCCTGGTGGCCGAATGCGTGGCCAGCGTACGACCGTCGCGCTGATCGACGAGCCGCGCTGCATCGGTTGCACGCGCTGCATCGATGCCTGCCCGGTGGACGCCATCGTCGGCGCGAGCGGCTTGATGCATACCGTGGTGGAAAGGCTGTGCATCGGCTGCGACCTGTGCCTGCCCGCGTGCCCGGTGGACTGCATCGAGATGGTGCGGGCGCAGGCGCCGTGGACCAGCGTGGACGCAAGCGCGGCGCAGCGGCGCGCGGCGCTGCGCAAGCGCCGGCTCGAGCGGCAGCAGCCCAAATCGGGCAAGGACCGCGGCGAGCGCCGCGCGGTGCTCGCCGCGGCGCTGGCCCGCGCCCGGCGCCGATGAATCCGGCCAAGCGGCAGGAAATCTACGCCCGGCTGCGCGCGGCCAACCCGCAGCCGCGCAGCGAACTGGAGCACCGCACGCCCTATGAATTGCTGGTCGCCGTGGTGCTCTCGGCGCAGGCGACGGACAAGTCGGTGAACCTCGCCACCGCCAAACTGTTTGCGCTGGCCCACACGCCGCGGACGATGGTGGCGCTGGGCGAGGCGCGGCTCATGGGCTACCTCCGCACCATCGGGCTATTTCGCACCAAGGCGAAAAACGTGATCGGGCTGTCCAGGCTGCTGCTCGAGCGCCACGGCGGTGAGGTGCCGGCGCAGCGCGAGGCGCTGGAGGCGCTGCCGGGCGTGGGACGCAAGACCGCCAATGTGGTGCTGAACATCGCCTTCGGCGAGCCGACCATCGCCGTGGACACGCATATCTTCCGCGTCTCGAACCGCACCGGCCTCGCCCCCGGCAGGAATCCCGGTGAGGTGGAGGCGAAGCTGCTCAAGTTCACGCCCGAAGAGTTCCGCCAGCACGCGCACCACTGGCTGATCCTGCATGGGCGCTACGTGTGCCTGGCGCGCACGCCGCGCTGCCCGGAATGCGGCATCCGCGACCTGTGCGAATTCCGCGGAAAGACGCGCGCCGCCTGATCCTTCGCGCGACCAGCGCGGCCGCGTGAGCACTGATGACATAATGCGATTTTCGCCGGGGAACCGCGATGCGATTTACTGGATCGGCAGACTACGTCTCCACCGACGATCTCACGCTCGCCGTCAACGCCGCGATCACGCTGCAGCGTCCGCTGCTGGTGAAGGGCGAGCCCGGCACCGGCAAGACCATGCTCGCCGTGCAGGTGGCGAAATCACTCGGCGTGCCGCTGCTCGAATGGCACATCAAGTCCACCACCAAGGCGCAGCAAGGGCTTTACGAGTACGACGCGGTGAGCCGCCTGCGCGATTCGCAACTGGGCGACCAGCGCGTGCACGACATCCACAACTACATCGTCAAGGGCATGCTGTGGCAGGCCTTTTCGCAGGACCAGCCCTGCGTGCTGCTGATCGACGAGGTGGACAAGGCGGACATCGAGTTCCCGA
>JANMSV010000193.1:0-4289 GCA_031389685.1 Betaproteobacteria bacterium
ATCCGGGACGCGTGGAGCAGAATGCCTGGGAGATGGTGGTGGACTGGCTCGCGGCCGGGGTGGATCCGAATCAGGCCATCCTGTTCGTGCAATCGCACATCCAGGAACACGCGGAGCTGCACCTGCTGCTGTCGATGATCACGCCGTTGGGCTGGCTGGAGCGCGTGCCGACCTACAAGGACCAGATGGAAAAGCTGAAGGACCGCGACCTGGCGACCTACGGCTTTCTCGGCTACCCGCTGCTGCAATCGGCGGATATCCTGATCTATCGCGCGCGTTACGTGCCGGTGGGCGAGGACCAGGTGCCGCACGTGGAGATGACGCGCGAGATCGCGCGGCGCTTCAATCATCTTTACGGCCGCGAGGCAGGGTATGAAGACAAGGCCAGGGCCGCGGTGAGAAAGATGGGCACCAAGAAGGCGCGGCTGCTGAACGAGCTGCGCACCAGGTTTCTCGAGGGCGGCGATGCCGACGCGCTCAAGCGCGCGCAGGCGCTGCTCGAAGAGCAGCAGAACCAGCCGCGCGGCGACCGCGAGCGCCTGTACGGCTGGCTCGAGGGCGGCGGCCGCAAGGTCCTGGTCGAGCCCGAAGCCCTGCTCACCGAATCGGCGCGGCTTCCCGGACTGGACGGGCAGAAGATGTCCAAGTCCTACGGCAACGCCATCGGGCTGCGCGAAGCGCCCGAGGCGGTGACGAAAAAAATCCGCACCATGCCCACCGACCCGGCGCGCGTGAAGCGCAGCGACCCCGGCACGCCGGAGAAGTGCCCGGTCTGGCCGCTGCACCTGGTCTATTCGGACGAAGCCAGGCGCGCCTGGGTGCAAAAGGGCTGCACCTCCGCGGGCATCGGCTGCCTGGAGTGCAAGCAGCCGGTGATCGATGCGGTGCTGGCGGAGCTCGCGCCGATGCGCGAGCGGGCTCAGACTTACCTCGATGACCCGACACTGGTGAAGAGCATCATCGCCTACGGCTGCGACAAGGCGCGTAAACATGCCGTGGAAACCATGCGCGACGTACGCGATGCCATGGGCCTGACGTACTCCTGATGAGCGAGCCCGCGCAACTGCCTCCTGCCACCCGGGTGGCCCGAATTTACGGCGAACCCCTGATCGAAATTCCGCGCGACTTGTACATCCCGCCGGATGCGCTCGAAGTGATTCTCGAGGCGTTCGAAGGCCCGCTGGATCTGCTGCTGTACCTGATTCGCAGGGAAAACCTCGACATCCTCGATATTCCGATGGCGCCATTGACGCGCCAGTACCTCGAGTACGTGGAAGCCATGCGCTCCAGGAACCTCGAACTGGCCGCGGAGTACCTGGTGATGGCCGCGATGCTCCTGGAGATAAAGTCGCGCCTGCTGCTGCCGCGGCCGCCGGCCGCGGCGCCGATCGAGGACGACCCGCGCGCCGAACTGGTGCGCCGGCTGCTGGAGTACGAGAGGATCAAGCAGGCGGCGCAACAGCTCGACGAACTGCCGCAGGCCGGGCGCGACGTGTTTGCAGTCTCGGTCTGGGTCGAGCGTACGGTGGCCGAGCGCCTGCCCGAGGTCCACCCGCAGGACCTGGCGGAAGCCTGGCGCACGCTGTTGCACCGGGCGCGCATGTCGGCACACCACCACGTGTCGCGCGAAGAGCTGTCGGTGCGCGAGCACATGAGCGGCGTGCTGCGGCGGCTGCAGGAGCGGCGCGTGCTCGAGTTCGGTGAATTATTCGATCCGGCGCGCGGTGTGGCGGTGCTGGTGGTGACGCTGCTGGCAGTGCTGGAACTGGCGCGCGAGGCGCTGCTCGAGATCACGCAATCGGAGAGCTTTGCGCCGATCTACGTAAAATTGGCCCATGCTGAATCCCGCTGAGGCCAAGCGCATCCTGGAGGCGGCGCTGCTCGCCTCCACGCAGCCGCTGCTGCTCGCCGACTTGAAGCGCCTGTTCGACGACCAGGTCGACGGCGATACCCTGAACAAGCTGCTGGCCGAGCTGCGCGGCGACTGGGAAGGCCGCGCCGTCGAACTGGTGAGTCTGGCCAGCGGCTGGCGCTTCCAGACGCGTCCCGAGTTCCAGCCGTTCGCGCAGAAGCTGCAGCCGGACAAGCCGCCGCGCTACTCGCGCGCCGTGATGGAAACCCTTGCCATCATCGCCTACCGCCAGCCGGTGACGCGCGGCGACATCGAAGACATCCGCGGCGTGGTGGTGTCGACGCAGATCATCCAGGCCCTGGAGAATCGCGGCTGGATCGAACCCGTCGGCAAGCGTGAAACCCCGGGCCGCCCCGCGCTTTACGCAACCACCAGGACATTCCTCGACGACCTCGGGCTGCGTTCGCTGCAGGAGCTGCCGCCACTCGAGGAAATCGCCAAGACGCTGCAGTTTGAACCCACGCCGGCCCCCGTCGCGCCCGCAGCTGCCAACGAACCCACCGCCCCCGACGAACGCAGCGCAGCCGGCTGAACGGCTGCAAAAGCTGCTCGCGGCGGCGGGACTGGGCTCGCGCCGCGAGATCGAGACCTGGATTTCGGCCGGGCGCCTGAAAGTGAACGGCGCGGTCGCAAAGCTCGGCGATCGCGCCAAGCCGGAAGACCTGGTGGAACTGGACGGCCAGAGCGTAGCCCTGAAGGCCAGTGGGGCGCGGCCCCGCGTGCTGCTGTATCACAAGCCCGACGGCGAGATGGTGACGCGCTCGGACCCGGAGGGACGGCCCACCGTGTTCCAGCGGTTGCCCGCCATCCCGGGTGGCAAGTGGGTCGCCGTCGGGCGCCTGGACATCAATACCGCGGGACTGCTGCTGCTCACGGATTCGGGCGAGCTCGCGAACCGGCTGATGCACCCGCGCTACGCGGTCGAGCGCGAGTATGCGGTGCGGGTGCTGGGCGGGCTGCTGCCCGAAGAGCGCGCCAGGCTGCTGGCGGGCGTCCTGCTGGAGGACGGTACGGCGCATTTTGACAAGCTCGAACCTTCCGGCGCCGCACAAGGCGCCAATCGCTGGTATCGCGTCGTGCTGCGCGAGGGCCGCAACCGGGAGGTGCGGCGCCTGTTCGAGGCCATCGGGCGCAAAGTGAGCCGGCTGCTGCGTGTGCGCTATGGCCCGGTGAAGCTGCCGCGCGAGCTGCGACCGGGGCGATGCATCGAACTGGATGCGAAAAGCGTCGCTGAGATTGTGAAAATGCCAAAAAGCGGTTAAACTTCAAGCCGTTTCATGTGGGTGGGCTTCGGCCCATTTTTTGTTTGTGGCCGCATCTGTGTCGCATACGCTGGAAGGCATCCTGGAACCCACCCTCACCGGGATGGGGTTCGAACTGGTGGACCTGCAGGTGTCCAACCGGGGTCGTTTCCTGCGCATTTTCATGGACAAGCCCGGCGGCATCACGTTGGATGACTGCGCGGCGGTAAGCCGGCACCTTTCCCGGGTGCTGGAAGTCGAAGGCGTCGACTACGATCGCCTGGAGATTTCTTCCCCGGGCCTGGACCGGCCATTGCGCAAGCCCGCGGATTTTGCGCGTTTCGCCGGCCGGACAGTGGACGTCAGGATGCGCCTGGCCGACGCGAGTGGCCGGCGACGCTACGTGGGCCTGCTGCAGGGTATCGAAGGAGCCACCGCGACCGTCGAAGTGGACGGTGCACCGGTGGCGCTGCAACTGGATGGCATGGACCGGGCGCGGCTCGTTCCAGACCGATGAGCTTGGAGCAAAGATGAGCCGGGAAATTCTGCTGCTGGTGGACGCGCTGGCGCGCGAGAAGAACGTCAATCGCGACGTGGTGTTCGGCGCGCTGGAAATGGCGCTCGCCTCGGCCACCAAGAAACGCTATACCGAGGACGCCGACGTGCGGGTCGCCATCGACCGCAATACCGGCGATTACGAGGCGTTCCGGCGCTGGAAGGTCGTGCCGGACGACACCCCCGAGTACAACGTCGCGCAGATGACGTCGCTCGAGGAGGCGCAGGAGAAAAAGGCCGATGCCAAGATGGAGGACTACATCGAAGAGCCGATCGAGCAGATTCCCTTCGGCCGCATCGGCGCGCAAACCGCCAAGCAGGTGATCCTGCAGCGCATCCGGGATGCCGAGCGCGAGCAGATTCTGAACGACTTTCTTGGCCGCGGCGACGAGCTGGTGACCGGCTCGGTGAAGCGCATGGAGCGGGGCAGCGCCATCGTCGAGTCCGGGCGGCTGGAAGCCCTGCTGCCGCGCGAGAACATGATCCCGAAGGAAAACCTGCGCGTCGGCGACCACTTTCCAGCGACGGAAGGAGTCGTAACTGCCCGTATTGCGGTCGATCGCGACGCGCACGTCCACATC
>JANMSV010000199.1:0-17721 GCA_031389685.1 Betaproteobacteria bacterium
GTACGAGAGCGACAGCGGCAACATCAAGCGGGGCGAGAACTCCTTGCCGGTCCAGACCGGGCGCAGCGCGGACCTGGACACGCCGAGGATCGCCACCTCGGGCGCATTGATGATCGGCGTGAAAGCCGTGCCGCCGATACCGCCCAGGCTTGAGATGGAGAACGTCCCGCCCTGCATGTCGCCGGGTTTCAGCTTCTTGTCGCGCGCCAGCTTGGAGATCTCGCCAAGCTCGCGCGCCACGTCGAACACTCCCTTGCGGTCGGCATCGCGTACCACCGGCACCACCAGCCCATCGGGCGTGTCCACCGCGACGCCGATGTTGTAGTACTTCTTGAGCACCAGGTTTTCGCCGGCGCGATCGAGGCTGGAATTGAAAATCGGGTGCTGCCTGAGCGCCGTGACGCAGGCCTTGATGAGGAACGCGAGCATGGTGAGCTTGAAGCCCTGTTTTTCGGTCTCCGCGGTATTGGACTTCCTGAACGCCTCCAGATCGGTGATGTCCGCCTCGTCGAACTGCGTGACGTGCGGGATGGAGACCCAATTGCGGTGCAGGTTGGGGCCGGAAAGTTTCTGCAGGCGCGTCAGCGGCTTCGTCTCCACCGGGCCGAACTTGGCGAAATCCACCTCCGGCCATGCCGTCAGCTTGAACGGCAGCGCGCCGCCCGCCGGCGGCGCGGCGCTCGCGGGCACTGCGGACAGCGCGCCCTTCACGAACGCCTGCACGTCAGCATGCAGGATACGACCTTTCGGCCCGCCGCCCTTGACGCGCGCCAGGTCCACGCCCAGTTCGCGCGCGAACTTGCGCACCGAGGGACTGGCGTGCGGCTTGGAGCGCGTGGCGTCCTGCGGCTCGACCGGGACCGGCGGCGCTTGGATGGCCGCCGCTGCCGCCACCGCGACAGGTGCGGCGGCCGCTGCCGGCGCTGACCCCGCTTCGAGGACCAGGATCGGTGAGCCTTCGGAAATCCTGTCGCCGACCTTGAGCTTGATCTCCTTGATCTTCCCGGCGGCGGGCGACGGGATTTCCATCGTCGCCTTGTCCGACTCCACGGTGATCAGGGATTGCTCGGCGGACACCGTGTCGCCCGGCTGCACCAGCACCTCGATCACGGCGACCTCCTTGAAGTCGCCGATGTCCGGCACCTTTATCGTGACGAGTGCGCCGCTGCCTGACGGCGCCGCCGCTGCAGGCGTAGCCGCCGGCGCAGGGGGCGCCGCGGGCGGCGGGGCTGGCGTCTTCGGCTCGGCGGCCCGCAGCGGTGCCGGTGCCGGATCACCGGCCGGCGCCGGGTCGCCGGACTCCGCCAGCATCAGGATCAGCGTGCCCTCGGAAATCTTGTCGCCGACCTTGAGCTTGAGTTCCTGCACCACGCCCGCCGCCGGCGAGGGGATCTCCATCGTCGCCTTGTCCGACTCCACCGTGATCAGCGACTGCTCTTTGGCGATCTCGTCGCCCGCCTTCACCAGGACCTCGATGATTTCGACGTCCTTGAAGTCGCCAATATCCGGGACCTTTACTTCCCTGGCAGCGGCCATGGTCAGACCGTCGTTGGATCCGGCTTGTGCGGATCTATCTTGTACTTCTTGATGGCCTCGGCGACCATCTTCGCCTTGCCCTCGCCTTGCTCAGCCAGCGCCTTGAGCGCGGCGATGGCCACGAAATACCGGTTCACCTCGAAGAAATGGCGCAGCTTGGCGCGCGAGTCCGAGCGCCCGAAGCCGTCGGTGCCCAGCACGCGGTACACGCGCTCGCGCGGCACGAACGGCCGGATCTGGTCGGCGAAGGTCTTCATGTAATCGCTCGCCGCGATCACCGGCCCCGCCGGGCGTTTCTCCAGGGCCTGCGCCACGTAGGACAGGCGCGGCTGGTCCTCGGGATGCAGCAGGTTCCAGCGATCGGCGGCCAGGCCGTCACGCCGCAGCTCGGTGAAACTGGTCGCGCTCCACACGTCGGCGGCGACACCCCAGTCCTTCTCCAGCAGGTCGGCCGCCGCTTCCACCTCGCGCAGGATCGTCCCGGACCCCATCAACTGCACGCGCGACTTGGATTTCGACTTGGACTGGCGCAGCAGGTACATGCCCTTGAGGATGCCTTCCTCGGCGCCCGCCGGGATCGCCGGATGCTCGTAGTTCTCGTTCATCACGGTGATGTAGTAGTAGACGTCCTGCTGCTCGGCCACCATGCGCCGCATCCCATCGTGGATGATCACGGCAAGCTCGTAACCGTAGGTCGGGTCGTAGGACACGCAGTTCGGGATCACCGAGGACAGCACGTGCGAATGCCCGTCCTCGTGCTGCAGGCCCTCGCCGTTCAGCGTGGTCCTGCCGGCCGTGGCGCCCAGGAGGAAACCGCGCGCGCGCTGGTCGGCGGCCGCCCAGGCCAGGTCGCCGATGCGCTGCAGCCCGAACATCGAATAGAAGATGTAGAACGGCACGGTCACCACGTTCGAGTGGCTGTAGGAGGTGGCGGCGGCAATCCAGGACGAGAACGCGCCCGCCTCGTTGATGCCCTCCTCGAGGATCTGGCCCTGCTTGTCCTCGCGGTAATACATGACCTGATCCCGGTCCACCGGCTCGTATTTCTGCCCCTCGCTCGAATAGATGCCGAGCTGGCGGAACATCCCCTCCATGCCGAAGGTGCGCGCCTCGTCCGCCACGATCGGCACGACGTGCTTGCCGACGGACTTGTCGCGCACCAGCGCGGTGAGGATGCGCACGAACGCCATGGTGGTGGAGATCTCGCGTCCTTCGCCCGAGCCCTTGAGCACCGCGTCGAATGCCGATAGCGCGGGCACCGTAGGCGCAGCGTCCGCCTGGCGGCGCCGCTGCGGCAGGTAGCCGCCCAGCGCCTGCCGGCGCCCGTGCAAGTATTTCATCTCCGGCGAATCCGGCGGCGGCACGTAAAACGGCAGCGCCTCGAGCTGGTCGTCGGGAACGGGAATGCGAAAGCGATCGCGCATCTCGCGGATGGTCGCGATATCGACCTTCTTCAGCTGGTGGGTCGGATTCTTCGCCTGGCCCTGCTTGCCCATGCCGTAGCCCTTGATGGTCTTGGCGAGGATCACGGTGGGCTGGCCCTGGTGCTTCACCGCCGCCGCGTAGGCCGCGTAGATCTTGTGCGGGTCGTGCCCGCCGCGGTTCAGGCGCCAGATGTCCGCGTCGGTCATGCGCGAGACCATCTCGAGCAGCTTCGGATGCTTGCCGAAGAAGTGCTTGCGCACGAACGCGCCGTCGTTCGCCTTGTAGTTCTGGTACTCGCCGTCGACCGTCTCCTCCATGATGCGCAGGAGCAGCCCTTCCTTGTCGCGCGCCAGCAGCGGGTCCCAGTACGAGCCCCAGATCAGCTTGATCACGTTCCAGCCGGCGCCGCGAAAGTCGCCCTCCAGCTCCTGGATGATCTTGCCGTTGCCGCGCACCGGGCCGTCCAGGCGCTGCAGGTTGCAGTTGATGATGAACACGAGGTTGTCGAGCTTTTCGCGCGAGGCGAGGCCGATGGCGCCGAGCGATTCGGGCTCGTCCATTTCGCCGTCGCCGCAGAACACCCACACCTTGCGGTTGGCCGTATCCGCCAGGCCCCGCGCATGCAGATACTTGAGGTAGCGCGCCATGTAGATCGCCTGGATCGGCCCCAGCCCCATCGAGACAGTGGGGAACTGCCAGTAATCGGGCATCAGCCACGGGTGCGGGTACGAGGACACGCCCTTGCCGTCCACATCGCGCCGGAAATTGAGGAGCTGCTCCTCGGTGAAACGCCCTTCCAGCAGCCCGCGCGCGTAGATCCCCGGGGAAGAATGCCCCTGGAAGTACACCAGGTCGCCGCCGTGCCCCTCGTGCGGCGCGTGCCAGAAATGGTGCTGCCCGATGCCGAACAGGGTCCCGACCGAGGCGAAGCTCGCGATGTGGCCGCCGAGCTCGTCGTCAATCTTGTTCGCCCGCGCCACCATCACCATGGCGTTCCAGCGGCAATAGGAGCGAATGCGCTCCTCGAGCGCGGGGTCGCCCGGCGAGCGTTCTTCCAGGTGCGCAGGAATCGTGTTGACGTAAGGCGTGTACGGCGAGAACGGGATGTAGGCGCCCGAGGTGCGCGCCTTCTCGATCAGCCGTTCCAGCAGGAAATGCGCGCGCTCCGGGCCCTCGCGCTCGAGCACCGTCTCCAGCGCGTCCAGCCATTCCTGGGTCTCGCGAGAGTCGCTGTCGTTGGCGGCGGGATGTCGGGGAACGGCGGACATTGCTTCCTCCAGCTTGTGGCTTTCGGTCATCGTATTATGCAACACATGGCCGCCCAGCTGATCGATGGAAAAGCGCTCGCCGCCGAGGTGCGCGCGTCGCTCAGGCCCGCGGTCGCGGCGCTCGCGGCGCGCGGCGCGCAGCCCGGGCTGGCGGCGATCCTCGCCGGCGACGATCCGGCCTCGCGCGTCTATGTGCGCAACAAGGTGCGCGCCTGCGAGGAGACCGGCGTGCGTTCCGAACTGCACGAATTCCCGGCCGGCGTGACCGAGCGCACGCTGCTCGAGTGCATCGACGCGCTCAACCGCGACCCGCGCGTGCACGGCATCCTGGTGCAGCTGCCGTTGCCCGCGCACATCGACGCGGAGCGCGTGCTGGCCGCCGTGTCGGCGGCGAAGGACGTGGACGGCTTTCACGCCGAGAACCTGGGCGCGCTGCTGCGCGGCGCGCCGCGCTACATCCCTTGCACCCCCGCGGGCGTGCTGCGCCTGCTCGATCACGCGGGCGTGCCGCTCGCCGGACGCCATGCGGTGGTGATCGGGCGCTCCAGCATCGTCGGCAAGCCGCTGGCACTGCTCCTCTTGCAAAGGGACGCCACCGTCACCATCTGCCATTCCAGGACCACGCATCTGGCCGAACTGGCGCGCCAGGCCGATGTACTGGTCGCGGCCGCCGGGCGGCCGGGCATGGTCGGCGCCGAAATGGTCAAAGCGGGGGCCTGCGTCATCGACGTCGGCACCAGCCGCAGCGCGGACGGCAGGCTCTCCGGCGACGTGGATTTCGCCGCGGTCAGGGAGATCGCGGGCTGGATCACGCCGGTGCCGGGAGGCGTGGGGCCGATGACCGTCGCCATGCTGGTCGCCAATACTGTGCGCGCCACGGAGTTGTCGCTTGCTTAACCCACTGCTGGATTTTTCGGATCTGCCGCGCTTCGCGGAAATCACGCCCGCGCACGTTGCACCTGCCTGCGACGCCCTGCTCGCCGAGGCGCGAGCCGCGGTCGCGCGTGCCGAGCAGGCGCAGCCCGTGTGGGACGAGTTCGTCACGCCGCTGGAAGACGCCAACGAGCGCCTCGGCCGCGCCTGGGGCCAGGTCGCCCATCTGCACGCGGTGCTCGACAGTCCGGAATTGCGTGCGGCATACAACCAGAACCTGCCCAAGGTGACGCAGTTCTGGACCGAACTGGGCCAGAACCTGGCGTTGTTCGAGAAGTACCGGGCGCTGCGCGCCTCCAAGGAATTCGCCGCGCTGACGCCCGCGCGCCAGCGCATCGTCGAAAATGCCCTGCGCGATTTCCGCCTGGGCGGCGCCGAACTGCCGGCGGACAGGAAACCGCGCTACGCGCAGATCCAGGACGAACTGGCGCAGCTGGCGGCGAAGTTCTCCGAGAACCTGCTCGATGCCACCAACGGATTTTCAATTCTTGTCGAGAGCGATCAGCGCGTCGCCGGGATTCCGCAAGACGCACTCGAGGCCGCGCGGCAGGAGGGGGGGCGCGGGTGGAAATTCACCCTGCACATGCCGTCCTACCTGCCAGTGATGCAGTACGCCGAGGACCGCGTGCTGCGCGAAGACCTGTACCACGCCAGCGCCACGCGCGCCGCCGAATTCGGCAAGCCCGAGCTCGACAACACGCCGCTCATCGCGCGCATCCTTCCCTTGCGCGCCGAAACGGCAAGCCTGCTCGGCTACCCGAGCTACGCCGACGTGTCGCTGGTGCCGAAGATGGCGGACTCGCCCGCGCAAGTGCTCGGCTTCCTGGATGACCTGGCGCGGCGCGCACGGCCGCACGCCGAGCGCGACCTCGCCGAGCTGCGCGCGTTCGCGCACAGCGAACTGGGGCTGGTGCAACTGGAGGCCTGGGACCTCACCTACGCCTCGGAAAAGATGCGCCAGCGGCGCTACGACTTCTCGGACCAGGAAGTGAAGCAGTATTTCCCGCAGGATGCGGTGCTCGGCGGAATGTTCCGGCTGGTCGAGACGCTCTATGGCGTGCGCATCTCGCCAGGTACCGCACCAGTGTGGCACGAGGATGTGCGCTTTTTCGACCTGCATGACGCCGGCGGGCTGGTCGGTCAATTCTACGTGGACCTCTACGCGCGCGACACGAAGCGCGGCGGCGCCTGGATGGACGATGCCAGGGCGCGCCGTCGGCGCGGTGCGACGATCCAGACCCCGGTCGCCTACCTGAACTGCAATTTTGCGCGCCCGGTCGGCGCCAAGCCTGCCCTGTTCACCCACGACGACGTGATCACGCTGTTCCACGAATTCGGCCACGGCCTGCACCACCTGTTGACGCGCGCCGAGGACCTGGGCGTCTCGGGCATCAGCGGCGTCGAGTGGGATGCGGTCGAGATGCCCAGCCAGTTCATGGAGAACTTCTGCTGGGAATGGGATGTGCTGCGCCACATGACGCGCCACGTCGATACGGGCGCGCCGCTGCCGCGCGCGCTATACGACAAGATGCTGGCGGCAAAAAATTTCCAGTCCGGCATGGTGATGCTGCGCCAGATCGAATTCGCGGTATTCGACATGCGGCTGCACTGGGAATTCGATCCTGCGGCGCCGCGCGGCGTACTCGATCTGCTGCAGGAGGTGCGTGCGCGAATTGCGGTCGTGGTGCCTCCGGCCTGGAGCCGTTTCCCCAACAGCTTCTCGCACATCTTCGCCGGCGGCTACGCCGCCGGCTACTACAGCTACAAGTGGGCCGAGGTGCTTTCCGCGGACGCCTACGGCGCCTTCGAGGAAGCGCTGAGCGTCACCGATGCGCAGACCGGCGCGCGCTTTCGTGACGAAGTGCTCGCCGTCGGCGGCAGCCGTCCCGCTGCGGAATCGTTCCGCGCCTTCCGCGGGCGCGAGCCGCGCGTGGAGGCCCTGCTGCGGCACAATGGTATGATCCCCGTGTGACTGGATCAGGAGGAATCGTGCGCTCCGTGATCTTCGCAATCCTGCTTGGCGCCGCCTGCGCGGCCAGTGCGCAGTTGTACCGCTGGACCGACGACAAGGGCCGCGTACACGTCACCGATACGCCGCCGCCGCCCGGCGCGAAGAGCGTCCAGCGCAAGACTTTCACCGACAACAGTGCCATGCCGGCCGAAGGCGCGAGCCTGCCTTACGCAGCACAGCTTGCGTCGAAGAACTACCCGGTCACGCTGTATACCGCACCCGAATGCGCGCCCTGCGGCGCGGCGCGCAATCTGCTCAACGGACGTGGCGTTCCGTTCAAGGAAGTGAGCGTGGTGGACGCGCCGCAGTCCGAGGAGCTGAAAAAAGTCGCCGGCAGCCTGTCGGTGCCGACCGTGCGCGTCGGCAGCAGCGTGGAGAAAGGCTTCGAGGAGGGCGCGTATCACGCGCTACTCGATATTGCCGGCTACCCGCGCACCGGCATCCTGCCGCCGCGCAGCCAGGCCGAGCCTAAGCCGGCGCCGCCTGCGCCACCCGCCGCGGCTGCAGAGGATTCGTCCGCGCCCTCGAGCGGCCCTTACTCGCCCCGCTAGCGCGAAGTGCGTCGCCGCCATGAGGCTCGCGACGTGGAACGTCAATTCCATCAAGGTCCGGCTGCCGCAGCTGCTTGACTGGATGCCTGCGGCGCAGCCGGATGTCGTCTGCCTGCAGGAACTGAAGACGGAAGCGCCGAAATTCCCACGCGCCGAGCTCGAGTCCGCCGGCTACGCCTGCGCGGTCAACGGGCAAAAGACCTACAACGGCGTCGCGATCCTTTCGCGCACGCCGCCGATCGACGTCGTCGCCGACATTCCCGGCTTCGCCGACGAGCAGAAACGCGTCATTGCCGCGACCGTGAACGGCGTGCGTGTGGTCTGCGTCTATTGCCCGAACGGCCAGGCGGTAGGCTCGGAGAAGTACCAGTACAAGCTGCGCTGGTTCGCAGCGCTCCAGGACTATCTGGCCGCCGAACTGCAAAACCATCCGCGCCTCGCGGTGGCGGGTGACTTCAATGTCGCCCCGGAAGACCGCGACGTCCACGACCCCAAGGCATGGGAAGGGCAGGTGCTCGTGTCCGAGCCGGAGCGCGCCGCCTGGCGCGCGCTACTCGCGTTGGGACTGAAGGACAGCTTCCGGCTGTTCGAGCAGCCGGACAAGATCTACTCGTGGTGGGACTACCGTATGCTGGGCTTTCGACGCAATGCGGGCCTGCGTATCGACCATATCCTGCTCTCGGAGCGCTTGGCGCAAGCCTGCAGTTCAAGCAGCGTGGACAAGTCGCCGCGCAAGCTGGAGCGTCCCTCGGACCACGCGCCAGTGGTTGCCGAGATCAGCTAGAACCGTTGATCAGTCGATGCGCTCGTAGGCCGGCAGCGTGAGGAACTCGACGTAAGTGTCGTCGGAGGTGATTTTCTCGAACAGCGCGGCGCTCTCGGAGTAGTTGCCCGCGGTCCAGGCTTCCTCCCCGACGTATTGCCTGACCTTGGGAAGCTCCTCCGCGAGCAGATGCCGGAACAGCGCCTTGGTTACGCGACGGCCGTCGTCGAGCTTGCCCTTCTCGCTGCGGATCCACTGCCAGATCTGCGAGCGCGAAATCTCCGCGGTGGCCGCGTCCTCCATCAGGTTGAACACCGGCACGCAGCCGTTGCCGGCGAGCCAGGCGCCGAGGTACTGGATGCCCACCGAGATGTTGTTGCGCAGCCCGGCTTCGGTAATCGGCGCCTCGGGCCGGAAATCGAGCAGTTCCCTGGCCGTCACTTTCACGTCCGGGCGCTGCTTCTGGTACTGATTGGGCCCCGGCATGTGCTGGTCGAACACCTCTTTCGCGACCGGCACCAGCGCCGGATGCGCGACCCAGGTGCCGTCACAGCCATCGGTCACCTCGCGCAGTTTGTCCGCGCGCACCTTTTCCAGCGCTGCGTCGTTGGCCGCGGGATCGCGCTTGATCGGGATCTGCGCCGCCATGCCGCCCATCGCGGGCGCACCGCGGAGATGGCAGGTCTTCACCAGCAGCAGCGCGTAGGCGCGCAGGAACGGCGCGGTCATCGTCACCTGCGCGCGGTCGGCGAGGCAGAAATCCTTGTTGGAGCGGAACTTCTTGATGCAGGAAAAGATGTAGTCCCAGCGGCCGATGTTGAGGCCCGCCGAGTGGTCCTTGAGTTCCCACAGGATCTCGTCCATCTCGAACGCCGCCACCACGGTCTCGATCAGGCAGGTGGCCTTGATCGATCCGTGCGCGATGCCGAGTTCCTTCTGCGCCAGCGTGAAAACGTCGTTCCACAGGCGGGCCTCGAGATGCGACTCCATCTTCGGCAGGTAATAGTAGGGGCCCGAGCCGCACGCGAGCAACTCCCTGGCGTTGTGGAAAAAGTACAAAGCGAAGTCGAACAGGGCCCCCGACACCGGCTTGCCGTCCACGCTCACGTGCTTTTCGTCCAGGTGCCAGCCGCGCGGCCGCGGGATCAGCACCGCGGTCTGCCCGTTCAGGCTGTAGCTCTTGCCGCCCTGCTCCAGGGTGATCGTGCGGCGCACCGCATCGCGCAGATTGATCTGGCCGTCGACCATGTTGTGCCAGGTCGGGCAGTTGGCGTCTTCGAAATCCGCCATGAAGGTGGACGCCCCGCAGTTGAGCGCGTTGATCACCCTCTTGCGGTCGGTCGGCCCGGTGATTTCGACGCGCCGGTCCAGCAGGTCCCGCGGTTGCGGCGAAATTTTCCACTCGGTGTCGCGGATCTTCTTCGTCTGCGCAAGGAAATCGGGCAGCTTGCCGGCGTCGAACTCCGTCTGGCGCGCGGCGCGGCGCCCCAGGAGTTCCTGCCTGCGCGCATCGAACTGGCGATGCAGTTTGGCGACGAAACCGAGCGCCTGCGGGGTCAGAATCTGCGCGAACTCGTGCGTGATGCGGCCCGAAACGGATACACCCTGCGGTAAAGAATTGGGGCTTGGCATTGCGCCATTCTATGCACTGAAATGGCGCACCGCAACATGAAATGCCGGCGTGACCGGAGTAGTCTTCAATTCGATTAGTGGCGTTCCGTTTCACATTGTGAGATCGCGCTTACCTGGAGCTTCTGCATGCCTACGCCGTACAAGATCCTGATCCTGGGTGCGTCGTATGGTTCGCTCCTGGCGACGAAGCTGCTCCTCGCGGGGCATACCGCGAAGCTGGTCTGCCTGCCCAACGAAGTCGAGCTCTTCAACAAGGAAGGCGCGCGCGTGCGCATGCCGGTCAAGGGGCGCGACGGACTGGTGGAAGTCGATTCGCGCAAGCTGCCGGGGAAGCTCTCCGCCGACGGCCCGCAGGCGGTCAATCCCGCCGACTACGATCTCGTGGTGTTGGCCATGCAGGAGCCACAGTACCGTTCACCGGGCGTGCGCGAGCTGCTCGACGCCGTGGCGAAGGCGAAGGTGCCTTGCATGTCGATCATGAACATGCCGCCGCTGCCGTACCTGTCGCGCATTCCGGGAGTCGCGGTCGCGGCCTGCAGGAGCTGCTACGCCGACCCCACGGTCTGGGACAGCTTCGACCCAGCGTTCATGACGCTGTGCAGCCCCGACCCGCAGGCATTCCGCCCGCCGGAAGAGAAAGTCAACGTGCTGCAGGTGCGGCTGCCCACGAACTTCAAGTCGGCGCGCTTTCCGTCTGACGCGCATACCGCGATCCTGCGCCGCCTGGAAGCGGACATCGCAGCGGCGCGCTTTGACACCGGGTCGGAGAAGCTCGACCTGCCCGTGAAGCTCAAGGTGCACGACTCGGTGTTCGTGCCCCTGGCGAAGTGGGCGATGCTGATGGCGGGCAACTATCGCTGCATTACCAAGGCCGGAATACGCTCCATCAAGGATGCCGTGCATGCCGACCCGGCGGCGGCGCGCTCGACGTATGACTGGGTGGTCAAGCTGTGCATGACGCTCGGCGCAGACGAAAAAGACCTGGTGCCATTCGAGAAGTACGCCGCAGCGGCGCAGGGCCTCGCAGGTCCGTCCTCCGCGGCACGAGCGCTGTACGGCGGCGCGCCCTACATCGAACGGGTGGACCGTCTGGTGCAGATCATCGCGGCGCAGAAAGGCATGCGCTCAGCCGCGCTCGACGAGGTTGTTGCCCTGGTGGACGCCAGGCTGGAAGAGAATCGCCGCGCCGCGGCCAAGAAATAGGCACCGGCCCAGTAGTGTCCGGGCGTTCAACCAGTGGACGCCCGTAAGGGATTGAAGCGGCATAAAGAATTCATGGTTTTGGCTGGTCTCGATTTGAACTCCGAAGAGCAGCTCTGTCACTCTGCGAGGCAACACTTCGCCGGAGTGGCCGATGAACCAGGGCAAGCTGGTGTTCGCGCAGTTGACCGAGCATTTGCCGTTGACGACGTTTCGTCGTTGCGTGGCGCGTTATCGCGGCGAATTCAAGGTCAAGTCGTTCAACTGTCTCGACCAGTTCCTGTGCATGGCGTTTGCGCAGCTGACGTTTCGCGAGAGCTTGCGCGAGATCGAGGCGTGCCTGCGTGCGCAGCCGCTCAAGCTCTATCACATGGGCATTCGCAGCAAAGTGTCGCGCAGCACCTTGGCCGATGCCAACGAAGCACGCGACTGGCGAATCTATGCCGACTTTGCGCAAACTCTGATCGGCATGGCGCGTCGACTGTATGCGCAGGAGCCCTTTGGCATCGATCTGAACGAGACGGTCTATGCGTTGGATACCACAACGATCGACCTGTGCCTGTCGGTGTTCCCCTGGGCGCCGTTTATGACGACCAAGGCCGCGGTGAAGCTGCACACGCTGCTCGATCTGCGCGGCAACATTCCCGCCTTCATTCACATCAGCGACGGCAAGCTGCACGAAGTGAACATCCTGGACCAACTGCTGCCGGAGGCGGGCGCCTTCTACGTGATGGATCGGGGATTCCTCGATTACGCGCGGCTGTATCGCTTTCACCAAGCGGGCAGCTTCTTCGTGACGCGTGCGCGCTCCAACATGCAGGCGCGCCGGCGTTACTCGCATCCGATCGATCGCAGCACCGGGCTCGTGTGCGATCACACGGTCGTATTTACTGGCCGCCCCGCCAGCCGGGACTTCCCCGCAGCCCTGCGTCGCATCCGCTTCAAAGATCGCAACACTGGCAAGACGCTGATCTTCCTCACCAACAACTTCATGCTGCCCGCGTTCACCATCACGCAGCTCTACCGCTGCCGTTGGCAGGTGGAACTGTTCTTCAAATGGATCAAGCAGCACCTTCGCATCAAGGCGTTCTTCGGCACTTCGGAGAATGCAGTGAAGTCGCAAATCTGGATCGCGGTGTCGGTCTACGTGCTCGTCGCCATCATCAAAAAGCGCCTCAACCTGAAGCCTTCACTGTTCCAAATCCTACAGATCCTGAGCTTGACCATGTTTGAACGAACCCCTTTGCATCAGCTACTTACGCTCTCAGCACCTGAGCCCATTCCGGTCGTCTACGACAACCAACTCAATTTGTTTGAGTTTTAACCGGACACTACTGGCACCGGCCCTATTTGTCTTCCGCGCCCTCGATGCCGAGTTCCTGGATTTTGCGCGTAATGGTGTTGCGGCCCATGCCCAGCAGGTTCGCGGCCTCGATGCGCCGGCCGCCCGTACGCGCCAGCGCCTTGGCGATCAGGCTGCGTTCGAACTGACGGCCAAGGACATCGAGGATTCCGGTTTCACCGCGCGCCAGGCGCCGCTCGGCTTCCTGCTCCAGCGCCGCCACCCAATCCGTGGCCCCCGCTTCGGCGCCCGGTGCGCGGAATTCCGCCGGAAAATCACCTTGCTCGACCATCTGGCCCGGTGCCATCACCGTCAGCCAATGGCACAGGTTTTCGAGCTGGCGTACGTTGCCGGGAAACTCCAGCCGCCCCAGGTGCTCCAGCGCGTCAGTGGACAAGCGCTTGGCCTCGACGCCCAGCTGGGTCGCACTGCGCGCCAGAAAATGGCGCGCCAGCAACGGCACGTCCTCGCGCCGCTCGCTCAGGGAAGGTAAACGGATGCGGATGACGTTGAGCCGATGGTATAGGTCTTCGCGGAAAGTGTTCTCGCGCACGCGTCCTTCGAGGTTTTGATGAGTGGCCGCAATCACGCGTACGTTGGCTTTGATCTGCTGGTGGCCGCCGACGCGGTAGAAGTTGTTTTCCGACAGCACCCGCAGCAGGCGCGTCTGCAGGTCCGCCGGCATGTCGCCGATCTCATCCAGGAACAGCGTCCCGCCTTCGGCCTGCTCGAAGCGCCCTCGTCGTTGTTGCTGCGCGCCGGTAAACGACCCGCGCTCGTGGCCAAACAACTCCGACTCGAGCAGGTCCTTGGGCATTGCCGCCGTATTGATGGCGATGAACGGTCGCGATGCGCGCGCACTATGGCGGTGCAGGGCACGTGCCACCAGTTCCTTGCCGGTTCCCGACTCACCGGTGATCAGCACCGTCGCGCTGGATTGCGACAGGCGTCCGATGGCACGGAACACCTCCTGCATCGCGGGCGCCTGGCCAAGTATCTCCGGGGCCTGGGCGAGCGGCTCGAGCGCCGCGCTGTCGCGCTGGCTCTCCTCCAGCGCGCGCCGGATCAGGTCCACGGCCTGGTCGACATCGAAGGGCTTGGGCAGGTACTCGTAGGCGCCGCCCTGGAAGGCGGCGACTGCGGACTCGAGATCGGAATAGGCGGTCATCACGATCACGGGTACCGCCGGATGCTTCTCCTTCACCGTGCGCAGCAGCTCCAGACCCGAAGGCCCGGGCATGCGGATGTCCGACACCAGAACTTGCGGCGGCCCGTCGTGCAGCGCGTCCAGCGCATCCTGCGCGGAAGAAAAGGAGTTGTAGGCGATGCCCTCGCGGCCGAGTGCCTTCTCGAACACCCAGCGGATGGAGCGGTCGTCGTCGACGATCCAGACCGGTTTCATGCCAGCGGCAGAAGAATCCTGAATACCGTGCGTCCGGGGCGGCTATCGCACTCGATCGTACCCCGGTGGTAGTGGACGAAGGTCTGCGCGAGCGACAGACCAAGCCCGCTGCCGCCGTCCCGCCCCGAAACCAGGGGGTTGAATATCTTTTCCCGGATGTCGTCGCTGACACCGGGCCCGTCATCAATCACATGCAATTCTAGTGCCAGCCTGTGGCGCTGTTTCAAGAGCGTGATCTGGCGCAGCGCGCGCGTACGCAACGTGATCCTGCCTTCCGTGCGCCTGGCATCGGCATTCGAAGTGAGCGCTTGCGCGGCGTTGCGAACGACATTCAGGACGGCCTGAATCAGCTGCTCCTTGTCGCCCACCATGTCGGGAATGCTCGGATCGTAGTCGCAATCGATCGAGATGCCCGTCGCAAACTCCGCCAGCACCAGGCTGCGCACGCGCTCCAGGACCTCGTGGATGCCGAGCGCCGCCATGCGCGGCGTGCGGTGCGGCGTCAGTAGCCGGTCCATCAGGGACTGCAGCCGGTCCGCTTCCTTGATGATCACCTGCGTGTACTCGCGCAATTCCGCGCGGTCGAGCTCGCGCTCGAGCAGTTGCGCCGACCCACGCAGCCCGCCCAGCGGATTCTTGATCTCATGCGCCAGGTTGCGGATCAGTTCGCGGCTGGCCAGCTGCTCGCCGATCAGCCGTTCCTCCCGCGCCACGCGCAGCTGCTGCTCGATCGGCCGCAGCTCGGCGAGCAACGGGGCGTTGGGCGCGTCGATGCGCGTGAGCACGCAGGACAGCAGCACCGCCTCGTGCCCGGGGCGCGCGTAGGTCACGTTCTGCGCCGAGTAGTCCCAGTGCGTGACCATGGCGTCCGCCAGCGCCTTCTCGAGTACCGCATCGTCGCCGAACAACGGAACGAACGCCTGCCCAAGGAGGCTCTTGGCGCCCGTTCCGAGCAGGTCCTCGGCCGCCGGATTGGCGTAGCACACGGCATGGTGCTCATCGAGCACCACCACCGCCGTGGCGAGGAACTGGAGTCCGGAAAAGTTTGCGGCCATGCGCCGGGCCGCCGCGCTCACCGGGACAGGTTGGTGAGCTCGCGCCTGAGCGATTCGACGTTCTTTTCGTGCACTTCCACCGAGTCCTTGTACTTCTGCAGCCGCTCCAGGACCTTGGCGTAGTTCCGCTCGTCGCCGTAGCGCACCGACTCCTGCTCGGCAAGTTCCTTGCGCGACTCGCCGAGCAGCGTCTCCTCGCGCTCCAGTTCGCGCTCCAGGATTTCGCGCTGGCGCGACTTGGCGGCGGCACGTGCCTGCGAGTCCTCTTTCGGGAACACGGTGGGCGGTCTTGTTGCAGGTTTCGCCGACTGCGAGGCCGCAGGCACCACCTGCACGCGCGACTGCTGCACGATTTTGCAGTTCTTGCCGACCGTGTCTTCCTTTAGATTGGTGACGTTGGTACGGCCGTCCTTGTCGCGGCAACTCCAGATCGTGACTTCCTGTGTCGCCTGCGCAAGCGCAAGCGCCGGCACAAAGACCAGCACCCACCCGAGAGGAGAAAAAAAATGTCGCACGATCAATAACATACCAGAAAAGTGCAGGGGACGAGCAGCGCCGTCCCCTGCCGCGGCGACCGAGTCCGCGCAGGACTAGGACGAGTAATACATGTCGAATTCCACGGGATGCGTGGTCATGCGGAAACGCGTCAGCTCTTCGTGCTTGAGCGCCATGTAGGACTCGAGGAAATCCTCCGAGAACACGCCGCCCTTGGTGAGGAAGGCGTGGTCCTTGTCGAGACACGTCAGCGCCTCTTCGAGCGATGCGCAAACGTTGGGCACCTTCTTCGCCTCTTCCGGCGGCAGGTCGTACATGTTCTTGTCGATGGGGTCGCCCGGATGGATCTTGTTCTGCACTCCATCCAGTCCCGCCATCAGCATCGCCGCGAACGCGAGATACGGATTGGTGGTCGGGTCGGGGAACCGTACCTCGACGCGGCGCGACTTCGGACTGGCGACGTAGGGAATTCGGCAGGCGACCGAGCGGTTGCGCGCCGAATATGCGAGGTTGATCGGCGCCTCGAATCCCGGCACCAGGCGCTTGTAGCTGTTGGTGCCCGGGTTGGTGATGGCGTTCAGTGCCTTGGCGTGCTTGATGATGCCGCCGATGTAGTACAGCGCAAACTCGGACAGCCCCGAGTAGCCGTTGCCCGCGAACAGGTTCTGGCCGCCTTTCCACACCGACTGGTGCACGTGCATTCCGGAGCCGTTGTCGCCGACGATCGGTTTGGGCATGAAGGTCGCCGTCTTGCCGTAGGAAGCGGCCACGTTCCACACCGTGTACTTGAGGATCTGCATCCAGTCGGCGCGCTTCACCAGGCTCTCGAACTTGGTGCCGATTTCGCACTGGCCCATTGCGCCCACCTCATGGTGGTGTACTTCGACTTCGACACCCTGCTGCTCGAGCGCGAGGCACATGGCGTTGCGGATGTCCATCAGCGTGTCCTGCGGCGGCACCGGAAAGTAGCCACCCTTCACCTGCGACCGGTGGCCCATGTTGCCCGACTCATAGTCGATGCCGGTGGACCACGGCGCCTCTTCAGACTTGACCTTCACGAAACAGCCTGACATGCCGACATCCCAGGTCACGCCGTCGAAGATGAAGAACTCCGGCTCGGGGCCGAAATAGGCCACGTCGCCCAGGCCGCTCGACTTCAGGTAGGCCTCGGCGCGCCGGGCGATGCCGCGCGGGCAGCGGTCGTAGGGCTTGCCGTCGGCTGGCTCGAAGACGTCGCAGCTGAGGATCAGCATCGTCTCGTCGGAAAACGGATCCATGCGCGCGCTGTTGGGATCCGGCATCAGCAGCATGTCGGAGGCCTGGATGCCTTTCCACCCGGCGATCGACGAGCCGTCGAACGCGTGCCCCGCCTCGAACTTATCCTTCGTGAAGTGCCGGATCGGCACCTGCACGTGCTGTTCCTTGCCGCGCGTGTCGGTGAAGCGGAAGTCGACGAACTTGACTTCCTTATCCTTCGCCATCTTCAAGACGTCATCAGCCGTCATGGCCATCTGCAGTTCTCCTGAGTAAGTGCAATGGGAAGCGGCCGCTCAAGGCGAGCCGGACTCGTTTTATTGAGCAGGTTCCGTGCCACCAGACGGACTTCCCTTCTCCGCCTCAATCGCGCCAATCTGCGGCGATTCTAATTCAAGCTTTGGCACGATGCTGGTGCATTTTTCTGCTGCGGGCACCATGGCGGTGCCGTCCATGCACCGCGCATGGAGCGCCCTATAATGCGGAGCAGCAATGAGCGCGTTTCAGGACTTGGCGAAGATCAAGCAAGCTGCGGCTGAACGGGCCAGGCAGATGAAACTCCCTCATGCAGGGGCGCTGACCCCGGCCGAGGCGCATGCATTGATGCAGGCGGGCGCCAAGCTGGTGGACGTGCGCACCAAGCCGGAGCTGCTTTACGTAGGCCGCGTACCCGGCAGCCTGGTGGTGGAGTGGCAAACCTACCCCGGTAACCAGCAAAACCCGGCGTTCCTGCAGCAGCTTGCGCAAGCGGCTGAGCCCGAAGACGCGCTGATGTTCTTGTGCCGGTCGGGGGCGCGCTCGCACGGCGCCGCGGCTGCGGCCACCCAGGCCGGCTGGCGCGAGAGCTACAACGT
>JANMSV010000200.1:0-1535 GCA_031389685.1 Betaproteobacteria bacterium
GGTGACGCAGTCGCTCGCCGAAATCACGGTGCTGGCGCAGAAGGCGGGCGTGCCGCGCCACGCCTTCCTCGAGTTCCTCAACCAGAGCGTGATGGGCTCGATGTTCACGCGCTACAAGACATCGGCGTTCGTCAACCTGGACTTCAAGGTGACGTTCACCCCGGAGTTGCTGAGGAAGGACATGGACCTGGGGCTGGATGCGGGCCGAAAATTCGAGGTGCCGATGCCGCTCGCGGCCGCCACCCGCGACCTGATTCAGGCGATGATAGGCAGGGGATTGGGGGAGGAGGATTTCGCCGCGCTGCTGGTGCAGCAGGCGCAAGCCTCCGGTATCGTACTTAAATCGGAAAACATGGAGGTTATAGATGGACTTTCGTAAGCTGCTGCTCGTTGCGCTGGCGCTTGGCGCCTCGCAGGTGTGTGCGCAAGATTTCCCCACCAAGCCAGTGCGGCTGGTGATCTCGTTCACGCCGGGCAGCTCGACCGACATCATCGGCCGCGTGGTGGCCGCGAAGCTGCAGGAAATGTGGGGCCAGCCAGTGGTGGCGGAGAACCGTGTCGGCGCCGGCGGCACGGTGGGCTCGGCAGTGGTGGCGAAGTCGGACCCCGACGGCTATACGCTGCTCGCCAATTCCTCGGCGCATGTGGCGAACCCGGGAATCTACAAGGACATGCAGTACGACACCCTGAAGGACTTCGTCAATCTCGCGCTGCTGGGTGGCGGGCCGAACGTCCTGATCGTCAGCCCGGACACGGGCTGGAAGTCGCTGCGCGACTTCGTCGACGCAGCCAAGGCGAGTCCGGGCAAGCTCAACTTCTCCTCCGCCGGCATCGGCAGCGGCACGCACTTCAACCTCGAGAAGCTGAAGCTCGCGACCGGAATCGACGTCACGCACATTCCCTATAAGGGCACGCCCGAGGCGATCGCCGACACCATCGCCGGCCGCGTGTGCTGCTACTGGGCGCCGCTCAACGCCGCGCTGCCGCATGTCAGCGGCGGCAAGGCGCACGCGCTGGCGGTATCGAGCGTGCAGCGCTCGGCTCTGCTGCCGAACGTGCCGAGCATCGCCGAACAGGGCTACCCGGGATTCGACTACACCCTGTGGGTCGGCCTGTGGGGACCGGCGAAGATGCCGGCGGATGTCGCTGCGAAAATCAACCGGGACGTGAACGCGGCGTTGGCAAGCCCGGACCTCAAGGGACGCCTGATGAAGCTCGGCACGGAGCCGGGGAACCTGTCGATTCCGGAGTTCACGGAGTTCGTCCGGAAGGAAGTCGAGGAGACGAAGCGGATCCTGCAGGCCGCAGGAATCAAGCCGCAGTAGCCATGCGCCTGAGCGGCACGCCGCTCAGGCGCTGCAGTTCCTCGAAGGACAGTCCGTCGACCATGTCGACGACGTGCAGGCCGTCGGCCTTCACGTCGATCACCGCGAGGTCGGTGTAGATGCGGTTCACGCAGTGCGCCGCGGTGAGCGGATAGCTGCAGCGCTCGACGATCTTGCTGTTCCCTTCCTTGGTGAGGTGCTCCATCATCA
>JANMSV010000201.1:0-4102 GCA_031389685.1 Betaproteobacteria bacterium
GCCGGGCGCACCACGACTTGTCGGGGCTGGATGCGCCGTTACGCTCGCACGGCGGTATTTCCGAGCAGGCGGTGCCGTTGCTGTTCAACCGCCGCACGGCCGGAATTCCGGGCAAGCCGCGCATGCGCAACTTCGACGTCATCGACGTCGCGCTCAATCATCTTCGCGCGTAGCGCGTGAAGGCGAGCTTACGCGGGCACTGCGCTCGGCGCGGTGTAGCAGCCGCAGCAGGCGGCTTCCAGGCCGAGCGCGTCCAGGATGCGGATGTGGCCACGCGCATACTCGATGAGATTGCGGCCCTGCAACGCCCCGGCGGCCTCGGTGACGCCGACGCGCCGCACGCCGAGCATTTGCGCGAGAAATTGGTGCGTCATGCGGAATTCCAGGGAGCGCATGCGGTCACGCGTCATCAGCAGCCAGCGCGCGAGCCGCGCCTCGACGACGTGGAAGTGGTTGCACGCCACGGTCTGTGAGATCTGCGCCATCAGGGCGTGGAGATAGCGATTCACCATCAGCTGCAAGGGCGGACTGCCTGCCAGCTCGCTGCGGAACCGGCCGGCGCTCATGCGCAGCGCCGAACCCCCGCCCTGCACCAGCGCATGCAGCGACGAGGAGGGCATGCCGAGCGCGATCGATGCGCCGACCATTCCCTCATGTCCGACCATGCCGACTTCCAGCAGTTGCCGGCCGTCGGTCGGCACCAGCAGCGACACGAGGCAGTCGATGGGAAAGTAGACGTGCGGGATCGGCTGCTGCGG
Organism: Betaproteobacteria bacterium; assembly: GCA_031389685.1. GTDB lineage: Bacteria > Pseudomonadota > Gammaproteobacteria > Burkholderiales > SG8-39 > JAABQT01. The sequence continues at coordinate 759 of JANMSV010000201.1, forward strand.
CTCGTAGAGGGTTGCGCCGAACTTGAGCGTCACTGGGGCGAGCGTTGGCACAAGCCTGGCGTAGTCCTTGCGCGGCAGCGCGGCGAGCAAACGGTTGGATGGGTTGGATGCGGCTTGCACCCCCGCATCCTGGGGTCGGTCGGGCGCCGTGACTGTGCGCCTGCGTACGGATGGGGCGCGTTTAGTGGGCGAGGCGCGGCTGCAGCAGCCGGTCGTATTCCTTCTTCACCACTTGATAGCACTCGCAGACGCGCGCTTCGATCCGGCGCCGGTCCGGCACGGTGATGCGTCCGCGGCTGTATTTGATGAGGCCCTGCGCCTGCAGAATGCCGGCTGCCTCGGTCACGCCCTCGCGGCGTACCCCGAGCATGTTGGCGATCAACTCCTGGGTCATCACCAGCTCCTGGCCGGGCAGCCGGTCCAGGGACAGCAGCAGCCAGCGGCACAACTGCTGATCCACCGAATGGTGGCGATTGCACACGGCGGTCTGCGTCATCTGCGTGATGAGCGCCTGCGTAAAGCGCAGCAGCAGGTGCTGCAGCGCGCCGCCGGACTCGAATTCCTTCTTCAGCACCGAAGCCCGGAGCCGGTAGCCTTCGCCGGCACTCTGCACCACCGCACGGCTCGGCGTGGTCTCGCCGCCCATGAACAAAGCGATGCCCACCAGACCGTCGTTGCCGGTGACGGCGATCTCGGCGGAGTGGCCGTCTTCCAGCACGTACAGCAGCGACACGATGGCCGTGGTCGGAAAGTACACGTAGCCCTGCGCGCCGCCGGATTCGTACAAGGAGTCCCCGAGCGGCATCTTCAGCGGCTCCAGGGAAGGTACCAGCGCGTCGTACCTGTCTTTAGGCAGGTCCGCGAGCAGCCGGTTGTCCCTCGGAGAATTCAGAGCAGCGGAAGCTCTGTTGGCCATTGGACGTCATGATACGCCCCTTTGTGCGCTACCGCACGGTTCGGTGACGCGCAGAAAGCACGTCCCGGGACAGCGCACAGTACGCAAAGGATTTGCCCGCCAGTCCACCGTGCCTTTGCTGCGATCGAGAACTACATGTCCCCGCTAAAGCGCTGTTTTACGTTGTTAATTTCCGCTCTGCTGCTGTGCGCGTCCGCGCCCGGGAAAGAAAAAGCCCGGAACGGGATCGCCGTTGCCGGGCCGGGTGTTGCAGGCATTCGGCGGGGGATAGAGGGGAGCCGAATACCCGCCTGCATCATGCTCGCGTGACGCCGGTCAGTCTGTGCGCTAGCCAACTCAAACGGGCGACGCCCGCGGTTTTCATCTCAGGCGAATATCGCCGAACAGCCCGAGCAGGCCGCCGATGATGAGGTAGGCCGCGACGATGTAGGTCAGCATGCGCGGCACCACCAGGATGAGAATCCCGGCAATCAGGGATACCAGGGGTGCAAGGCTCAAGGTGATGTTCATGGAGTTTCCTTTGTGCAGTGCGTTCAGCGGTCGGGAGCGATGTTCTTCCTGATCTGGCCCGCCTACGGTGCGCTGGCGCACGGAAAGAGATCGGCCGTGGCGGACAATTGTGCCGGGAATCTTCGAGACTGGATGGACGAAAAATGAACGGCACAAGCGAGAAAATGCACCGCATCGGCGGCTGGGCCCGGCGAGTCTCAGCCGAGCTCGGCTCGGTGGTACTCGACACGCTCGGCTTGCCGGCGGCCATCGAATGGCACGTACGCCAGTTCCAGAAGGGCACCGGCGTGCTTTACGAGCTGACGGTAAGCGACTCCGCCCGCGTTGCCCGGCCCGCCGACTGCGCCGCGACGATCTTCGACATCTATGCCGAGGCGCTGAGCAAGGTTGCGCGCCACGCGGGGGCGAGCCGGGTCGCGATCGCGCTCACCATGACGCCGCAGGAAGTCACCATGGTGGTGCGTGACAACGGCATCGGGCTGGGCGGGGAAGATCCTGCAGCAGCCACCGGCGGCATTGCCACCATCCGCGCAAGATCGCAAATCCATAAAGACCTTGGCGCGCTCGCGGGTGCACGCGGCGCCGGCACCACCGTCACGCTCGGCCTGCCGATGGTGGGCGCGCTGTGAGGACCTCTCAAACCTGGTTGCATGCGCTCGCGGGCTGCGGCGATGCCGCCAGCCTGCGCTCCGCAGTCAGCGGGCTGTGCGCCGCGTTCGGCAAGGTCACGAGCATCGAGATATTGACCATGGCCGAGCACCAGAAGCGCCAGGCGCTGTGCTTTCTGCGGCTTGAATCCGCAGCACAGGAAACTCAGTTGATGACCAGCCTGGGCGCCTTGCGCTTCGGCAGCGACGTGCTGGTGATCGTCGATCTTCCCACCCGGTTGGATGCGATTCCACCGTGGCGCTCGGCGCAGGCCGCGCAAGTCGCTCACCAATGATGCTGTGATCGCCGTAGCTGCCCGGCCCGAATTGAACGAGAAAAGCGCCCCGGCCGCAGAATCGGCAGCGGTCGTGGCCCGCGCACTGCGCGCTGCGCGCGTCCAAGTGGCGGCCGGCGTGCTGGCGGTTGTCGCGCTGGTCGGGGCTCTGTACCTGGCGCGCGGCTTTTTCGTCCCGCTGCTGGTCGGCATCCTCGCGAGCTACACGCTGCACCCGCTGGTGAACTGGCTCGAGGCGTGCCGCGTGCCGCGCAGCGTCGGCGCGGCATTGGTGCTGGTGATGGTGGTCGGGAGCGTGACCTGGATCGGCTTCTCCTTGAGCGACGACGCCACGGCGCTGATCGAAAAGCTGCCCGAGGCCGCCCGCAAGCTGCGCAGGGACCTGAGCGCCGCGCGCGCCGGCGCCCCGACCGCACTGCAGAACATGCAGGAAGTGGCGCACGAACTCCAGGGGGCTGCTGCCGACGCGGGCGCGAAGCCCGCAGCAGTCGCCAATCCGGGAAACCGCGCAACACCGACCGCGCGCGCGGTCGTGCCCAAGGCGCCCGAGCCCACCTGGATCAGCGATTACACGATCGCGCAGTCCGCATTGCTCGCCACGGTTGCCGCGCAGACCCCGATCGTGCTGCTGCTGACCTATTTCCTGCTCGCTTCCGGAGCGCACTTCCGGCGCAAGCTGGTGCAGCTCGTCGGGCCGTCCCTGTCGCGCAAGAAGGACGCCGTGCGCATCCTCGAGGAGATCGACGTGCAGGTGCAGCGCTACCTGCTTGCCGCGCTCGCGTCGAACGCGCTGCTCGGCGTCGGCACCTGGCTCGCATTCCTGGCGCTCGGCCTGGACCAGGCGGGCGTCTGGGGCGTCGCTGCCGGGGTGTTTCACTTCGTCCCCTACCTCGGTCCGGCGCTGATCGCGCTCGGCAGCGGCGTGGCCGCTTTCCTGCAGTCCGGGTCGCTGCTTTACGCGCTCGCCGTGGCGGG
>JANMSV010000219.1:0-4873 GCA_031389685.1 Betaproteobacteria bacterium
GTACGACGGCGTCAAGTCCGACAACATCGTGGCGCTGGAGGGCTCGGCGACGCGCAGCCTGCTCCTCGGGCCGGCGAGCGGCGCGCTGTTTCGCGCCGCCGCGCGCTATGCGCACTTCACGGACATCAAGGACATCAGCAACTTCGCGCTCATCGGCCGCGCGGCCTGGCGCTACCAGCCGACGCAGGGTTTGAGCGGGCCGTGGTACGAGATTGCCGCGCAAGGACAGTTCCTGCAGCACGCCGACAGCGAACTCCGGGACGGCAACATCGTCTCCTTGGAGGCCAGCGCGGGCAGCTACGTCACCGACCGCACGCGCCTCTCCGGCGGCGTGGGCCTGGACAAGAGGAGCGGCGGCGGCACTGTCGGACTCTACGACCTGTCGACGAACCGCATCTGGGGCACGCTCGACCTGCGCGTCGGTGTGCGCAACACGGTCTATGCGCGCCTCACGCGCCAGGCGGGCGACCATGTGTTCAGTTCCGGCTCGCTGCAGGGCATGTCGGGCGTGTGGGAGGATGATCCGGCGCTGCGCCAACCGCTGGGCCTGGCTGTCGCGAATGCCTACCGGCTCGACGCCACGACGTTCATCTACGAGCTGGGATTCAACTACCCCCTGAGTCCCGGGCACGCCCTGGACTTCTCGGCGGCGCGAATCAATACGAAGGTAGGTGAAGGCGCGTACGAAGGAAACAAGTACACCGCGACGCAGGTGCGCGCGAGCTACCTGTACCGCTTCCAGTAATTCAGGTCCCTGAAATGTAGCGCTGGAAAAACAGCGTGACGCCAAAGCCCGCGAGCGCGAAGGCGGCGAGCGCGTACGAACCGGTTCCCGCGATCAGCAGCGCGTCGAGCAGCGAAATCCCGGCGATCAGGCTCACCACCGCGCGCGGGATGTCGCCCTTCGCGCGCCGGCGCAGGAACCATAGCGCGACCAGCATCCAGCCGGTGAACAGCAGCCAGAAGAAGCCCACGGCGAGGTTCTGGCTTGAGAGCCAGGCGCCGTAGGCCACCGGCGCGGCGAGGAACACGAGCGGCCAGAGATTCTCCACCTTGCCCAGATTCTCCTGCTTGGCGACGTAGGTGAGGCCGATCAGGTAGCACAGCATCAGCGCGGCGCCGATCCAAAGCGCGGGGGGCAGCGCGAGCGTGATGCCCAGGCCCGCGCCGACGTAGATCAGGACGCGGCACAGCCCCATCACCACCGGGCCGAACAGGTTCTTCTTGTGGTGCCAGTCGTAGAAAGTGATGGCGGTCGCCAGCGTCACCCCGGCCAGCGCGGGCGCGATGCCGATCCACGCCAGGAGCGCGACGCCGAGCGCCATCAGGCCGAAGCCCCAGGCGAATACTGCGCGCGCGCCGATCTCGCCCGAGGGAATCGGTCGCTCGGGCCGCTGCACGGCGTCGAAGCGCGCGTCGAACGCGTCGTTGAGGAACATGCCGCCGATGTAGAACAGCGAAAAGGCCACCAGCAGCACCGCGAATTGCACCCCGAACCCACCGGCGCCCGCGAGGATTGCGCCGGCCAGCGTGTTGGTCCACACCGTCGGCAGGTTGGAGACGCGCCCCAGGCGGAGCGCCGTGTGCAGCTTCACTGCCGCAGTTGGGCCTTGACCCAGTTCAGCTCGCGCGCGATCGCCGAGCTCAGGTCGACGCTGCGGTAGGACTCGGGGAGGACGTCCCAGGTGTAGGTCTCGACCTCGAGGTGCGGGCTGATCGGCGCGGCCCGGTGCAGCGCCAGGATTTCGGCGAGGAACGACTGCGTGGTGCCGAAGTGCGTCATCTGCTCGAGGAACACCGGCACGTGGAAATGCACGCGCCACTCGGCGCCCGCCGCGCCGTCCGCCTGCGCCAGCGCCTGCGGCAGGTCCAGGTAGCGGCGCAGCTTGCCATTGGCCTTCTGCACCACCTGGTGCAGGTACACGGGCTCGGCGAAGGCGGCGAGGTGCCGCGCGCTGTCCTGGTCCAGCGCCGCCACCTTGAGCGCCGAACTCAACTGCAGCTTGGCGATCAGGATGCCGTTGGCGCGCAACTGCCCGATGCTGGCTTTCGGATCCTCGAATTCCACGGCGGCGTGGCACACGTCGTAGCACACACCGATGTGCCTGCGCATGGCGGCTTCGGCATCGGCGGCCCCGAGGCCGGTCAAGCCAGCCAGCCGGGCGACGCCCTTGCGATCGAACAGGCGCGTCTTGAAGAACGCGACCGTTTCTTCGATGGTTTCGAGATAGCAGTACGGCTCGGGCTCGAGCGCCAGGGCGATCGTCTGGCCGGTCTTTTTCTCGATGCCGACGAGGTGCGCGACATGGCGGATCAACTGATCGGTGATCGCGTCCATGCGGCCCTCGGCCCAGGGCTTGAAGGTGCAGGGGACGGTGCTGACGCTTCCGTCCTGGCCCGCCGGCAGCAGCTCGCTCAGGAGGTCGGCCAGGTGGTCGGTGTACGCGAGGCGCAGCGGGTCGCTCCAGTCGGGCTTGTAGGCGTCTTCCTTCACCGCGCGGCCGTGGAACGCGCCGTACGGAAAACCGTTGAGGGTGAATACGTAGTAGCCGCCCTCGGCGAGGAAGCGCTTCAACTCGGCAAGCGCACCGGGATCGCGCAGGCCCTCGGCGGCCTGGTGCCCGAGACGCAGCCCGACACCGAGCGGCCGGTCCGGCGCCACGGCCGCCTTGATCGCCGGCAGGTGCCGCGCGAGGCCGCGCATCACCTCCTCCAGCGGCTCGCCCGCGTGGATGTTGGTGCAGTAGGTCAGGTGTCCGAGATCGCGTCCCGCATGGTGGTCGGCGGACAGGCGCATCAGGCGCTCGCGCGCTCTTTCAGCCAGGTCATCGCGTGGCGCATGCGCTCGCGGTCGATCTCGTGGACTTCGACGCCAATGCCGATGCCGCCGAGCAGCGTCACGCTCAACTCGCCGCCCAGGTGCTCCTGGAATTCCCGCAGGCCTTCCAGGATGGCCCACTCGCCGTTCGCGCCGGCCTTGGCGAGCGCCGGGTGCCACAGCTCGAAGCCCAGATATTCGAGCAGCGCGCAGATGCGTTCCTCTTCGCCCGCGGGCAGCAGACCCGAGAGCACCGAGTAGCGCGCATCCAGCGCCATGCCGATCGCCACCGCTTCGCCGTGGCGCACGTGATGCCGGGTGAGGCTCTCCAGCTTGTGCGCCGACCAGTGGCCATAGTCCAGCGGGCGCGCGCTGCCCGACTCGAACGGATCGCCGCCCTGCCCGATCTGGCGCATGTGCAGTTCGGCGCAGCGCCGGATCATATGGGCCATCGCCGTGCGCTCGAACGTCGCCAGGTCATCCATGTTGCGCTCGATCCAGCCGAAGAACTCGGCGTCGCGGATCAGCGCCACCTTCACCGCCTCCGCCATGCCCGCGATCTTGTCGCGCTCGGGCAGCGAGAGGATGAACTCCAGGTCGTTCAGCACCGCGAACGGCGGCGCGAAGGTGCCGACGAAGTTCTTCACGCCCTGCAGGTTGACGCCGTTCTTGACCCCGACGCCCGAGTCGTTTTGCGCCAGCACGGTGGTGGGGATGCGGACGTGGCGCACGCCGCGATGCGTGGTGGCGGCCACCAGGCCGACCGCGTCGAGCACCGCGCCGCCGCCGACGGCGATGACGTAGGAATGGCGGTCGATGTGCAGTTCGAACAGCCGTTGCTGGATACTTTCGACGAAATGCAGCTCGGACTTGATCTTCTCGCCGCCGGGCACCACGACCGGTGCGCAGGCGAGTTGCATCACGTCGGCGTGCCGTTGCGCGTAACTCGTGATCGCCTCCACCAGCGGCGCGGGCCCCGCGTTCAGGCCGTCGTCGACGAACACCACGACGCGGTGGCGCTTGCCGGGCTCAAGCCGGCACAGTACGTCGCGCAGCGCGGGGTTTTCCGGGTCGAACACGCCTTCGGTGAACACGACCGGGAACTCGTAGGGCACCGAGAAGCGCTGCCAATGGGTCGCCGTTCGCGCCTGCGTCGAGCGGGCATCTGTCGTCATTTTCGGCATCCTGCCTTAAAATGGTTGTTATGCGCTATCTGCACGTTCTGCCCGGCTTGATGATGTTGGCATTTGCCGCCGTCCAATACAACGACCCCGACGCGCTGCTGTGGATCGTCATCTATCTCGTGCCGGCCGCATGGGCATTCGCCGCGGCGTTCCGCCCGGCGTACCTGCGCTCGGTGGCCGGGGAACGGCTGCTTTGGGCCACCGTGGCGATCGGCATGGGCACCATGGTCTATTACTGGCCTGCGATGCCCGGCTTCTGGCGCAAGGACGTGTGGTGGGTGGAAGAAACGGCGCGCGAAGGCATGGGCGTGATGATCGGTTTTGCCGTGCTGATCGCGGTCCTCGCCACCGTCCTGCTGCGCAAGCGTGCCGCCTGAGCGCCGCTAGGGCGAGAAATCGCCGCTCTTGATGTAGGCGACCACCGCTTTCCTCTGCTCGACGAAGAACACGTCCTTCCAGGGCGGCATTTTGCCGAAGCCGAAGGTAACGCGGTCATAGATGAAATCCGGCGCCAGCGGACCGGGATTGATCTTGGGGGCCTTGCCCGGATAGGCGGCCGCGCCGTGGCAGTGCCGACACTGGTTGTCCCAGACGTCCCTGCCGGCCGCGACATTCTTCTTGTTCGACAGGTAACCCTTGTCGAAGACGGGAACCGGCTCCTTCGCGGCCTTGCCCTTCTCCTCGCCGGCAAGTGCCGCCGTGGCGGCGAGCGCGCACAGCAGTGCGCTCGCCGAGCGCCACTTCAATGGTCCGTTCCTCATGCCGCAAATGTACTCCGGAAAGCGTGCCGCCGCCGCGCATACGCGGGGCGGCGGCACCATCTACTGCGAAAGAATTACTGCGCGACGATCTTGTAGATCGTGTCCAGCGA
>JANMSV010000273.1:0-5295 GCA_031389685.1 Betaproteobacteria bacterium
CACCGAACTGGATGGCCGGGAGCGGCCCCGCGCATGTAAAAAAAAACCTGCGGGTTCGTTCCCGCAGGCCTCGCCCGAGACAGTGTCCGCCGGCTTAGAACTTGTACTTCGCCATCGCGTAAACGATGTCGGCAGTGTACGGCTGGAAGGAGAACTGCCCCGTGACTACGCCGGCTGTGTTGGTCGCGCTCGTCACGTACAGAGTACCGCTGTAGCCGATGTCGTCATAGCTGTACTTCTCGCGGGAATAGCCGCCGGCGAATTCCCAGTTCCGGTCGTAGGCGTAGATCGCCTTGAGATTGAGCGAGGTTCGCTTCGTGTTGTCGAAATTGGTGATCGACAGGAAAGGTCCCGCCGGAGCCCCCACCTCAGGCGAAAAATCGGCGGTGCCCTCGGTCTTGGCGACGATGTATGAGCCCTTGATCGTAAGGCGCGAGCGCGGCTTCCAGTCCACCCCCATCCCGAGCTGCCATGATTTGTCCTGGTTCGTGGCCGTCCAGTTGTAGGTGCCGGCGACGGGCGGCGTGGACGGATCGGGGTTGCCCGTGCCCACGCGATGGAACGAATTGTATTCCGTGAGCTCCACGTCGCCGAACACCAGGACGCGCAACGCATTCGGGTCGCCGAAGGAGGCGCTTGCGTAGTATTCCTGGCGCGTGTCCTCGGTGCGTCCGAGGATCGTGTCCTTGTAGTCGTTTTTCTTGAAGATCGCCTCGAAGCCGAGGTCCAGACGCGGCGCCGGCGTTGCGTCCAGAATCAGCTTCAACTGGTTCTGGTTGACGGTTGCGACGTCGAAGCGCCGCACGTACAAGTCCATCGGGTTGGCGGCGAGCACCGCCACGCGGGGATTGAAGTCCGAGCGCCGGGCCAAATACTGGTACTTGACACGCCCGGTGAGCCAGTCGAGCGAGCTGTTTTTCCATTGCGCAAAAAACTTCGTGTCCTTGGTCTTCTGGAAGTCGGCCCGCTCGCGCTCGATGTCGGCGTATTCCAGCCCGCCGGAGAGCTTGTTCTCGCGCGTCAGGCGGTAGCCCCCTTCGACGCCGACCTTGGTCTTGCTGTAGTGGAACAGCTCCGGCTCGCAGGGGTTCGTTGCGGTGCTGTTGCAGTTGGAGAGCGGGTTGGTCGAGCCGCCCGTGAGGCCGGTGCCCGCGGCCGGCGCGAAGGACATGCGCGTCGAGTCGTTTTCCTCCTTCGCATAGTCCAGGTACGCCCGGGTGTCCAGCGCTTTCGTCGGGTGAGAGCTCAACGAAAGCGACAAGTTGGTCCTCTTGATGTCGCCGTGGAAATTCGCAGCGCTCGGATTGGTCGCCGGGGTCGTGTTACCGGTGGACAGCATATTTGCCTGCATCGCCACGTCATTGGTCAACTGGCTGAACACGAGCCTGCCGGCCAGCGTCGAGTCCCAGAACAATTGCCTAAGATTGCCGTTGACGCTCAGGCGCGTGAGCTTGTTGTCCGGCGGCAGGACCGTCGTGTCATAAAGCCCACCGAGGGGATTGTAGAACTCGTTGGTCCACCTCAATACGTCGTTGCCGTTGTCGAACTTGCTGTGCAACAGGTTGACCGCGAAGTGGCCGCGTTTGGTCGAATAGCCGAATTCCCCGGATAGGTTTCGCGCGGTGTAGTCGATCGGCGAAGGCAGGTCCATGAAGCCGCCGCCGGGACTCGTGCTCTTCGCGCCCGCGAACACGTTGATGCCCTCGCGCTTGACCTCGTTCGTCTCGACGCGGAAGTACCAGGGCGATGTCGCCTGCCATTCCGCCATCGCGCCCATATCGCGGCGATCGTAGGAATGGTCGAACGTGCCCCAGGTCGCCACGGCGGGGCGCGGCAACGTCATCGTGAGCGTGCTGCCGCCGATGCCGGAAAACGGCGAACGCGCGCCGGGTCCCGAACCGAAGTTGTGGCGCAACTCGTCGCTGTAGAGCCGGTACTTGAAGACGCCGTAGGAACCGCCCTTCGCGTCCAGGTACTGGTCATCCTGTCCGAGGTTCTCGCCGTATATGTTGGAGTAGTAGCGGTCGCCGCGGCCGCGCAGCTCGAAACCGGCGATTCCCGTGCCGCCTGAGCCCAGGTCGCGGTATTCGTTGAGCTTGGACGGATCGTCCACCTTGTCATCGATATATCGCGCGCCCGCGGTCACCGAGCCCGACCACTGCACATCGCCGTCCGCGGCGAAGGCGAGCGGCGCTGCCACCAGCAGGTTCGCGACCAGGATCGATATCAGTTGGGGTCTCATGCTCGCCTCTTATCTCAGGAAGAATTTGCCGCGCATGGCCGGCGCATTGCTGCCGTGGATGTGGTAGTGACAGTTGTTACAGCCGCGCGCGATGAGCCGGGTGTTCGTGGTGCTCGGCGGAACGGGGATCCAGCCGCCCTTCGCATCGTAGACCGTGCCCGGATGGCGCGATGCGTCATGGCAGTCCTGGCACACGTTGGGGGGTTTCTCGGCCAGCAGGCGCGCGTGGTTCGAGCCGTGCGCGTTGTGGCAGGTCAGGCAGTTTTCCTGCACGGGCGGGTGGCCCCACACGAACGGCCCGCGCTTTTCCGTGTGGCAACTGGTGCACAGCTGCGGGATCGACTCGGCGTTGATCATGCGCTCCGCGAGCGCCCCGTGCGGATTGTGGCAGTCCGTGCAAGCCACTTTGCCTTCGATGATCGGGTGGTGCGAGGGCTTGAGAAGCTGCGTGCGGATCTGCTTGTGGCAGGCGGTGCAGGTCTCGTACTGCAGCTGGCGCTCGGTGGTCTGGTACGGGCTCACCGTCGGGTTGGGCTTGTTCAGCGCGATGGTGGAACCCGGCCCCGGCTTTTGGTGCAGCTTGTGGCAATCCACGCAGGCAACGCCGTTCTTCTTGTGTGCGCCCGAATCCCAGAACGCGAGGTGGCGGTTGCCTTCATGACAGCTGAGGCATACCGCGGCCTTCTTGTCGGCGTCGACGGTCTTGTCGCCAAATGCGAAGATGCCGCCGACGCCCTTGCCGCCGCCCAGTTTCGCGTGCTCGAGCGCGTTCTGGCCGTGGCAGGTGACGCAGTCGGGCCCCTTTACATTGCCGCTCTGGCCGTGCTTCGTTTCCAGATAGCTTTCTACATAATCGGCGTGACAGTTCTTGCAGACTTCAGCCTCGGGGGCGGGGGTCCTTTGCGCGCTTGCGGTCGGCGAAGCGCCGATCAGACCCAATGCAAAGGCGAGCGCCGGCAGGACCGAAAACAGCCGTGCCAGCATGTTTGTGCAGGATAGGGTCACGCCATTCTCCATTCAGTGGATGACTGCGGAGCGCTGCAGGAGGCCGCAGCGACGGATGGAAACGCGACGCGCGAGGCGCTCGGGCGCTCGCGCAGGAAGGACACTATCTTGTTGATTTTTCGTGACATGCAATTACCGCTTTTGCCAGCATTCCATCGAAGCCGCTACGCAGGTCCCTTGCCGCGTACATGCAACGTATCCGGAAGCGGACGCGAAAGTTTGATCTAGATCAGAAGCGGTGCACAAAACGCGTGTAACTCCCTTCAGCACCAACCATGCCGCCCCGCGCGCCATTCATGCCATGCGAAAGCGGACGCGAAAGGATCCAATTTCTTGTGGGCCTCGTCAAGCATGCTCGCGGCGCGCACGGTCTTGCCATCAATGCTTGCGTATAGAATCCGGCCATGAAGAAGGTCGCATTGCTGCTTGCCGTGCTGGGCATGCTGCTTGCCGGCACGGTGCGCGCCCAATCAGGCGCAGAGCTGCAGAGCGCAACGGCGGCCGCCGCAGCCAAGGCGCCGGAACCTGCCGCCGCACTCGACAACGCCACCTGCCTCGGCTGTCACGGCATGGAAGGCTTTTCGATGCCCGGGCCGGAGGGCAAGCCGCGCCCGCTGCACTTGATGAAGGAGAAGTTCGAGATCAGCGTGCATGGCAAGCGGCAGTGCGTCGAGTGCCACCGCGACATCACCGGGATCCCGCACCTGAAGGTCGCGCCGCTCAAGGTGAGCTGCGTGCAGTGCCACGAAGCGTTATGGGCGACCGCCCGGAAAGAGAACAAGACCCCGGAGAACGCGAGGCTGGGCGTGGTGGTCGAGCAGATCGACAAGTACATGCATTCGATTCATGCGCGGCCCAACCGCGACGACCAGTCGCGCACCAACGCGACCTGCTACAACTGCCACGAGGCCCACTACGTTTATCCGAAGGACAGCACCGCGCGCACCGAGTGGCGCCTGAGCATTCCGGACGCCTGCGGCTAGTGCCATGCGAAGCAGCGCGAGGCTTACGCCACCTCGGTGCACGGCAAGGAGGTGCTCGAGAAACGCAATCTATATGCGGCGGTGTGCTCGGATTGCCACACCACGCACGACATCGACACGCCGGAAGCGGATCCGGTCAGGCTCGCAATCACGAGGAACTGCGGAACCTGCCATGCGGAGAGCCTGCGCACCTATACCGAGACCTATCATGGCCAGGTCAATACCCTGGGCTACGCCCATACGGCCAAGTGCTTCGACTGCCACGGCAGCCACGCCGTGCAGCGCGTGAGCGATCCGGCCTCGACGGTGCACCCGGCCAACCGGCTGGGCACCTGCCGGAAATGCCACCAGGACGCGAGCGCGGGTTTCGTCACGTTCGAGCCGCATGCCACCAGCCACGATTTCGGCCGTTATCCCTACGTGTGGTTGGCGACGAAGTTCATGCTCGCGCTGCTGGTCGGGGTGTTCGTGTTCTTCTGGACGCACACCGCGCTGTGGTTCTTCCGCGAGTACCGGGACCGCCAGGAGCGCAAGAGCCGTCCGCATGTCGTCCCGGACGAATCGCTGCAATTGCAGGGCAAGCAATACCGGCGCTTCGGGCCCGTGTGGCGCCTGGCGCATCTGGTGTTTGCATTGAGCGTCATGACGCTGGTGCTGACCGGCATGGCGGTGTTTTTCGCCGACAGCGCGTGGGCGAAAGTGGTCATGGCCGCCTTCGGCAGCCCGAAAGTCGCGGCGCTCGTGCACCGCACTGCGGCCGCGATCATGCTCGGAATATTCTTCGTCCACCTGGTCTATCTGCTCGTGCGCATCGGGCGGAACTGGAGGACGTTCCAGTGGTTCGGACCGGTGTCGCTGGTGCCGACCTGGCAGGATCTGAACGACATCATCTCGATGTTCCAGTGGTTCATCGGGCGCGGGCCGCGGCCGGTCTTCGAGCGCTGGACCTACTGGGAGAAGCTCGACTACTGGGCGGTGTTCTGGGGCATGGCGATCATCGGCGGCAGTGGCATGATGCTCGCGTTCCCGGGCCTGACCGCGTCGGTGCTGCCGGGGTGGATGTTC
>JANMSV010000094.1:0-14607 GCA_031389685.1 Betaproteobacteria bacterium
TGTAATCTTATTCACCACGTCAGCGGCCGCGTAGCCCAGCATGCGTTCCGCGCCAACGTTAAATATCTGAATGACGCCCTTTGCATCAGTGGCGATGCTTGAGAAGTTGGCACTGTTGAAAATCGCGGCCTGCAATGCCCCGGTTTTAAGCAAGGCATCCTGTCGTCTGACCTCGATAACGGACTGCGCCTCGACTGCGGCGGATGTGGGTGCAGCGGGATCGCGAATCGATTTGAGCATGGCCGGCCTGTGCTAGATCGCAAGTTAGTATGGCAGATCGCGCGGACAAAGGCGCAAGCAGCCCCTCACACCTAGTAATACGCTCATCCCACGCAACAAACGGCCTGTTTCCCGCGATTGCTTGTGCGGATACCCGTGAGTGACTCGTTCCTGGCATAAACCAGCCGATCGATATTCTGCGCTTCTGCTATGCCTATGCCCGCTTCTGGCCGAATGCAGTCATTCATGAGTGTCTGGTTTCGCCCAATGCGGACGTCCGGGCGCCAGGCAAGGGCACATCTCCCGGCCCGGGTCTCGCCATTCTGTAGAGGCCCGTGCGATAACTTGTTTAACGGCGATTGAGCGTCCAGTCGAACGCGCCGTAGCGCAGTTTGATGCGGCCGATGTTGCGTTCGGCGCGCTCGACCGAGGCGTCGTCCAGCCGGCGCAGGACGAATTCGAGCACCCCGCTCTCGCCGTCGAAGTCCTTCGCGTACCACTGCAGCAATTTCGGCACCGTCACCGCGCTGCCGTCGCCCTCCACCTGCGCCATGCGCCGGATGTACAGCGCGGCGGCATCCTCGAGCTGGACGTCCAGCTTGCCGCCCTCGAAGACGCGAAACGCCGGCGACGAGCACGAGCCGCGGAACAGGGCGAAGTGCAACCGCTCGTCGAAGGCGATGGGCATGTAGGCGAGGCGCGGATCGTCGCGCCTCATGGGCGCGTGCAGCCTGCCATGCGCCGGCAGGTTGCCGCGCAGCAGGCCATGGTAGATCTCGTCCAGCGAGAACTGCTGCCCGAAGATCCTGAGCCGCGGCCGCTCGAAGAACGCCTCCATGTCCCGCTCGCCGCCGGCGAGCTCCAGCTCCGGCGCGTCGCGCAGCACGCCGGCATTGAACACGTTGATCCAGAATGCCATTTTTGCGGCGATGCGCACCTGCGCGGGATCGAAGGTCTCGAGCCTGGCCAGGCAGACGGCGAGGTGGCCGCGCTCGCGCGAGGCAGCGAGCGCCGCGTAGTCGCACGCCAGTCCCTCGGCATCGAAGTGCGCGGCCAGCGCCGCAAGCGCCTGCCGAAGCTCCCGGTCAGGCTCCATGGTCCCTGCTCTGCGTCATTGCAATTTCTTCAACCTGGCGCGCGCCCGACGGCCCGTCCGCTCAGGGCAGCAGCACGATCTTGCCCTGCACCTGGCGCGCTTCGAAGCGCGCCAGCGCCTCGCCAAAGCGCTCGAGCGGGTAGCTCGCCGTGATCACCGGCTTGAGCTTGCCCTCAGCGTACAGCGCGTAGAGCCCTTCCTGCACGCGGCGCACGCGCTCCGGGTCGCGCGCCCGGTAGTCGGTCCACTGCAGCCCGGTCACCGCGACGTTCTTGACCAGCAGATAGCCCGCCGTCAGCTCGGGGATGCGCCCGGCGGCGAAGCCGATCACCACCACGCGGCCGCTCCAGGCGAGCGCGCGCAGGGCGGCGTCGAAGACATCGCCGCCGACGCTGTCGAGCACGATGTCGACGCCGCGCTTGCCCACGGCGGCGAACACCTGCGCGCGCAGGCTCTCGCGCAAGTCCGGCGCCGCGAGATCGACAACGTGGTCGGCGCCGTGGCGCTTGCACAGTTCGCCCTTTTCCGTGCTGGTGACGCCGGCGATCACGGTGGCGCCGAGCGCCTTGGCGAGTTGCACGGCCGCCAGCCCGACGCCGCCCGACGCGCCGGTGACTAGCACCGTCTCGCCCTTCTTGTACGCGCCGCGCTCGAGGAGCGCGAAGTGCGCGGTCTGGTAGGCGAGGGCGAGCACCGCGCCCTCGTCGAAGGGCATCGCCGGCGGCATGCGGTAGCAGATCTTCTCGGGCACCACCACCTTCTCCGCGTAGGTGCCGTACTCGGGCAGAGCCATCACGTGATCGCCGGCGCGCATGCGCGTGACGCCTTCGCCGATCGCGCCGACCACGCCCGCGACTTCCTTGCCCGGGCTGAAGGGCCGCGGCGGCAGGAGTTGGTAGCTGCCCTGCATCACCAGCAGGTCGGGGAAGTTGACACCGATCGCGCGCGCCTCGACCAGTACCTCGCCGCGGCCGGGCACCGGGTCGGGCACGGTCTCGAGCCGATGTTGCGCGGCCGGGCCGTGCTCGTGGACGATGACCGCGCGCATCGCCGGCTAGGCTTGCCCGCGCAATACGCGGTCGGCGCCGACGCGCCACTTGGCGACGCGCGCGCGGCGCGCCGGCGCGTAGGCGGCGTCGCCGAGCGCTTCGTAGAGCGCCTGCGTGACATCGAAGTGCGCGGCGAGCCCGGTGCGCTCGAGCAGCGCGATCGGGCCCTCGGGGTAGCCCAGGCCGAGCTTGAGGGTGGTGTCCATGTCGCCGGCCGTGGCGAGGCCTTCGTCGAGCCGTCGGAGCGCTGCATTGAGGTAGGGCCGGATCAGCCGGTCGACGATGCGCCCGGGGAAATCGTTGCACACCGCGACCGCGAGCCCCGCATCCTCGAACAGCTTCTTCGCGGCGGCGAGCGCGGCGGGAGCGGTGTTCGGCTGCCTGACCAGCTCGATGAGCTTCGTCGGCTCGCCCTCGCCGAGGCGAAAGCGCGCAAAGCCGAGGACGTTCGAGCCTTCGGTGCCGCGCGACTCGCCGGTGTAGACGCCCAGGCACTCGGTGCCCAGTTCCAGCACGACGGCGGTCTTCGTTTCGCGGTCCTTGATGCGTACGAGCCCGCGCCCCACTTCGGCGCCGATGACCACGATCACGTCGCCGTCCGCGGCGGCGCCCTGCGTCAGCGCGTGCGCGGCGGGAAAGGAGCGGCTGTTGCCGGTGTCGATCACGCAGTAAGTCATCATCAGGCTCCGAATATCTTCGCGTCTTTGTAGACGTGAAAGCCGCGGCCGGACTTCCTGCCCAGGCGCCCGGCGGCGATCATGCGCTTGACCAGCGGCGGGCAGGCGGCGCGCGGCTCGTGCGTCACGCCATGCATCGCCTCGCACAGCAGGAGCTGCGTATCCATGCCGATGAGATCGAGCAGCTCGAAGGGCCCCATCGCATAGCCCATCGCGCCCTTGATCGCCTTGTCGATCTCGGCCGGCTCGGCGACGCCGGACTCGACCAGGCGGATGGCGTCGTTGTTGAAGGGGATGAGGAAGTAATTGAGGATGAAGCCCGGGGTATCCCGCGTTTTCACCGGGGTCTGGCCGAGCGCCTTGCAGAACTCCCACGCCGCCTGGAACGTTGCGTCGCTGGTGTTCAGGCCGGGCGACATCTCCACCAGCTTCATCAGCTGCGCCGGCAGGCAGAAGTGCATGCCGACGAACCGCTCGTCGCGCCCCGAGCCGCCGGCGATCTCGGTGATCGAGAGGGTCGAGGTGTTCGAGGCGAAGAGCGTCTGCGGCGGGCAGATACGATTGAGTTCGGCAAACAGCGCGTGCTTCACCTTCAGGTCCTCGAACACCGCCTCGATGACGATGTCGCAGGCCTTGAAGTCTTCCAGTTCAGTGGTGCCGACGAGGTTGTCGAGAATCGTGCTCACCTGCCCGGGCTTGAGCTTGCCGCGCTCGACCGACTTGGCGAAGAACGCCTCGCTTTGCTTGCGCGCCTTGGCGAGCGTCTCGGCGCGCGTGTCGTAGACCAGCGTGCGGAAGCCGGCGCGCGCTGCGACGATCGCGATGCCCGCGCCCATGGTGCCGCTGCCCGCGACCCCGACGGTACGAATGCCTGCCATGCGTTCCTCCTTGTGGTGCCGCTCAGCGCCTGGCGATGAAGCTGCGCCCGATCAATTGCCGGTGGATCTGGTTGGTGCCTTCCCAGATCTGGGTGATCTTGGCGTCGCGCATCAGTCGCTCGACGCGGTAATCCTTGCAGTAGCCGTAGCCGCCGTGCAGCTGCACCGCCTCGGTGGCGATGCGCATCGCGAGATCCGAGGCGCGAAGTTTCAGCATCGAGGCCTCGATGCCGATGTCCTGCGCGCCGCCGTCGACCAGGCGCGCGACGTGCCACAGCCACGCCTCGCACTGCGCCAGCTCGGTCGCCAGATCGGCGAGCAGGAACTGGATGCCCTGGAACTCGATGATGCGCCGGCCCGACTGGCGCCGCTCGTTGATGTAGGCGACCGCGTCCTCGAAGGCCGCGCGCGCGATGCCGAGCGCGTGCGCCGCCACGCTCGGGCGCGATTTGTTGAGCGAGGCGAGCAGCAGCTGCAGGCCGTCGCCGGGCTTGCCGAGCAGGTTGGCGCGCGGCACGCGGCAGCCGTCGAAGGCCAGCGTCGCGGTCCCGGAGGCGCGAATCCCCATCTTGTCCTCGGTGCGCACCACCGACAGCCCCGGCGTGCCCTTTTCCAGGATCAGCGCCGAGATCGATTTGCGCTGGTCGTCGATCTCGCTCCATTTGCCGAACAGCAGGATCAGGTCGGCGACGTCGCCGTTGGTGATGAAGGTCTTGCCGCCGTCGACGACGATGTGCTCGCCCTCGGGACGAAAGCGCGTCTGCATGCCGGTGGCGTCCGAGCCGGCGGCGGGTTCGGTGATGGCGAGCGCCACCAGGCCGCCCTGCGCGATCCTCGGCAGCAGGCGTTTTTTCTGCTCCTGGTTGCCGAAGTCGACGAGCGGCTTGATGCCGTGGAAGTTGGTCGCCCAGATGATCCCGGTGGCGGCGCAGGCCTTGCTGATCTAGCGCACGCAGGCGAGGTAGGCGGCGTAGGACACGGGCAGGCCGCCGTAGGCCTCGGGGATGAACATCGCGTTCAGGCCGAGCTCGTTGATTGCCTTCACGTTGTCGTGCGGGAACTGCGCCGTACGGTCATAGTGCTCGGCGCGGGGCGCGATCGCCTCGCGCGCGAGGCTGCGCACGCTCTCCACGATCATGCGCTCCTCGTCCTTCAGCGCGAGCGTGTCGTCCAGGCGTTCGAAGACGTTCATCCGTGCGCCATTTCAGCGATCCTTGAACGCGGCCTTGCGCTTGGCCATGAACGCCGCCATGCCCTCGGCGGCGTCCTCGGTCTGGAAGGCGAGCGTCGACAGGTCGGCCTCGATCTTCAATCCTTCGATCACCGTCGTCGCCAGTGCGCGCGTCACGGCCTCGCGCGCGAAACCGAGCACCGGCAGGCTGTGGCCGGAGAACTCGCGCGCGAAGGCCATGCCCTGGGCCAGCGCATCGCCCTCGACGACACGGCTCACCAGCCCCCAGGCGAGCGCGGTCGGCGCATCGACCGGCTTGCCGGTCAGGATCATCTCGAGTGCGCGCGCCTCGCCCACCACGCGCGGCAGGCGCTGCGTGCCGCCGTAGCCGGGGATCAGGCCGAGCTTGATCTCGGGCAGCCCGAGCCTGGCGTTCGGCGTGGCCAGCCGGAAGGTGCAGGCGAGCGCGAGCTCGAGCCCGCCGCCGAAGGCGTAGCCGTTGACGATCGCCACCGAGGGCATCGGCAGGCGCTCGAGCTTGGCGAAGGTCGCCTGGCCGAGCTCGGCGCCGCGCTTCTTGTCCATCAGCGAGCGGTTGGCGAGCTCGCCGATGTCGGCGCCGGCGCAGAACGCCTTCTCGCCCGCGCCGGTGATGAGCAGCGCGCGCGCATCACCTGAGGCCACCTCGTCGAAGGCCCGCCCGAGGTCCTTGATCAGCGCGAACGAAAGCGCATTCAGGGCCTGCGGCCGGTTGAGGCGGATGAGCGCGAATTCCTCGACGCGCGAGAGTTCTACGGACACGTCATTTCTCCTTTACGGGTTCGCCCCAGCGCACCGGCTGGGGCGCGATGCGGCCGCTTTGCGCCCGCTCCTGCAGCTCGCGCTTCAGGATTTTGCCGCTCGCGGTGAGCGGGAAGGCATCCAGGGCGATGTAGTACTCGGGCATGTCGTATTTGGACAGGCCGACCGCGTGCAGGTGATCGAGCAGCGCCTCGCCGGTCACACGCTCGCCCTCGCGGCAGATTACCGCAAGGCAGACCTTCTCGCCGAGGCGCGCATCGGGCACGCCGAAGGCCGCGGCCTTGTGCACCGCGGCGTGCTGGTGCGCCAGGTCCTCGATGCGCGCCGGGTGGATGTTGTGGCCGCCGCGGATGATGAGGTCCTTCTTCCTGCCCACGATGCGCAGGCAGCCGCGCTCATCGAGCGTGCCGAGGTCCCCGGACAGGAACCAGCCGTCCCGGTTGAACGATTCCTCGGTGCTCGCCTGGTTGTCGAAATAGCCGAGCATCAGGAGCGCGCCGCGCGTGCCGATCTCGCCGATCGTGCCCGCCGGCACTTCGAGGTCGGCGTTCTCCTGGCTGAACACGCGCGTCTCGTAACCGTGGCAGGCGCGCCCGCAGGTCTCGACGATGGTCTGCGCATCGTCCGAGGGCAGGGTGTACTGGTGCGAGCCGTTCTCGGTCATGCCGTAGATGTTCTGCGGCGTGATGCCCATGCCGAGGAAGGTCTGCGCCACCTCGCGCGGGATCGGCGCGCCGGCCATGTAAAACAGCCGCACCGCGCCGAGCTGCGCCAGGCCGCGGCGCTTGGCCTCGGCGAGGATGTCGATGGCGTGCGTCGGCACGCCCATGATGTAGGTCGCGCCGCACTCGATCGCCCAGTCGAGCGGCTGCATGCCCGCCGGCGGGTCGTTCACCACCAGCTCGAAGCCCGCGGCCATCATCTGCTCGAGCGCCACGGTACCGATGTGGTGGCTCATGGGCGAGAGGCTGAGCAGCACGGTCGAATGGTCGTGGCGCCAGTCGGTGACCATCGCACGGCCGTTGGCGAGCAGCGTGTTGTCCGAGTGCATCACGCCCTTGGGCGCGGCTGTGGTGCCCGAAGTGAAGGCGAGATACATGATCTTGTCGGGGTCGGTGACGGCAGGTACTTCGCACACTGCGCCCGGAGTAGGGAAGGGCGCCCCCTGCGCACCGAAAACGATCCTCATACAAGGAAGCGCCTTTGCCGCGGCGACGATGTCGGCGCGCGCGGCATCCACGCCATACCCCGCCTGCATCACCAGCGCCGCGGCGCGCGTGCGCTCGAGCAGCTGCACGATCTCCGCGACGGTGTAGTTCTGGTGCAGCGACGGATTGCACACGTAGCCGTTGCGCGCGCAGGCGAGCAGCGTCACCACGCTCTCGGCGCGCGAAGGCAGCCACACCGCGACGCGCTGGCCGCGGCGCACGCCGGCCTCGTGCAATGCCTGCGCGAGCGCATCGACCCATGCGAGGAGCTCGCGCCAGGTGAGGCGCACGCGCGCGTCGCGCAGCGCGTGCGCCTGCGGGCGATCGGCGGCGTGTTTTTGCAGCAGCGAGTAAAAGGTGTCCATGCGCCAGGCGCCCGAGGCGTAATGGCGCGCCGCCTCCTGCGGACTGAGCAGCGTGAGGACCGTGTTCATGGACCTAGTGGCCGAACTTGTCCGGGTCGGGCTTGCGCTTGGCGCGGAACGCCTCGGAGAGCTCGTGCGATTCCCCGGTTTCGAGGTAGGGGCGCAGCAACAGGTCGTGCGCCATGCGGGCGAGGCCCCCCACCCCGCCATGGCGCGCATTGAAGGCGCCCTTGATCGAGGCGAGCGCGAAGGCGCCGCGCTCGGCGAGCTCGAGCGCCATGTTGCGCGTTTCCTCGCGCAGCCGGTCGTCAGGCACCACGCGATTGATGAGCCCGATGGCGAGTGCTTCGCGCGCCGTGAGCTTCGGGTTCAGCATCCACATTTCTTTCGCCTTCTTCTTGCCGACCAGGTCCTCGAGATACCAGGTGCCGTAGCCGGCATCGAAGCTGCCCATCATCGGGCCCACCTGGCGGAACACCGCGCTTTCCTTGGCGATCGTCAGGTCGCAAACGACTTGCAGCACGTTGCCGCCGCCGACCGCGAAGCCGTTGACCGAGGCGATGACGGGTTTTTGCAGCCGGTCGATCGACTCGTACATCTCCAGCGTGGGCAGCACGCCGGCGTACAGCAGCGTGTCCTGCATGCCTTCCTTCCTGCCGCCGATGCAGAAGAACTTGTCGCCTGCGCCGGTGATGACGAGTACGCGGGTGCGCGTCTCGCGCCGCACTTCGTTGATGCAGTCGCGGATCTCGTGGCACATCTGCGGCGTGAACATGTTGCCGTCGTCGGGACGGTTGAGGGTCAGCCAGCCGACCGGCCCGTCCTCCTGGTAGAGAATGGTTTCGAACACCACGGGGGTCACCTCTGCGGGATGCGTCGAGGGATGATAGCCGCTCGGCGGGCGGATTTGAACGACCGGCTCAGGCGCCGCGCGCGAGGATCAGCCGGAACATGCGCGCGGGACGCGGCGCGCCGAGCACTTTTTCGAGCCGCCCGGCGGCGGCACGCACTGCGTCCTCCGCGTGGCCTTCGACCAGCACGAAGGGCGCGGGCAGCCGGTCGGGTGCGCCGCGCATCTTCGCCTCCGGATTCGGCACTTGCGTCGCCTTTGCGTCGGGGATCGCGAGCCGCACCCGGCCGGCGCCCGCATTCGCCTCGAGGACCGGCAGCGCATCGTCGCCGGGTTCGCCCGGGAGCTCGAGGCAGGCGAGCACCGCACCGGGCGCGCACAGCGCACCGAAGTCCGCGGCGATCTCGCAGGCGGCGCGCGTCATGTTGCGAAAGCGCGGCATGATGGTCTTGGTGCGCGGCGTGGGATGCGCGAGCCGCTCGAGATACGCGGGCGAAGCGAGCGCCGCGAGCGAGGCGGCGTCGTAGATCGCGGCGTAGCTGTGCGGCGCGGCGGCGTCGCGGTAGCGGCGCGCGTTCAGGATGCCGGGAATGCCGAGGCGTTCGGGAACGTGCTCCTCGACGTACCAGGCGTTGAACTCGGCTTCATCCTCGACGGCGATGTCGTTCCACACCGCCAGCAGTCCGGGGCGCTCACTCATACGCCGGACTATAACCGGCCTTGCTTGACCGTCGCCGCCGTTTTGCTGCACCATCGTCGGGCCATCAAGGAGGAAACCCCATGCACGGATTGAAGAAAGTTGTTGCCGCGGCCGTCGCCGCCGCGCTGGTGCCGGCATTCGCCGCCGCCCAGGAAGCACCACCGCTCAAGATCGGCGTCGTCTCGTTCCTGTCCGGAGCGGCCGCGGGGCCGTTCGGCGTCCCGGCGCGCAATGCCGCCGAGATCATGGTCGAGATGCTCAACGCCGCCAAGGTGCCGGCGCCTTACGCCACCAAGGGATTCGGCGGCGCCGCGCTGCAGATGCAGCTGGTGGACGAAGCGGGCCCCGCCACCACCCAGGTGACCGAGTTCCGCAACCTGGTGCAGCGCGACAACGTCGACGTCGTGATCGGCTACATCTCGAGCGGCAACTGCCTCGCCATCGCGCCGGTGGCCGAGGAGCTGAAAAAGCTCACCGTGTTCTTCGACTGCGGCACGCCGCGCATCTTCGAGGAAAAGAGCTACAAGTACGTGTTCCGCACCGCATCGACCGCGACCATGGACAGCGTCGGCGCGGCGCTCTACGTGATGGACATGAAGAAGGGCAAGATCAATTCGATCGCCGGGGTGAACCAGAACTACGCCTGGGGCCAGGACTCGTGGTCGGACTTCGAGGCGTCGATGAAGAAGCTCGCGCCGGGGGTGAAGGTCGGGACTTCGCAGATGCCCAAGCTGTTCGCCGGGCAGTACAACGCCGAGATTTCGACGATCCTCGCCGCCAAGGCGGACGTCGTGCACTCCAGCTTCTGGGACGGCGACCTCGAGGCGTTCATCCTGCAGGCGGGCCCGCGTGGCCTGTTCAAGCGCAGCACGGTGGTCCTCACCACGGGCGAGACCGCGATGTACAAGCTCGCCGAGCACATCCCGGACGGCGTGGTGATCGGCGCGCGCGGACCCTACGGTCCCTACGCGCCGGACAGCGAGCTGAACCGGTGGTTCTCGAAGACCTTCGAGGACCGCTACAACGTGCCGCCCAACTACGCCGCGTACCAGATGGCCCAGGCGATCCTCGGCACCAAGGCGGCGTGGGAGAAGGCGCAGGCCGCCAACGGCGGCAAGCGCCCGGACACCGACCAGGTGATCGCGGCCTTCGAGCGCCTCACCTTCGACAGCCCGGGAGGCAGGATCGAGATGGCGATCGGCGCCGGCCACCAGGCGATCACCGAGACCGTCTACGGCGTGAGCAAGAAGGTCAAGGGCAAGATGACGGTCGCGAACGTCAAGCGCTACCCGGCGAGCGCGGTCAACCCGCCGGACGGCGTGAAAGCGGCTGACTGGATCGCCGGCGGGTTCAAGAAGTAAGCGGTTCGACTGACCAGCGGCTGCCACCGGGGCAGCCGTTTTTTCGTCCGGGGTGAGCGTGGAACAGCTTCTCGCCGTCCTCATCGACGGCATCATCTACTCGGCCTGGCTGTTCGTCGCGGCGGTCGGACTGACGCTGATCTACGGCGTGATGAAGATCGTCAACGTGACGCACGGCAGCTTCTACGCGCTGGGCGCCTACGCCGCCGCGTCGATCACCGGCGCGCTGCTGGCGCGGGGCATGCCGCCGTCGCTTTCCTACGCGGTGCTGCTCGGCTCGGCGCTGCTCGTGACGCTCGTCGTCGCGCCGCTCATCGAGCGCGGCATCCTGCGCTTCATGTACGCCAAGGACGAGGTGGTGATCCTGCTCATCACCTACGCCCTGTTCCTGATCCTGGAAGACGCCATCAAGCTGATCTGGGGCGTGAGTCCGTATTTCATCGCCCAGCCCTACGGCCTGCTCGGCAGCTTCGACGTGCTCGACCTCACCTACCCGTACTACAACCTGATCCTGGTCGGCGTGGCGATCCTGTGCGGCGGAGGGCTCGCGTGGATGCTTAACCACACGCGCACCGGCAAGCTGCTGGTGGCGGTAATCCACGACACCGAGGTGAGCCGCGCGATGGGCATCAACGTCGAGCGGATGTACCTGTTCACCTTCACCTTCGGCTCGATGCTGGCGGCGGTCGGCGGGGCCTTCACCGCGCCGACGGTGTCGGTGGTGCCGGGGCTGGGCGTCGAGGTGATCGTGCTGTCGTTCGCGGTGGTGGTGATCGGCGGCCTGGGCAGCCTCCCCGGCGCGGCGCTCGGCGCGGTGATCGTCGGCCTGGTGCGCTCGGCCACCATCCATTACCTGCCGCAGGTGGAACTGTTCGTCATCTACCTGGTGATGGCGATGGTGCTCGCGTTCCGCCCGCGCGGGCTGTTCAGCCTCGCCGAGGCGAGGAAGATATGAGCGCCGGGCGCGCGCCGTTCACGCTTGCCCTGATCCTCGTCGTGATTCTCGCGGTCGGGCCGTTCGCGCCGCAGTGGACGCTGTTCCTGCTGACCATCGCGCTCGCCAAGGGGCTGGTGGTGCTCGGCCTGATGCTGCTGCTGCGCTGCGGCCTGGTGTCCTTCGGCCAGGCGCTGTATTACTGCATCGGCGCCTATGCCGCCGGCATGCTCGGGCGCTATTTCGGGATGAGCGACCTGTTCACGCTGATGCTCGCCGGCATGGCGGCTTCCGCCCTGGCCGCCCTGGTGCTTGGGTTCCTGCTCGCCCGCTACCGCGGCATCTTCTTCGGCCTGCTCAGCCTCGCGCTGTCGATGATCCTGTACGGGCTGCTGGTGAAGACCGAGGCGCTCGGCTCGAGCGACGGCTTCCACGTGCTGCCCTCGACGCTGTTCGGCGTGCGCCCCGCGGATGCCTGGGTGCGCTATGCGGTGCTGGCGGTGGCGGCGGTGGTGGCCGTGATTGTCGCGCTTCTGGTGCACCGCTATCTCGACACGCCGCTGGGCAAGCTCGCGCCGGCGATCAAGGACAACGAGATCCGCGTCGAGTACATGGGCGCCTCGGCGCGCTACGCGATCCACGTGAAGTACGTGATCGCCGCGGCGCTGGCAGGCCTGGGCGGCGCGCTCGCCGCCACCACCGTAGGGCACGTCGACCCGGAGATGGCGTACTGGACCACTTCGGGCGAGTTCATCTTCATCACCATCCTCGCCGGCACCGGCAGCGTGATCGCGCCGTTCCTCGGCGCGCTGATTTTCGGCATCATCCAGACGGTGGCCTTCGGCATCTCGCCCAACACCTGGCAGATGGTGCTCGGCACCTCGCTGCTGGTGGTGATCGTGTTCCTGCCGCACGGCCTGTGGTCGCTGTTCCGGCGGCGCAAGGCGGCCTGAGATGGCGGCGATCCTCGACGCGCAGGGCCTGCACAAGAGTTTCGGCGCGGTCACCGCGGCGAGCGACATCAACGTCGCCATCGAGAAGGACTCGGTGCTCGGCCTGATCGGCACCAACGGCGCGGGCAAGACCACCTTCATCAACATGATCACGGGCTACCTGAAGCCCGACCGCGGCCGCATCCATTACGAGGGCCGCGACATCACCCAGCTCGCGCCGCGCGACATCACGCGCATCGGCATCGGCCGCTCGTTCCAGATCCCGCAGCTCTACGCCTCGCTCAGCGCGTTCGAGAACATGATGATCGGCATCGGCGTGGTGCTGTGGAACGCGGGCCGCGGCGGGTACTTCTCGCGCGGCCGGCCGCTGGTGCCGGGGTACGACCTGCCCGCGGAACAGGTCGCCGAGCGCCTGCTCGAGCGCTTCGGCCTGGCGGAATACCGCGACAAGAACGCGCAGGTGCTGCCCGGCGGGGTGCGCAAGCTCCTCGACATCGCGCTCACCATGGTGGCCAGGCCCAAGATCCTGCTGCTGGACGAGCCCACCAGCGGCGTCTCGGCGGAGGAGAAGTTCGCGATCATGGAAATGATCATGCAAGCGGTGCGCGCCGAGGGCATCACGGTGTTGTTCGTAGAGCACGACATGGAGGTGGTGAGCCGCTTTGCCGAGCGCGTGCTCGCGTTCTACGACGGGCGCATCATCGCCGACGGGCCGCCCGACGAGGCGCTCAACGACCCCGAGGTCAAGCGCTACGTGGTCGGCGGCGAGCTGCACCGCCTCGACGCAGCGCAGGCGAGGCCGCGTGCTTAAGCTTGAGAACGTCGATGTCGCGATCCAGTCGGTGCAGATCCTGCGCCGCGTGTCCCTCGAGCTGCCCACCGGCACCATGGCGGGCCTGATCGGGCGCAACGGCGCCGGCAAGACCACGCTCATGAAGAGCATCATGGGGATCCTCAAGGTCTCCAGCGGCGCGATCAGCTTCGAGGGCGCCGACCTGCTCGCTTCGCCGACCTGGAAGCGCACGCGCATGGGCATCGGCTACATGCCCGAGGACCGCCGCCTGATTCCCGACCTGACGGTGGAGGAGAACCTGCTGCTGCCGGCCTGGGCGGCGAAGCAGCCCGACGCCGCCGGGCGCCTGGAGAAAGTCTACCGGCTGATCCCGGAGATCCGCGACTTCGCGCGGCGCAAGGGCTCGCAGCTCTCGGGCGGCCAGCAGAAGATGGTGGCCATTGGCCGCGCGCTGATGTGCGGCGACAAGCTGCTGCTGCTGGACGAGCCCTTCGAGGGCGTGGCGCCGGCCCTGGCGCACCGGCTGGTGGAGGTGGTGGGCAGCCTCAAGCGCGAGGGCATGTCGGTGATCCTGTCGGAGTCCGACCTGCAGCATTCCGAACGCATGGTCGACCGCATCATCGTCATCGACCGCGGCGCGGTCAGCGTCAGGAGCTGAAGCCGGCGCGCTTCAGGCGCGCGCGCAGCTGGTCGATCTCCTCCAGCATGTCCGCCGCCAGCGCGGCGAGCTCGGGCGCGGCGTCGTAGGTAAGTTCGATCTCGCGCATGCGGCGCACGCGCGCGAGGGTGGTAGTGGTGAAACGCCATTCCGCGGCGCCGACTTCGGTCGCCGGGATCAGGCCTACGCGCACGCGCAGGACGAGCCATTCGCGCTCCAGCGCGCACACCGAGCAGAGTTGTTCCAGGGTCAGGCCGGCGTCGTCGTCGTTCATGTCTCGTGCTCCTTGCGCGGATCGAACGGCATCTCCCGCGCCATGGTTTCGTAGAGTTCCTTCGCCTTGGGCGTCGTCGCGGGCGGGGCGACGATGCGGATGTCGAGCAGCAGGTCGCCGGGCGGATCGGAGGGCAGGCCCTTGCCGCGCACGCGCAGTTGCCTGCCGGTCTGCGCGCCGGCGGGAATGCGCACGTCGAGCGCGCCCCCGGGCAGGTCCACGCGCACCACCGCGCCCAGCGCCGCCTCCCAAGGGGCGACGGGCAGGGTGAGCAAGAGGTCGCGGCCGTCGGTGCGCAAGCGCGCATGCGGCTTGAACTGCACTTCGAGCAGCAGGTCGCCGGGCTTGCCGTTGCCGAAGCCCGGCTCGCCCTGGCCGGCGAGGCGGATCACCTGGCCTTCGCGGATGCCTTTCGGGATGCGCACATCGAGGGTGCGCTCCTCCAGCATGACGCGGCCCTGGTCGTCGAGCTTCGGCGCGCGCAGCGTGATCTGGCGCGTGGCGCCGGAAAACGCGTCCTCGAGGTCGAGCAGGATGCGGGCATGGTGGTCGTTGCCCTGCATGTGCGCGGGGCCACCGCGCCGCGGCCCGCGGCCCATGCGGCCGAAAATTTCCGAGAA
>JANMSV010000106.1:0-8314 GCA_031389685.1 Betaproteobacteria bacterium
TTACCTCGAAGCGCTGCTCTACCCGTTTACAGCCCCAGGTGGCAGAACCAGCGATAGGCCAGGTTCAGATGTACTTCCTCGCACAACCGACGCTCCGAGCGAATGCCAAAGCAGTAGCCCACGATCAGCATCCGGACCATCAACTCCGGATCGATCGACGGACGACCGGTGTGGCTATAGAACGGCGCCAGGTGGCGGTGCAGTTCGCTCAGATCGAGAACCTGATGCATGCCTCGCAGCAGATGATTCTGGGGGACGTGATCTTCAAGATTGAATGAGTAGAACAGTCGGTCCTGGCCGCCACCTTGTTCTCCCATCATCTCGAAGCGCTCCGTCAACGCACCGCAAGATCAGACACTTCGCGTAAACGAAGATTCAATGCTCGACGGAGTTTTTCAACACAATAGGCCACAAACGGCCACTGGCTAGAGGTCAAATCAATCGGAGTGCCCGAGACTTTAGAGCCCGGATCGGCTCCCAGATCTGGGCACTGGTCTGAGGTTTTGAGAACGCCTTAAGCGGCGAAATTCACCAGCCGATTGGTAGGGCAGAGTGCGGGCGGCATTAAGCCGCCCGCTGCTGACGGTGAAAATGCTAACGGACCCCTCCGCCCGCCTGCTTATGCAGATAGCAAGTCGAAAACGCGCATCGTGCCGGGGATCTTACCTTTGTTGATAGTGCCCTCCACCGTCCCCACTTGGCACGTCCAGATGTGGCCCTTCTTCGCTGTGAACGTCCTATCATCTTGCGTTATCTCCAAGGTGCCCTGGGTGCACTCGCAGATCATGGCGTTTTGCATCTTGGCCTTGTTGCTCGCTCCCGGTTGCCACGTTATCTCACGCAACCGCACCTTGGGAAAGCCCGGGATCATTGAATCCACAGGCTTGAGCTCCTTCCTCTCAACTTTCCCTTTCTCTTCTATGCGCTGCGCCAACGCGCTCCCGGCGTTCCCGAGAAGGAGCGCCGACGCGCCTGCCAGCCCCGAAACCATCACCCTTCTTCGCTTCATGTCGACAATGTGCAGATTCTTCGTGGTGCGCATTTTGAGCCTCCCATGAACATGCAAACGCAATATGCGAATGCACAATAGCTTATAGCCCCGGAGGGACCACTACACAACTGGTGGAAACCAGTCAGGTCGTTGATTTTCAGTGCTCTTAAACATCCTGCCGCGCCTACGAACCGCTGCGCCCCCGTATTGCCCCGCACGACAAAGCCACCGGCAATCAACTATTTGCGTATACGCAGGAATAAAGGCCGCGAGGTCGCGTAGGCATTTCGTATCCGTAACCGCGCACCACTTGCCAGATGCGATAAATCACCCCGAATGACCGCTATCGGCGGCGGACGTTCAGCAGGCGCGGTGGTGCAGGCGCCGGCGGACGCCAAGGCGGACGCGATCTTCAGCTCGCTCTTCTCCGCCGATCTGCAGAAGTTCGTGCGCGAGGGCAACACTCGGGGCTTGTTCAAGATGAAAGGACTTAAACTAACACTGGAGAAACAGGCAGCATAGAGGCCATGTCCGGCTACGCCAGGCCATCCCGACTCAGTGAAGCGCTGCGGATCCTCGCGCGCGCACCGCGAGCCGTGCTGGCCGGCGGCACCGATTTCTACCCTTCCCGCGTGGCGCAAGCCCTGCCCGCCGAAGTCCTCGACATCACCGCACTGCGCGAGTTACGCGGCATCTCGGCCAAGCGCGGCCATTGGCGCGTCGGCGCCGCCACCACCTGGTCCGAGGTCATCGAAGCAAAGCTGCCCCCCATGTTCGACGGCCTGAAGCTGGCCGCGCGCGAAGTCGGCGGCGAGCAGATCCAGAATGCGGGCTCCGTCGCCGGCAATCTGTGCAACGCCTCTCCCGCCGCGGACGGCGTCCCGGCGCTCCTGGCGCTGGACGCTGCGGTGGAGCTGGGCAGCACAAAGGGCGTGAGCCAGCTGCCGCTGCACGAGTTCATCCTCGGCCCGCGCAGGACCGCGCTGCGCCCCGCCGAGCTGGTGACCGCCGTGCTGGTGCCCAAGCCGGACACGGCCGCCGCCAGCCATTTCCTGAAGCTCGGCGCGCGCAAGTACCTGGTGATCTCGATCGTCATGGCCAGCGCCGTGATCGAGCACCGCTCCGGCAAGGTCGTGAACGCGCGCGTCGCCGTCGGTTCCTGCTCGCCGGTGGCGCTGCGCCTTCCAGCGCTCGAAGCGCAACTGAAGGGCAAGCGCTTCGACGCGTCGCTGGCCGACTGGGTCAATCACGCGCAGTTCGCCGTGCTGGCACCGATCGCCGATGTCCGGGCGAGCGCCGACTATCGCAGGCAGGCCGCGCTGGAGCTGGTGCGGCGCCTGCTGCGGGAGATGGCATGAACCGCCCGCACGCCGAGTTCTTCGCCGGCACGCAGACCACGCAGTTCACGCTCAACGGGCGCAAGGTGGCGAGCCGCGCGCCGCGCGTCGCGCGCCTCGCCGACGTGCTGCGCGACGAACTGGGCCTGACCGGCACCAAGATCGGCTGCAACGCCGGGGATTGCGGGGCCTGCACCGTGCTTCTCGACGGGCGCCAGGTTTGCGCCTGCCTGACTGCGCTGGGGCAGGTGGAGGACCGCAACGTCCTCACGGTCGAAGGCCTGGCGGAGAACGGCAAGCTCGCGCCGCTTCAGGTGGCGTTCCAGAACCACGGCGCCGCGCAATGCGGCATCTGCACCCCGGGCATGCTGATGGCGGCGGCCAACCTGCTTTCGCGCAATCGCAAGCCGAAGGCGGACGAGGTCAAGGATGCGCTCGCCGGCGTGCTGTGCCGGTGCACCGGGTACCAGAAGATCATCGAAGCGGTGCTCGACGTTGGCAACCGACCCACGCTCGCGCCTTCGCCCGCCGCCGGAAAAGCAGTGGGTGCGCGGGCCGGCAAGGTGGACGGCATCGCCAAACTCACCGGCGCCGAGAAGTACGGCGCGGACGCGATTCCCGCCGATGCGCTATGGCTGCGCGTCATCCGCTCGCCGCACCACCGGGCAAGATTCGCCTTCGGCGATCTCGCCGCCTACGCGCAGCAGGCCGGCCTGGATCGCGTGCTCACCGCGAAAGACGTCCCCGCCAACGGCTTCGGCATCTACCCGGATATCAAGGACCAGCCGGTGCTGGCCGCGGGAGAAGCGCGCTTTCGCGGCGAAGCCGTCGCTGCCGTGATCGGCACTCGTGCCGCAATCGAAGCCCTGGACGAAGCGCGTTTCCCGGTGGACTGGACCCCGCTGCAGCCGGTGCTCGGGCTGGACGCGGCAATGTGGGAAGGCGCCCCGCTGGTGCAAGCCGACAAGATCGGCAATTTGCTGCTCGACGGCGGCGTGAGGCGCGGCAACGTCAGCGCGACCTTCCCGGAATGTGCCGCCGTTGCGGAAGGAATTTTCGAGACCACGTTCGTGGAGCATGCCTACATCGAACCCGAAGCCGGCTGGGCGCGCCGCGACGGCGACCGGCTGGAAATTCACGTCAGCACGCAGACGCCCTACATGGACCGGGATGAAGTGGCGCTGGTGATGAAACTCGACGCGCAGCAGGTGCGCATCGTGCCGAGCGCCTGCGGCGGCGGATTCGGCGGCAAGCTCGATGTCGCGGTGCAGCCGTTAATCGCGCTCGGTGCCTGGCTCACCGGCCAGCCCGTGGCCTGCGTGTACCACCGGCCGGAAAGCATGGCCTCGACCACCAAACGCCACCCGGCACGCATCCGCGCGCGCTTCGGCTGCGACGCGCAAGGCAAGCTCAGGGCCGTCGATGTGGACGCGGTATTCGATACCGGCGCCTATGCGAGCTGGGGTCCGACCGTGGCGACGCGCGTGCCGATTCACGCCACCGGGCCTTATTCAGTGCGCCACGTACGCGCGCGCGGGCGCGCGTACTTCACCCACTGCCATCCCTCGGGCGCGTTCCGCGGCTTTGGCGTGCCGCAAGGCGCGATCGCGCATGAAGCCCTGATGGACGAGCTTGCGGACAAGCTCAGCATCGACCGGCTCGAATTTCGCTGCCTGAATGCGCTCAAGGCCGGCGACACCACCGCCACCGGGCAGCGGCTCGAACACTCGGCCGGGCTGGGCCAGTGCCTCGAGCAGCTCAAGCCGAGTTGGCGGCGCCTGCGCGCCGAGGCCGAGGGCTTCAACCGCAAGGCCGCCAAGTCAGGCAGCCCTCTGCGCCGCGGCGTCGGCGTGGGCTGCATGTGGTATGGCATCGGCAATACGGCGCTGGCCAATCCTTCCACGCTGCGCATCGTTCTCACCTCGCAGGGGCGCCTGGTGTTCTACAACGGCGCCGTGGATATCGGCCAGGGTTCGAACACCACGCTGACGCAGGTGGCCGCCGACGCGCTCGGCCTGCCGATGGCGCGATTCGAAATGGTCATGGGCGACACCGATCGCACCGCCGATGCGGGCAAGACCTCGGCCTCCCGCCAGGCATTCATTTCGGGCAAGGCGGCCGAGCTGGCCGGACTCGACCTGCGGCGACGCATCTTCGCCGCGGTCGGCGCACCGTCCGGCGAATTTCTCGACCGCGGCTACCGGCTCTCGCTCCGGGGCGGGAGTATCGTTTTCAGGAAAGGCGGCCTCACCCACCGCTGGATGATCGAGCGCGAACTGGTGGGAGAAGGCCGCTTCGACCCGCCCACGCAAGCCCTCGATCCGAACGGCCAGGGCAAGCCCTACGCCACCTATGCCTTCGCCGCGCAGATCGCACAGGTCGAGGTGGACGAGGCCTTCGGCACGGTCAGGGTGCTGCGCATCGTCGCCGCGCATGACGTCGGCAAGGCGCTCAACCCGATCCAGGTCGAAGGCCAGATCCAGGGCGGCGCGGTGCAAGGCCTCGGTTTCGCGCTGATGGAAGAGTACGTGCCCGGCAAGACGGAGAACCTGCACGACTACCTGATTCCCACCATCGGCGATGCGCCGCGGATGGATTGCATCCTGGTCGAAGACCCCGAGCCGCTCGGCCCCTCGGGTGCCAAAGGCGTAGGCGAGCCCGGGCTGATCCCCACGGCCCCGGCGATTCTTGGCGCGATCGACCATGCCTGCGGCATTCGCATGCGGCGCGTTCCGGTGTTGCCGCACCTCCTGAAGGCCGAACTCGATGCGAGATCCCGAAGACGCGCCTGAGAGCACGGCGCCGCTGACCGGCGACGTGATCCGCTGCGACGCCTGCCCGGTGCTGTGCCGCATTCGCCAGGGGCAGACCGGCGCCTGCGACCGCTACGCCAATCACGATGGCAAGCTGGTGCGCCTCGACCCCCTGGTGGTGCTCGAGAGAGGCGGGAAGGCAGTGCCCTTCCTCGAACCGGGCAAGCCCTGGGACGGAAAACTCGTGGCGCCCTTCGTCACGGGAATCGGCGCGACCACCACCTACCCCGACTACAAGCCCGCACCTTTCATCGTCTCCTCCAAGGCCGACGGCGTGGACATGGTCACGGTGGTGACCGAGGGCATCTTCAGCTACTGCGGCCTGAAAGTGAAGATCGACACCGACCGCTATCTCGGGCCGGAACAGGCGGCGGTGCGCGCGAACGGAGAGCAGATCGGCCATGTCACGACCGCCGAGTACGGCTCGCAGATGCTGTCGCTGGGCGGCGTACGGCACCTGACCGGTGGCTCGAAAAAAGAAGGCAACGTCACCTGCGAAGCGATGCTCAAGCTCTCCAACAAGGAGACCGTCGAGGTGAAGATCGATGGCGGCTCGAGCGTGCTGCTCCAGGCGGGCGCCGCGCCGGTCGTGGATGGCGAGCGCGAGGAGCGCATGCGGGTGGGCTGCGGGTCCGCGACCATCGGCATCTTCGCGCAGCAATGGCACGGACATTGCGACGAGGTGATCGTGGTGGACGATCACATCACCGGGGTGCTGACCGAGCACCAGGCCGGGCGTTTCCTCGACATGCGCCCGGCGGGCATCCGCGTGCGCGGCCGCAAGTCCACGCCAGGGCGCTACTTCAAGGTGGCGCAACCGGGCCCGGGCTGGGGCGGCACCGACATTACCGAGCCCCTTTCGATCATCGAGAAAATCGACCCGAAGACCGCCTGGCCCGGCATGCGTCTGCTGATGGTTTCGACCACCGGCGAGGATGCGGAATGGTTCGAGCTGGACCAGCAGCTCAAGCCGCAGAAGGCGGCGATGCCGGCTGCGGTGCGCAAGGTCGTGGAGCGCATCGCGGAGAACTGCGAGCCGGCATTGTGCACGGTGCTGTTCATGGGCGGTGCAGGCGGCAGCCTGCGCGCCGGCGTGACGCAAAACCCGGTGCGCCTCACGCGCTCGGTCAAGGATCTGATTACCCGCGTCACCTGCGGCGGCGCGCCGGTGTATGTATGGCCGGGCGGAGGCATCACGGTGATGGTGGATGTGCTCGCCATGCCGGACAGGTCCTTCGGCTACGTGCCCACGCCGGCACTGGTGCTGCCCATCGAATTCACCTTGCCGCTCGCGCAATATGCGGCGATCGGGGGGCACATGGACCATGTCGTAACGTTGCAGCAGGTTCTGGAAGGCACGCGATGGCGAGCCGCCTGAGCGATGGCCGGCTGCATTTGCAGCACGGCCCCATTGACCTGGTGATCCTCGGCACGGAGACCGAGTACGACCGCGCCGCCCGGCGTTTCCGCACTGTGCTCGAGGAACTGGTGGCGGAACTCCCGCTGCTGCGCGCGCCCCTGGGCAATGCCCATCCCCTCGCCCGCGGCTCGGTGGCGCGCCGCATGGTCGCCGCCGTGTGGCCACATCGCGGGGGGTTCATCACGCCGATGGCGGCGGTCGCCGGCGCGGTGGCCGATGAGATCCTCGAAGCGATGCAGCCTTCTGGCAAGGCCTACGTCAACAACGGCGGCGACATCGCGGTGCACCTGCCGCGCGGCGGAACCTTCGACGCCGGCATCGTCAACAACCCGCAACGGCCGATGGTCGATGCGACGCTCCGGCTGGAGGAATCCTGTGGCGTCGCCACTTCGGGATGGCGCGGGCGCTCGCAGTCGCTCGGCATTGCCGACGCGGTCACGGTCGTCGCGGACTGCGGCGCCGCGGCGGACGCCGCTGCGACCATGATCGCCAATGCCGTCAATGCGGAGCATCCAGCGATCCGGCGGCTTCCGGCGCACGCAGTGAAGGAAGACAGCGACCTTGGCGACCTCCCGGTCACGGTGGACGTCGGCCCCCTGCCCCTGTACACCGTACGCTCGGCGCTGGCCGCGGGGGCTGCAGTCGCTCAAACGATGCGCACACGCGGCCTGATCCGGGGCGCCTATCTTGCGTTGCAGAATCAGACAGCGGCAGTCATCCCTGAAGTACACTTTCCCTCACAGCGGAGGTCACCATGAAACGCAGGTCGTTCCTGTTCGCAGCAGCGGGTTTCGGATGGTTGGGTTCCAGCGCCTGGGCGGCGCCCACGCGCAAGATCGGCAACCGGGACGTATTCGTGGTGGTCGACGTGCAGAACTGCTTCACCCCGGGCGGCTCGCTCGCCGTGAAGGAAGGCGACCAGATCGTGCCCCTGATCAATCGCATCGCGAAGCGGTTCAAGCACGTGGTGATCACGCAGGACTGGCATACGGCCGACCACATCTCGTTCGCCTCGCAGCACCCCGGCAAGAAGCCCTTCGACATGGTGAAGCTCGCCTATGGCAACCAGGTGCTGTGGCCGGACCACTGCGTGCAAGGCACCGATGGCGCGGCGCTGCACAAGGACCTCAGCATCCCGCACGCCGAACTCATCATCCGCAAGGGCTACCGGCGCGAGGTGGACAGCTATTCCGCGTTCCTCGAAGCCGACCAGAAGACGCAGACCGGACTGGGCGGCTACCTCAAGCAGCGCGGCCTGAAGCGCGTGTATTTCGCCGGCCTGGCCACCGACTTCTGCGTCGGCTGGAGCGCGCTCGACGCGCGCAAGCAGGGCTTCGAAGCGCTGGTGATCGAAGACGCCTGCCGCGGCATCGACGTGGGGGGTTCGCTTTCCAAAGCCTGGGCGGCGATGCGGGCCGCGGGCGTGAAGCGTGTCCAATCCACAGACGTGATCTAGGGGAGAGGCTATGAAACTCAGACTGACATTGGCCATGGGGGTGGCGGCGCTCGCCGCTTTCGGCGCGCAGGCGCAGACCATCAAGATCGGGGAATTGAACAGCTACAAGGTGTTTCCGGCGTTCCTCGAGCCTTACAAGAAAGGCTGGGAACTGGCCCTCGAGGAGATCAACCGCGCGGGCGGCGTCAACGGGCGCAAGCTCGAAGTCATATCGCGCGAGGACGGCGGCAATCCCGGGGACGCGGTACGCGTCGCCGAGGAACTGATCACGCGCGAGAACGTGTCGGTGCTGATGGG
>JANMSV010000110.1:0-12060 GCA_031389685.1 Betaproteobacteria bacterium
AGCGCATCAGCGAGCTTCATGATCGCCACCTCGCCCAGCTCCCCCGTATCACCCTCCAGCGCCTTCAGCGCCGAGCCGATGATGATCGGCGTCTTGTCGCCGGGAAACTTGTACTTGGAAAGCAGCTCGCGAACCTCCAGCTCCACCAGCTCCAGGAGTTCCGCGTCGTCCACCATGTCGGCCTTGTTCATGAACACGATGATGTACGGAACCCCCACCTGGCGCGCCAGCAGGATGTGCTCGCGCGTCTGCGGCATCGGACCATCGGCCGCCGACACCACCAGGATCGCCCCATCCATCTGGGCCGCTCCCGTGATCATGTTCTTCACGTAGTCCGCGTGACCCGGACAGTCCACGTGCGCATAGTGGCGCTTCGAGGTCTCGTACTCCACGTGCGCCGTGTTGATCGTGATCCCGCGCGCCTTCTCCTCGGGAGCATTGTCAATCTGGTCGTAGGCCTTCGCCTCGCCACCGAACTTCTTCGAAAGCACCGAGGTCATCGCCGCCGTCAGCGTCGTCTTGCCGTGGTCCACGTGACCGATCGTGCCCACGTTCACGTGGGGCTTGGTACGCTCAAACTTGCCCTTTGCCATGGTCGCTCTTCCTGAAGAATCGTTGATCTCGCCGAATTCCGAAACTGGTGCCCATGAAGCGGATTGAACGCTTGACCTCTCCCTTACCAAGGGAGTGCTCTACCACTGAGCTACATGGGCAGAATTCCCTCTGCACTGGAGCGGGTGAAGGGAATCGAACCCTCGTCATAAGCTTGGAAGGCTTCTGCTCTACCATTGAGCTACACCCGCCTGTTCACCTCACCCACGCATCCAACGGCCACTTCGCCTTTTCCCCACAGACCACCCGCATCGCTGGTGGAGGGGGTTGGATTCGAACCAACGTAGGCGCAAGGCCAACAGATTTACAGTCTGCCCCCTTTAGCCGCTCGGGCACCCCTCCGGCGGAACCCGAAATTATGTGAGGATTCCGCTGCTTAGTCAAGGAATCCGAAGCGAAATTGACTGTTGGGCCAGCCTTGCCGCGGCGCGCGGAGGCCAGTAAGCCCTGTCCAAGCACTTCAAAGGCTTAGGTTCCGTAGCGGGATTCGGAAGCCATCGACCGCAACGCCGCCAACGCGCTGTAGCAGGCGAGCCAGGCGGTTTTCGGGTTGTCTGGCGACGGGACATTTTCCAGGATCACCGTAAATCGCCCGGTTTTCCCGGATACGCGGATGGTATGGGTGTTGCGCGTGAGCGCCGGGTCTGCGATCACCTCAAGTTGCGTGCGGTCAAATCCGATCCCGGCGAGGGACAACACCGCAGCGACGTTGACGTTCTGGGGAAAGTGCGGCACGCCCTCGCGCGCGGTCCCCTTGAATAGCGTGCGCGGCTGGGAAAGTGCGTCGAGATCGATGCCCAGCGCCTCGACATAGGGGATGTCCCTCCAAGCCGCCGGCGGTTTCGCGACGTGAATACTTACGCTGTCCACGCCGGCCGCGCACGCAGCCTTGAGCGCGTCCAGCCCGCCGATACCTCCTGAGGGCACGTAAAGCTGGACGCCGTTGCGCCGGGCCGCGGCTTCCGCCGCACCGCGCAGACGGTCATCCGCCATCGCACCGGCCGATAGCACGACGACGCTCACGCCCGCCTCCAGGATTTCCACCAAGTGCGTCCGCACCGCATCATGCGACGCCGCTTCAACAATCACCTGCGGGCGTAGCGCGAGCAGCTCGCCGCACCCGATCACGTACGGCACCCCGTGCGCACGCCCAAGTTCAGCGCCCCGCGAGCCTGCGCTGCGTCCGGCCATGCCGGCGGCCTCAATACCCGGCAGGTCTCCGCGCCCGAGGTGTTCTAATACGAGGCGGGCAATGGTACCGCCGCCCAACAAAGCGATTCGCATGGTGTCTGGGGGGGGAAGGGGCGATTCTGCCACAAGCCCGCTTGGGGTGGCGGGAAGGTGGCAGTATCATTGCACGGAGGAAAGCGACACTTGCGCATATCCATCCTTGAAGATGATTCGGATCAGCTGGCGCTGCTCAAGCGCTGGCTGGGCGACGACGGGCACGACGTGCACGGTTACCTTACGGGCCGCGACGCGATGAAGCACGCCGGCCGCGAGAGCTTCGACCTTTTCGTGCTGGACTGGCAGGTGCCCGACGTGTCCGGCGCCGACGTGCTGATGTGGCTGCGCACCAACGTGTCGAGAACGGTGCCGGTGCTGTTCGTCACGGTGCGAGACTCGGAGCAGGACATCGTGTTTGCCCTGGAAAACGGCGCCGACGACTACATGGTCAAGCCGGCGCGGCGCCAGGAATTGCTGGCGCGCGTGCACGCGTTGCTGCGCCGTGCCTATCCCCGCGAGGAGGAAAAGCGCCTGTCGTTCCCGCCGTTCGAAATCGATGTGGCGCGCGCGGAGATTCGCCGCAACGGCGAACGCATCGACCTCACTCCAAAAGAGTTCGAGCTGACGGTCGTGCTATTCCGCAATGTCGGCAGACTGCTTTCGCGGGGCCACCTGCAGGAAACGGTATGGGGCCGCAGCGGCGACCTGGTCACGCGCACCGTGGACACGCACGTAAGCCAAGTGCGCAAAAAACTGGATTTGCGCACGGAAACGGGGTTTCGTGTGGTGCCGATCTACAACTACGGGTATCGGCTGGAGCAGGTCGGCGAGGACGCGCCGGGCGCCGCGTGATTTACTGCAGTTGGCGCACGCGCTGTTGCGCGTACGCCAGCACGTCCTCAGCGAGTGTCCCCGCAGCAATGCCGCGGCGAAAAGCCTCCGCCGCCTCGGGCCGGCGACCCAGCGCGTCGAGTGAGATTCCTAGGCCGACCCATGACGCCCCGCTTTGCGGGCCGGAGCCCAAAGCCTGGCGGTAGGCGTCTGCGGCCTCTCCGTGGCGCGTCAGGCGCTGCAGTACCGCGGCGCGCAGCGCGTGAAAATCCTGGCTGGACTGACCGGTCACCTTCGCGTGGTCCAGTATGTCCAGCGCAACGGCGTACTCGCGGCGATCGACGTGGATGCGCGCCAGCGCCACGACAAACGGCGTGTATCCGGGATTGACGGCTAATCCCTCTTGCAAGTGCCTGCGTGCCTCGTCGATGCGCCCCTGCTCGATGTACAGCGCGATCAAGGTCTGGCGCGCCGCCTGGTGCGCATGCTGCACGCCAATCGCGGCAAGCAACGCTTGCTCCGCGTCGGCGACGCGACCGCGCTCCAGCAGTAACGCCGCCCGCCGGTACTCCGCTTCCGCCCGATCGACGGGTAAACCCGCGCGCTCGCGCTTCTCGACGCGAACGGGCGCAGCCGTCATTGGATACTTCAGCGATGCCGGCGCTGTCCCCGGCCGCGCTGTCGGGTTCGCAGCAGCCGCAGTCTTGGCGGGCCGCGAGGCGCGCGGGGCCAAGGGCGTATCAATGGTCAGCGCAAGCCTCAGGGTCTCGATCGGAGCGGCCAGCCTCTCAGGCGCCGGCGCAGCGACAACAGGCGTCGCGGCCGACGCATCGGCTGCAGAAGATTTCGACAATGCGGGGACGGCGGGTGGTTCCGGTTGGGCAATGACGGCCGGCGCGGCGGGAGCAACGACCGCTGCCGGAGCAGGCGCCGGCGCAGAAGCCGCGCGCTGGCGGCTGCTCTCTGCTGCGCGGAAGGCAAGTTCCGTCGCGACGGCGCGCGGCTGCAGTTGATAGACGACCCAAAGGGTCCAAGCCGCCGCGATCAGCATCAGTACGGCAACCGCGCGCCAGAACCATTCGGGGCCGGTTCGAACCGGATGAACCACGCGCACCTCAGGATGCGGCATCTGTCCCAGCGGAGCCGCTTGCGCGTGCCGGCGATCGAGCTCCTGTAGCATTTTGTTGATCAAACTCATCGCACAGGGCCCTAGTCTGCAGCCCGGGTCGCCCTGAGTCGCGGCCACCACCAGCCACGCGCAGGGGCCGCCGCCGGCGTATCCGCTGCCGCGGCCTGCACATGGCGTCGAGCGGCGCAGCGACCGCCTTCTCCAAACACCAGGAGCATCGCCTTGTGGGCAAGGATATTGACCAGCCGCGGCACGCCCCGGCTTGCCCGATGAAGCGCGCGCAGCGCCCAGGCATCAAACAACGGCGCCCCCGCGTGCCCCGCGATCGCCAGACGGTGCTCGACATAGGCTCCGATTTCCTCTTGATCGAGCCCGCGCAGTGCGTACTGGAATGTGATGCGCTGTCGCAGCTGCCGGATCGATTCCGAAGCTAGCTTGTGGTCGAGCTCGGGTTGGCCAAAAAGGACCACCTGCAGCAGCTTGCGCTTCTCCGTCTCAAGGTTGGTGAGCAAGCGCACGGTTTCGAGCGTCTCCAGGGGCATGCCCTGGCTTTCGTCCATGCACAGCACGACGCGCCGACCCTGCCGCGCGCTGTCGAGCAGCACGCGCGTAATGCCCTTCAGCAGGTGATGCTGGTCGACACCCGGCTCAACACGCACGCCCAGCTCCTCGGCAATCTGCTGCACCAGTGCACGCGGCTCGAGGTTCGGATTGGGGATGTAGGCGCTGGTCCAGCCCGGGCCGAGCGTAGCGAGGAATTTGCGGCACAGAAGCGTCTTGCCGGTGCCAATCTCGCCCGTGATCTTGATGAACCCTTCGCCGTTGCCGATCGCGATCAGCAAAGTATTCAGCGCCTCCTGCGTACTGCGGCAGGCGTAGAAAAAGCTCGTGTCAGGCGTGATGCCGAACGGCGCCTCGCGCAGGCCGAAGTGCCTTAAATAATTCACTGCGAATTAGCCCCCTGCGCCGGGCGCTGAGGAATGAAGCGTTCCAGCCGTTCCCGCGTGTCGCGCAGGTCCTGACCCCAGCTATCGTCGTTGTGAATGATCGTCGGCTTGAGCAGGATCACGATCTCGCGTTTGCGTGCCTGCCGGTCCGAATTGCGCAGCAGCACGTTGGCGTCCGCCGCGCCGGGAATGCCGGAGCGGCCGTCACGCACGTCCACGCTCATCAACCCGCCGATAGCGACGATATTGCGGTCGGTGACCCGCACTACGGTATCCGACTCGTTCACCGCGGACTTCGCCAGTGGCAGCGTGATCGACGGGATCGAGCCGCCAAGGTCCACTACGCGGCGGCTCTCGGTCACCTCGCTGATCGAGGGATGGATGTGCAGCGTAATGTTGTTCAGCTCGTCGATCTGCGGCGTGACATCGAGCATGATGCCGGAGAAAAACGGCGCCACCGTAACCGTGGGCGTCTGCTGCGTGGTCGTCCCGGTGGTCGTGGTGACCGTGGCCACGTTGGTGACGAAGAATTCGTCGGTGCCGACTTTCAATACCGCCTTCTGGTTATTGAGCGTGGCGATCCTCGGGCTGGACAACACTTGGGTGGTGCCCTGGGAGTCGAGGAACTGCAGCAGCGCGCCAAAATTGGATGTTTGGAACGCGAGGCCGAAAACAGCACCGCCGTTTCCTGCCAGCGTCGCGGCGGTTGCCAGCGCCCCCGTCTGCGCGTTTACCGTGACGCCGCCGCTGCTCAAATTCACGCCGCTCGTGCTGGTGCCCAGCGTGGTGTTGTTGCCTACCTGCCCGATGGCGCCCCGCGGGCTGGCATGGGTGCGGAACAGCC
Organism: Betaproteobacteria bacterium; assembly: GCA_031389685.1. Classification (GTDB taxonomy): domain Bacteria; phylum Pseudomonadota; class Gammaproteobacteria; order Burkholderiales; family SG8-39; genus JAABQT01. The sequence goes on from JANMSV010000110.1 coordinate 5,591, forward strand.
CCCAGTTGATGCCCGACTGGAAGCCCTCGGCGAGCGTTACTTCGATTATTTTCGCTTCTAGCATCACCTGGCGCTCCACGACCAATCTCGTCTCGCGCAGGTAGTGCTCCACGGCGCGCTGCTCTTCCGGGAACGCGCGTACCAGTGCCACGCCGGAGCCCGGTGTCACTACAACGCTGCGCCCATTGCCACTGCCGACGATCGCGGACAGCGCGTTTCGCAAGTCCGCCCAGAAGTCGTTGACCACAGTGGTGGTCACGCGCGTACTATCGATCGACCGCTGGCCGGCACCGCCGCCGGCGGTCTGCGTACCCTGGCCACCAGGTGTCGGACTGGCCTGCGAAACCGGGCTTGGGGGTACGCTGGGGGAAGCGTTGTCGGCGAGCGAGCCCGACTGCACGCGCAGGTCGCTCCAGCCGCGGCGCTGTCCTACAAGGTAGTTGACGCGGTAGATCTTGGTCTGCAGACCCGCCGCCTGAATGAAGATGCGCGTGCCGTCGATGCGATAGTCGTAACCATAAAGCTCGCGCAGGGAGTCCAGCGCTTCGTGTACGGTGACGTCCTTGAGATTGATTGTAATCGTGCCGCCTACAGCCGGGTTTAGCAGCATCGAGTAACGCGTGCCCGAAGCGATCGCCATGAACACCTGCGCGGCGGGCGCGCTGCTGACCGAAAGGTCGAAGCGCGGATCCATAGGGCGTCCTGCCACGCTCGGCATTTCCATGCGCAGCGGCGGCAGCAGGGCCTGGTCCGGCACCTGCGCCTGGCGGGTTCCGGGCCCGGCGATGGCCTGGTCCACCTCGGCCGTGATGGCGGGGTCTACGCTGGTAGGGCGCGGCGGCGGCGTCGCGCAACCCGCAACCAGTGCAACTCCGATCCAGGCAAGAATTCGCTTCATCGGGAAGTTCCTTTATCCGAGGCGTTCGCATCGGCGACGCGCCGTTCGAGCTTCTCCACGCCGGGGAGGAGGCGCAGTGTTTCCCTGCGGTTGGCATACCTAAGGAGGACGGCGCCCTCCGTGATGCTGGCCACCGTGGCATCGCCGTACCTGCTGCCCAGCGCCACCGCCTTGCCGCTGATCACAGCGATGCGGCGCGTCGGCGAGATCAGCACCGACTGCAACTGCGGGCCCGAGCGGGCCGCAGGATCGCCTGCCGCGCTTTCCGAGATCGCATTGGGCGGCCGAGTCGGATCGGCAAGCGACGCGGTCTGCGCCGCAGCTGCGCTGGCGAAGCAGGCGACCAGGCCCGCATAAACCACGCGTCTCATACCACCAACCAAGCCTGGTCAAAGCTGATCGTATAGACGGTCAGCTTGAGGGTCGCCACCGGGTAACCGGTGACCGACATCTCCGCGCGGCCCCAGTACAGCTGCGTCGAGAGGCCCTCGAGCGCCGCGAGGTAGGCGTGCAAGTCGAGATAGCTGCCGGCGAGTGTCAGTTCAACGCCGTGCCGGAAAACGCGCCGCGCGGCCGGTCCCTGCGATGCCGCCAGGTCCGTGACCGGCAGCGTCTTCAGGTCGACCAGGCGCAAGCGCTTGTCGCGCTCGAGCATCTCCTCGAGCACCACGCGCATGCGCTGTGGCGACGTAAAGCGCCGCTGCTCGCTCGCGATCTTCCCGTCAAGCGCGGCCACCTCCGCGCGCAGCTCCAACGCGCGTTTGCGGTTCTGCGCGTCGGGGTCGGCGCCTCGCGCGAGCGCCATGCGTTGCAGTTCGGTTTGCAGCGTGCGCAACTCGCGCTCGCGCTGCGCAATGTCGGCGCCCAGCCTGCGCTGCGTGTCGCGCAGGGGTTTGATCAACGCGGCGTTGACGATGAAAACCAGCATGAGCGCCGCGGCGGCGAACAGAAAGGCGCGTTCGCGCAGCGTCGCGTTGTCGATGCGCTCGACATAACGCTTCAGCAAGGCCTTCACGGCTTGCCTTTCGCCGCGCCGGGTTTTGCCAGCTCGACCGCGCGCAAGGGTGCGGAGAGGTCGAACTCGACATACCGATTCGGGCCGGTGGCGGCAGCCGTCGCACCGCCTCCGCGCGTCGCCGACTCGTCCCTGGCCACCAGCTTCAACTCCGTGACCAGCCGGCCGCGCATCACGTCCTCCACGTTCAGTGCCTTCAGGTACGCGGGGACCAGGTCCGCAAACAGCACACGTCCCCGGATCCTCAACTCGTTGCCACTTTCACCGACGCTGAAACCAGTAAGCCAGACGCCGCGCATGGCATGGCGCGCGAACGCGGCGAAATAGCGTGAAAAACCATCCGTGTTGCCGATTCCACCGCCTTGCATCACTTCAAGCACGGCGACGCGCACGCGCTGGTCCGCCTGCAGCCGCGCTACTTCCGCCTCCAACAGCTTGCTCTGCCCCTGCCCGCCAAGACTGACGAACTGGTCGCGCTGCGCGCTCAGCTGGCGGCCGTAGTCGCCGGCGACGCGCCCAAGTTCGCGGGTCTGCGTCAGCGCATAGGCGTACAGGACTGCAAGACCGAGCGCGATCAACCCCAGGCTCTGCAGCATGGTGCGCGCCGAGAAATACTTCTCCTGGCGCAGGAACAGCGGGTTGTACAGGTTGATCTGCTGGCTCATGCCGGGCAGCTCACAGCGCCTTGGATTCGTAGCGCAGCGCTGCGCCGATCAGGTGGAACAGGCGCCATTCCTGTTCCGGCTCGAGCTCGGCCCCTGCGCCATAATTGATCGCCTCGGACAGCTGCACACGCTCGACCGGAACATCAAGATTGCCACCCAGGTACGCGAGCAAACCGCTCTCCTCGGGAATCGGCGCCAGCATCAACCTGGCAATCGGCACGTAGGCGAGCTGCCGGTCGCAATGGTCGAAAGTGCGCTGCAGCTCAAGCAATACGCGCTGGAACAGCTCCTCGCGCGCGGCGCCACTGGCGGACGCCAGGTCCTGCACTCCCACCTCGATCCGCCGCGCCAGCATCAGCTCGCGGCGGAAATTGATCGTCAGCAGGCCTTGGTCGCGTCCCATGTACAGCATGGCCAGGCCGCGTTCGTCGCGCTCGAACAACGCGGCGACATTGCGCTGCGAGGTCTCCGGAATGTCGATCACCGTGAGCGGGATGCGGGCCGCCTCGAAGCGACCGATACAGGCCTGGATCACGTCGTTGCGTGCGGTGATCGCGTACATCGATTGGGCGCGCTCGCCACCGGCCGGGTTGGGTGGAACAGCGAGCAGGTCCACGGTGGCATCGTCAATGTGGTAATCCAGCATGTCCTTGATGCGCCAACGGATTGCGGTCTTGAGTTCGGTTTGCGGAACGTTGGGTGCATCCACCATCAGGATCTGGTACTCCCCCGGTGCCAGCAGCGTCGAGCATTGGTAGCGAGCGAAATCGAGCTCTTTCGCCAATTGCTCCGCGCCCTTAAATTCCCCCTCCAGGGCGCGCGTGCCGCACCGCTCGATGACGGAAGATCCGCCCGGGACAACCCGGCCGTGCGCATAGCTCATTTCGTCCGGGTGCAGGCTCACCACGAGCCAGCCGGGTTCACGTGCGCTGCGCGTAAACGGCCATTTCATTTCCACCCCACCCCAACTTCCTGAATTAACTTGAAAATAAATCAATAAACGCTTGTTGTCAAATGGATTTTCGCAATATGCAAGTATAGCTCTCTATCCAGTTCAAGCCGGTCATCTGGCGACCGTCAGCAGCAGTTGGCGTTCGACGTAGCCAGGGACGCCAGCGCCCGGACAAGTGCCGGCACTGGCATTGCACCCGGTCGACGTGATGCGAAAGGCGTTAATCGGGTCGCCGCCCTCTGTTTCGGGAAGAAAATCAGTACAGGTCACCGTCGCGCGAAAGCCATCGAGGTCCAGGGGAAACGTCATCGTCGTGGGCGCAGGGCAGTTGGCGACCTGCAGCACTTGATAGGCCCCCCACTCGAGCCCCGCGCGTGCCGCCTGGTAGGCACGCGCGCCCTGCTCGTCCAGGACGCCGGATTCCACCTGCACCTTGGACGTCGTAAGCAGGTAGCCGCCGATCACGGCCAGGGACACGATGAGGAACAGCGCGAGAATCAGGGCAAAGCCTCTCGCACGGCGGGCCGTTGGTCTCATGGCGTGTTGTTCACGTGCACCGCGTGGTACAGGCTAATGGTCTCGTTCACGCCGCCGAACAGGGCGCGCTGCAGCGTGATGCGCATCGTCAACAACCCCAGTTGCTGCCCGACGGCCGAGTACTGGAATGCGCAGCCGCCCGGATTCTGCACATGCTCGGCGATCAAGGCGCCCCCGACAAAACTGGTTGGCTGCGCCGCTGTGATGGCATAGCCGGAATGCCGCCGGATCTGCCCAGACGCCGAATTACACTCGTAGGTGACCGGCCCGGAGATGGCAAAGAAGCGCTTGCCCGGCGAATCGTGCAGTGCCCGCTGAAAGGTCGTTGAGGCAAACACGATGCGGTCGCGACCGGCCTCCGACGCATCGAACAACGTGATCAGCGCCCGGTTGAGTGTACCGGCGGTCTGGTACGCGTCCTGGTTCGCAAGGCGGTAATTATTCAGCACCAGGTAGTCGCTGCCCGCGAGGATGGCGTCGGGCAATTTTCCGATGGTCTTGAAGCAGGTGTCGGCGAGGTCGAAAGACAACTGGTCATTGCCGGGTGCGGGCAGGCTGGCGTCGTCATTGGCGCAGTTGGTGCCCGCTGCGGCGCCGCCCCCGTCCGCGCGATAGCGGCCCGCGGTGCGCACGGCGAGGAACTCGATGAACTCCGAACTCCCCGACGTCGCAAGGCGCACGCTGTTTGGCAGCGCGAGCTTGACGTCGCGACCGATGCGCTGCAGGGCGTTGTCGGCGATGTCGGTCAGCTCGGCGCGTAACGCCAGGTCCGTGCTCTGGCGTATCGGATTGAGGAAGAACGAGACCGCGGCAATGATGATGCCGACGAGCACGATCGCCACCACCAACTCGATCAGCGTTATGCCGCGTTCAGGGCGAATTGGGCGCATATCTGAGGCGGTAGCCCTGGAGACGTACCCTGACATTGGTATTGATGGGGCCGTCCACCGTCACTGTAATGCGAAGGGCGGCATCGGCCGGCACCGCGCTGGGGAAATCGCCGCCCGCGTTCGCGATCGCCACCGACGCCAAGTAGCCGGTCAGCCCCGTGATCGTGTTGTTGTTGATGTCTTGAATACTGCCCACCATCGGAGGGAATGCGGCATAGTCGCTGACGTTATCGAAGAAGGTGGGCCCGTACCGCGTTTCGGGGCCCTCTGCTCCGATGATTTCGGGCGTTCCGCACGGCGGTGTCGGCGCTGTGAATACATTGGGATCATCCGGATCGCAAAGAGTAAACGGTCGCAACTGGATCTCCTCCATCAGCGAGTTGGCGATCGCCACCGCCTGCTTGCGCACCACCGGGTCCACGCTGGCAAGCGTCAACTGGTTGTACAGCACCGCCATCCCCGCGATGCCAATGCCCAGCACCACGATGAAGATGACCACTTCGATCAGCGACAGTCCGCGCTGCCGGCTACTGGACATATCCGGTCTCCGCATTGACCGTGATGGTCCTGGTGCCGACACTGACTGTCGCAGCAGCGCCCGGCTGGCCGAGGCCGTTGAAGCGAAACGGATTCGGCGCTGCACTCAGGGCCACCGCGGTCGGTGCAGCAATCACTACCGGGTTACCGGAGGCAAGATCAGATACGGGCGTGGCAGTGATCGCGCAACTGGCGTCGCCGTAGAACAGGCTCAAATTCGGCGCAGCAACCAAAACGAACACGCAGCGGCGCTGTGCAACCGCGGTGCGCTGCGCGTACCGCACCGTAGAGCGCGCCTGCTCGTGAAACCAGGCGGCATCGATCTCGGGCTGGCTGAACTGGGGGATGGCGATTGCGGCAAGAATGGCGGTGATCACGATGACGATCACCAGTTCGGCCAGCGTAAAGCCCCGAATTCGTCGTCGTTTCATGGTGCGGCTCCAGACAACCCACGCTCGAGGCGTACTTCTGGACTCAGAGGCGCCAGCGCCTCGGCCCGCGCCAACCAATCGCGCAGCGTGCTTTGATCGGCCGGCGTGTCTAGCAATGCGCGAAGGCGACGATGCACCGCAATTTTCCCCAGCAGGTTCCTGACTTCCAGCGGATTGGCATCGAACCCGGCGGTGAATGCCTCAGCGGCAAGATTTGCCGCTTCGCGCCTGCCGGAGCCCGCTGCTTGCGCGTCCCAGAACTGCCCCGTATACCAATGGTACCGCCAGTCGGCGGGCTCGATGCGACTGGCGGCGCTGAGCCAGAACGCGGCGCTGTGACCGTCACCCGCCGCGGATTTGCGCAGACCCCATTCAGCAACCGCTTCCGCCACAACTGGCCGCAGCAAGATGAGGACCGCGATGAGGACGATGCCCGTGTGCGCCGCGCGATACCACAGCCTCGACTTCCATTCTGGCGCAGGCGCCACTCGCGGCTCATCAAGCTGGCGCTCCAGTACGCCAAGTAGGGCCCCGTAAAGGAGGAG
>JANMSV010000120.1:0-9418 GCA_031389685.1 Betaproteobacteria bacterium
CATGGCGGCCAAGGCCTTCGGCGCGCGGCGCACCTTCTTCGCCACCAACGGCACCTCCACCGCCAACAAGGTGATCTTGCAGACGTTGCTCGCCCCCGGCGAGAAGCTGCTGCTCGACCGCAACTGCCACAAGAGCGTGCACCACGGCGTGGTCCTGTCCGGGGCGCATCCGGTTTATCTCGATTCGGCCCTCAACCGGAAGTACGGCTTGTACGGCCCGGTGCCGAAGAAGACCCTGCTTGCGGCGATCCGTAAGCACCCGGACGCGCAGGCGCTGATCCTCACTTCCTGCACCTACGACGGGCTGCGCTACGACCTCGCGCCGATCGTCGAGGCGGCGCACGCCAAGGGCATCAAGGTGATCGTCGACGAGGCCTGGTACGGCTTCGCGCGCTTCCACCCGGAATTCCGCCCCACGGCGCTGGAAGCCGGCGCCGATTACGCCACCCAGTCCACGCACAAGGTGCTGTCGGCGTTCTCGCAGGCCTCGATGATCCACGTCAACGACCCGACGTTCAAGGAGCACCTGTTCCGCGAGAACTTCAACATGCACACCTCGACCAGCCCGCAGTACGGGCTGATCGCGAGTCTCGACGTGGCGAGAAAGCAAGCGGTGATGGAGGGCTACAAGCTCCTGTCGCGCACCCTGGCGCTGGGCAAGGAGCTGCGCGAGCAGATCAATTCCACGCGCGTGTTCCGCGTGCTCGAGCTGGAGGACCTGCTGCCCGAAGAAGTCAGGCACGACGGCATACGGCTCGACCCCTCCAAGGTGACCATCGACATCTCGGGCTGCGGCTACACGGTGGACGACCTGCAGAAGGAGCTGTTCGAGCGCTACAACATCCAGACCGAGAAGAGCACCTTCAACACGCTCACCCTGCTGCTCACCATCGGCACCACGCGCTCCAAGGTGTCGCGGCTGTACGACGCGCTGATGCGCATCGCGCGCGGCGGCAAGGCGCCGCGCCGCCTGGTGCGCACGCCGGAGATTCCGGGGTTCACGAAATTGCGCTACCTGCCGCGCGATGCGTACTACTGCGGCGGTGAGCTGATGCCGGTGTTCGACGACAAGGAACGCGTCAATCGGGCGCTCGCCGGCCGCGTGTGCACCGACCAGATCGTGCCCTACCCGCCTGGCATCCCCCTGCTGGTGCCGGGACAGGTGATCACGCGCGAGGTCGCCGAGTACCTCGCCAGCCTGCTGCGCTCGCAGAAGCGCATGGAAATGCATGGCATCGTGTTCGAGGGCTACCAGCCCTGCGTGCGGGTGCTCAAAGCCGCGGAAGAGCGCGGCTTGCACCGCATCGGCTAGCCCATTAACATCCCCAGGATGGCGGCTTGGGCCGCCGTTTTTCATTGGAGGCAAGGCCATGAGCCACGTCATGAACACCTACGCCCGCCTGCCGGTGGCGTTCGTGCGCGGCCAGGGCGTGTGGCTGTACGACGAAGCGGGGAAACAGTACCTGGATGCGCTCGCCGGCATCGCCGTCAACACCCTCGGCCACAATCATCCGCGGCTGGTGCGCGCGCTCACCGAACAGATCGGCCGCATCATCCACAGCTCCAACCTGTTCCAGATCCCGCTGCAGGAGAAGGCCGCCGATCGCATCGCGGCGATCACCGGCCTGGACGAGGTGTTCTTCTGCAATTCCGGGCTCGAGGCCAACGAGGCCGCGATCAAGGTGGCGCGCAAGTACGGCCACGACCGCGGCATCGCCGAGCCGGCGATCATCGTGATGGAGAAGGCGTTCCACGGGCGCTCGCTCGCCACGCTCTCGGCCAGCGGCAGCCGCAAGGTGCAGGCCGGCTTCGAGCCGCTGGTGCAGGGCTTCGTGCGCGTGCCCCTGAACGATCTCGAGGCGGTGCGCCAGGTCGCCGCGCATAACAAGAACGTGGTGGCGGTATTCATCGAGCCGATCCAGGGCGAGGGCGGAATCAACGTCTCGCGCCTGGATTACCTGCGCGGGCTGAAGGAAATCTGCGACCACAATGAGTGGCTGTTCATGTCCGACGAGGTGCAGTGCGGCCTCGGGCGCACCGGCCAGTGGTTCGTCTACCAGCACGCCGGATTCCAGCCCGACGTGGTGCCGCTTGCCAAGGGCCTCGCCTCGGGCGTGCCGGTGGGCTGCTGCGTGGTCGGCAACCGCGCCAAGGGCGTATTCAAGCCCGGCAACCACGGCTCCACCTTCGGCGGCAACCCGCTCGCCATGTGCGGCGTGGTGACAACGCTGGACACCATGAAAGACGAAGGCCTGCTCGAGAACGCGATCAAGGTCGGCGACGCGATCCGCGGTGGCCTCGAGGCGTCGCTCGGCGGGGTCGCGGGGGTCGTCGAGATCCGCGGCATGGGCATGATGATCGGCGTCGAGCTCGACCGGCCCTGCGGCGAGATCGTGAAGACCGCGCTGGCGCGCGGGCTGGTGACCAACGTCACCGCCGAGAACGTGATCCGCATCCTGCCGCCGCTGGTGATGAACGAGGTCGAGGGCCGGCAGGTGGTGGAGCGCCTGGCGCCGATCGTGCGGGAGTTCCTGCAGCAGTCCGCAGACACCACGCAGCCTGCGCTCGCCGCCGCGGCGCGCTGAGGATCACGGAGCGAGCGCATGGCGAAGCTGCGCCATTTCCTCCAATTCAAGGATCTCTCGCGCGCCGAGTTCGGGCAGCTGTTCGCGCGCACGCGCTGGATCAAGAACCAGTTCAAGCGCTACCGGCGCTACTGGCCGCTGGAAGACCGCACCCTGGTGATGATCTTCGAGAAGCAGTCCACGCGCACGCGGCTTTCTTTCGAAGCGGGCATGCACCAGCTCGGCGGCGCCGCCATCTTCCTCAGCACGCGCGACTCGCAGCTCGGGCGGGGCGAGCCGGTGGAGGACGCCGCGCAGGTGATCTCGCGCATGTGCGACGTGGTGATGATCCGCACTTTCGAGCAGAGCATCATCGAGCGCTTCGCCGCCAATTCGAGGGTGCCGGTGATCAACGGCCTGACCAACGAGTACCATCCCTGCCAGGTGCTGGCGGACATCTACACTTACGTCGAACAGCGCGGCTCGATCAAGGGCAAGACCGTGGCCTGGATCGGCGATTCGAACAACGTCTGCAACACCTGGCTGCAGGCGGCGGAAGTGCTCGACTTCAACGTGCACGTCTCGACGCCGCCGGGCTACGAGGTGGAGCCGGAACGCGCCGGCCTGTACGGCACCGACCACTACGAGGAATTCCGCGATCCGATGCAGGCGGCGAAGGGCGCCGACCTGGTGACCACCGACGTGTGGACCAGCATGGGTTTCGAGGCCGAGGACGAGGCGCGCAAGCGCGACTTCGAGGACTGGCAGGTGGACGCCGAGATGATGCGCGCTGCGCGCAAGGACGCCCTGTTCATGCACTGCCTGCCGGCGCACCGCGGCGAGGAAGTGGCCGCCGAGGTGATCGACGGCAGGCAGTCGGTGGTCTGGGAGGAAGCGGAGAACCGGCTGCACACGCAGAAGGCATTGCTGGAATTCCTGGTGCTGGGGAAGGTGAAGAAGAAATGAAGCAGGGCAGGATCAGGAAGGTGGTGCTCGCCTACTCCGGCGGCCTGGATACCTCGGTAATCCTGAAGTGGCTGCAGGACGTGTACCGCTGCGAGGTGATCACCTTTACCGCCGACATCGGTCAGGGCGAGGAGCTCGCGCCGGCGCGCAGGAAGGCGCTCAAGCTCGGCATCAAGGCGAAAAACATCTTCATCGAAGACCTGCGCGAGGAGTTCGTGCGCGACTTCGTGTTTCCGATGTTCCGCGCCAACGCAGTGTACGAGGGCGAGTACCTGCTCGGCACTTCGATTGCGCGCCCGCTGATCGCCAAGAACTTGGTCGCCGTGGCGCGCAAGACCGGCGCCGACACCATCTCGCACGGCGCCACCGGCAAAGGCAATGACCAGGTGCGCTTCGAGCTCGGCGCTTACGCGCTGATGCCGGAGGTGAAGGTCATCGCCCCATGGCGCGAGTGGGACCTGCTGTCGCGCGAGAAACTGCTGAAGTACGCCGCAAAGCACGGCATACCGGTCGAGTACCAGCGCAAGAAAGGCGGCGCGCCCTACTCCATGGACGCCAACCTGCTGCACGTCTCCTACGAGGGCGGCATTCTCGAGGACCCGGCGTACGAGCCCGAGGAATCGATGTGGCGCATCACCGTGCCCCCGGAAAAGGCGCCGGCGAGGCCAGAGCATGTCGAGCTCGGGTACCGCAAGGGCGACATCGTGGCGGTCAACGGTCGCAAGCTCTCGCCGGCTGCCGTGCTCACGGAACTCAACCGCCTCGGCGGCAAGCACGGTGTCGGGCGCCTGGACATGGTCGAGAATCGCTACGTCGGCATGAAATCGCGCGGCTGCTACGAGACCCCCGGCGGCACCATCATGCTGCGCGCGCACCGCGCCATCGAATCGATCACCCTGGACCGCGAGGTGCTGGCGGTGAAAGACGACCTGATGCCGCGCTACGCGCGCCTGATCTACAACGGCTACTGGTTCAGCCCGGAGCGAAAACTCCTGCAGACCCTGATCGACGCCTCGCAGGCGCCGGTGAACGGCAAGGTGCGCGTGAAGCTCTACAAGGGCACGGTGCTGGTGACCGGGCGCGCGTCGAAGGATTCGCTGTTCGACCCGCGCATCGCGACCTTCGACGACGACCGGGGCGCCTACAACCAGGCCGACGCCGCGGGCTTCATCCGCCTGAACGCGCTGCGGCTGCGCATCGCCGCGCGCAAGGGACGCCGCTCGCCGTGAAACGATGGCTCGCCGCCGCGCTGCTCCTGGCACTCGGCGCGCCAGCCTGGGGAGCGCCGTTCGCGGTGCGCCTGGGCGCCGAGCGCGTGGTGCTCGACGCCCCGCCGGGCTTCGCCGATACGCTCGACCTCGCCTCTCCACGCCTGCAGGAGTTGGCGGAGGCACTGACCTCGGCCTCCAACCGCATCCTGCTGTTCGCGCTGACCGACGCCGACCTGCGCCGCTTCACCCAGGGCGACACACCGGAGCTGCGCCGCTACCTGCTGGTGGCGACCCCGCGCGCCATGGAGCGCGAGCGCGTCGGCCTGACCCGGTTCCGCGATTTCGTCGGCGACTCCGTGCGCAGCCTGGGCACACCTGCGCAGCCCGCGGACCTGCGCAAGTTCCTCGAGGCGCAGCCGCTCGGGCGCGCTGCCCTGATCGCGGAACTGCGCCGCACGCCGCAGGCCCTGTCCATGCTGCTCGGCACGCGCCTCGCCGGCCAGGACGGAAAATCCGTGTACCTGCTCTCCACCACCACCCTGCTGCTGATGCAGGCCAAGGCGCTCAACGTATCGGCGTACACCGGTTACGACAACGACGCGGATGCCGAGTGGCTGCGCGACACGACCCTGCGCTGGATCGATGAGCTCCAGCGCCTCAACACCCACTAGCCCCGCCCGCGCGGGGCCGCTCAGTCGGCTGCCGGCGCCCGCCCGCTTTTTGCTTGCGCTGACCGCGATCAATGTCGCCGTGTTTGCGGCATTGCGGCTCGTCTTCTGGGCGGCGTTTCATGAGGCCTCGTCGGGCGCGTCCCGGGCAGACATCCTCTGGGCCCTCTACCTCGGGTTCAAGTTCGACCTGCGGCTTGCACTGCTCCTCGGTCTGCCGCTCGCGCTCCTGGGCTGGATCCCGCTGTTCGACCCCGCGCGCCGGCGCGCCGCGCGCATCGCCTGGCTCGGCTATTTCGCGGCCGCGCAGTGCGTGGTACTGCTCCTGTACTTCGTCGATTTCGGGCATTACAGCTATCTTCGCGCGCGGCTCAACGCGAGCCTCGCAGATCATCTGACGCCGGTGGCGGTGGCGGCGCAAGTGGCGTGGGAGACCTATCCGATAGTGTGGGGCGTACTGGGACTCCTGTTGCTCGTCGCCGCCTATGCCTGGCTCGCGCGCCGCACGGCCCGCCGTGCCCTGGCACCGGTCGCCGAACCGCTGGGCAAGTGGCCGAGGCGCGCGGCGCTCGGCGCGCTCGCGCTGCTCTACTTCCTGGGCATCCACGGCAAGTGGTCGTTGTATCCGCTGCGCTGGAGCGAGGCGTACTTTTCCTCAAGCGAAGCGGTGGCCGCTCTCGCCCTCAACCCGGTTCTGTTTCTCGCCGACAGCGCCGCGAACTCCAGCCGACCCTACGACGCGCGCAAGGTGCGCATGCACTACCCCTATGTGGCGTCGCTCCTCGGCGTCAGCGCGCCGGACCCGCACAAGCTTGATTTTTTCCGCTACGTCACGCCGCCGCACAAGCCCGCAGTCAAATACAACCTGGTGGTGATCCACCTGGAATCCTTCGCTGCGTTCAAGGTCGGCGTGTTCGGCAATCCGCTCAACGCGACGCCCCAATTCGACGCGATCGCGCGGGCAGGCGTCCTGTTCACGAACTTCTTCGTGCCCACAGCTCCCACCGCGCGCTCGGTGTTTACCATGCTGACCGGTCTCCCGGATGTGAGTCCGAGCACCACCGCCTCGCGCAATCCGCTGGTGGTGAACCAGCACACGCTGGTCAACGCGCTCGAAGGCTACGCGAAGTATTATTTTCTCGGCGGCAGCGCGGCCTGGGGCAACATCCGCGGGCTGTTTGCGCACAACGTTCCCGGCTTGCGGATGTACGAAGAAGGCGATTACGACGTGCCTCAGGCCGACGGCTGGGGGGTATCGGATCTGGCCCTGTTCGATAAGGCGCTCGAGGTGTTCGGCAGGCAAACCAAGCCGTTCTTCGCCTTCATCCAGACCGCGGGAAATCATCGGCCGTACACGATCCCGGAGGACCGGCGCGAATTCGAGCTCGCGCAGGTGGACAGCGCGGCGCTCAGGGACCACGGCTTCGAGGGCCTAGTCGCCTTCAACGGTATGCGATTCCTGGACTACGCCCTCGGCTCCTTCTTTTCGCGCATGCGCCAGGCGTCGTACTTCCGGCATACGGTGTTCGTGCTGTATGGGGACCACGGCCTCCCGTCCACCCGGCAAATTCCGTTTGAGCAGCTGGGGCTCACGGGCAATCACGTGCCGCTGGTGATCTACGCGCCCGGGCTTCTGAAAGGCGGCCGGCGCATCGACTTTACCGCGAGCCTGACCGATGCCCTGCCGACGTCACTGGGCCTGCTTGGAATCCCCTACCTCAATACGGGACTGGGCCGCGACCTGCTCAACCTCGCGCCGAACGATGCGCATTTTTCAATGATCTACCAGAACGGAGTGCTCGACGACGAGTTCTACCTGCGGCTGGATCCGGACGGCGCACGCCTGTTCCGCTACCGTTCGCAGGCCGCGACACAGGACGTACGTGAGCAGCATCCCGGGAAGGTCGCCGAATTGCGGCGCTTGCAGGAGGCGCTCTACGAGACCTCGAAGTACCTTCTGTACCACAATCCGGTGCGGGCCCACGCGCCCAATGGAGCGGTGCTTCGACAGACCGCGCCGCGCTAATGGTGTCGGTGCGCAGCAAGGCGGGTTCCGAAAAGTCCGCTGTCGCGCTCGGGTGGCAGCGATGGGCGCTGCTGGCAGCGGCGCTTGCGGTATTTGGAGGTCTATACCTGCGCATACTCAGCGCGCCCGCGCCCGCCGGCTTTTCGCCGCCGCGGGCCACGGCGCCCGCCCCTTCCGCCTCCGAGCCGTTTTACCGGCAGCAGCTGCTCCCCAACAGCACCGCGCGGTCGGTCCACAGCGCCACCGCGGCGGAGATATCGGGCGGGAGACTGCGGGCATTCTGGTTCGGCGGCAGCCGCGAAGGCGCATCCGACGTTGCCATTTATACCTCGGTCTTTTCGCCGCTGCAGGGGACCTGGAGTCCGGAGCGCGCGCTCGTCACGCGCGAATCCGCGCAGCAGCATCTGCAACGCTACCTGCGAAAACTGGGAAATCCCGCCGTCGGCCGTGACCGCAATGGACGCTTGTGGCTTTTTTTCGTCAGTGTGTCGGTCGGCGGCTGGGGCGGGAGCGCCATCAACGTGATGGTCTCGGACGACGAAGGCGAGACCTGGAATGCGCCGCGGCGTTTGGTGACCTCGCCTTTTCTCAATATCAGCACGCTGGTGAGAGGCTCGCCGTTGCAATTTTCCGACGGGACGCTCGGGCTGCCCGTCTATCACGAATTTCTCGGCAAGTTCGGCGAGCTGCTGCGCCTGGACGCCGAAGGCCGTGCGATCCAGAAGACCCGCCTGTCCTGGGGCCGGTCGTCCCTGCAGCCGGTGATCGTGCCCTGGTCGGCGAGCGAAGCGGTCGGCTTCATGCGCTACACCGGGGACCGGCCCGGCCGCATCCTGATGATCCGCACGAACGACGCGGGCGCGCACTGGAGTGCGCCGCTCAGGACCGCGTTGCCGAATCCGGACGCCGCGGTGGCTGCCGTGTTGCTCGCGCACGGCCCGCTGGTCCTCGCGTTCAACAATTCCGAGGAAAATCGCGACGACCTCTCGCTTGCGTACTCGCAGGATCGCGCTGACACCTGGCGCATTGCGCACCGGCTTGAAGGCGGTTCCGCTACGCCTGAGGGGCTGCTGCCGGAGTACTCCTATCCCTGGATCACGCAGGACCGGGCGGGCAACATTCATCTGCTCTACACCTGGCGTCGTACGCACATCAAGCACGTGCAGTTCAACGTCGCCTGGCTGGAGGGCAAGCGTTGAGCTCCGTGCACCTCGGTTTCGGCCTGGTCGGCTGTGTGCTGCTCAGCCTTGCGGTGCTGGCCGCCGCGCTTCGCTTGCGGCGGTTTTCAGTCGGTGCGCGGGCCGCCTGCATGCTCGCCGCGGGCGTCGCCCTGTTGGTGCCCATCGGCGAGCTCTCGCTCGCGGCTTACGTACGGAGCGCCACTGGCGATTTGAGCACCAGCACGCTGGTTCTGGCCGGCGCCGCATGCATTGCACAGCTCACGGGCAGGCCGCTGATCGGGCAACGCGATGTGCGGGCGCTGTCGTGGTTGCTGGCTGCCACGGCGGTGTTTTTGTACCCGTTGGCGCTGGGCTTGACGCCCTTCGATCCCTACGCACTGGGCTACGGATCGGCCGGGCTGGTCACGGCTTTGCTGTTGGTGACGCTCGCTGCCTGGGGCGCCGGGCTGAATCTCATCGTGCTCGTCGTCATCGCCGCCGCGCTCGCGTATCTCGGCGGCGCATACGAATCGATGAATCTCTGGGACTATTTGATCGACCCGCTGGTGTCGGTTTATGCGCTGGTCCGGGTGTGCGCCGGGCTGCGTGTGCGGCGCTCGGGCGCGGCAATCGCGTAATATGTCCCCCTATGCCTTCTTTCGACATCGTCTCGCAGGTCAATGAGCAGGAAGTGAAGAACGCCGTCGAGCAGGCGAACAAGGAAATCCAGAACCGCTACGACTTCAAGGGCTCGGACGCGCGCATCGAGCAGGACGAATTCGCGCTGACCGTGTTCGCCGACGACGAGTTCAAGCTCGGCCAG
>JANMSV010000168.1:0-19098 GCA_031389685.1 Betaproteobacteria bacterium
ACCCATGATGCCGGTGCGGGTACCCCAGGACTCGCCGACGACCTCGCCCAGGGCGTAATCGACACGCACGCCGCCGGCGCCGAAGCGGAATCCCGCCGTCACCATGTTGCTCGAACGCGTGCCCGCCACGTTTGTACCCGCGGTCGGCGCAACGCTCGTGTACGTATAGCTCATCGGGTCATAGATGCCCTGCGCCTTGAAGTTCACCGTGTAGTCGCGGCCGATGTCGACGCTGTTGCCGCCACTCGAAAGGCCGACGATCGACTTACGAGCAAAGGTCGCGCCCCCCGCCGGGCCGGCGCCCGTATCGGACGAGTACTGCCCTTCCAGCGTGAAGTTCGCCTTCATTCCGCCGCCCAGATCCTCGGTGCCTTTCATGCCCCAGCGGTTCGTGGTGCGCAGGCCGTCGGTCACCGTCCACTGGTCGGCAGTGGTGCCCACACCAGTAAAGATTTTGCTCTGATTGCGCAGACCGCCGTCGATCGTGCCGTAGAGGTGGAATTCGCTTTTATCAGTGGCATGGTCTACTTCGCCTAAGCGCACCGCCATCGCGGCGCCTGGCATTGCCAGCGCGCTGGCAACTGCCATCGCCAATAGTTTCTTTTGCATTTGGTTAGTCTCCCGACTGGTTAGAAATCCGGGTTGCTTACGCCCCCCGCGTTAACCCCTCACGTGAGAAGTTACGTTAATTGTCGCGTGCGCTATGGCGGCGAAGCAACGCCGATGTGCGAATGTTCCTGTAATTTAGGCCTCCATGTTGCGAAACCGCAACACTGGATGCAGGTACGAATATTCCTTGTAAATCAAATAGTTGATTGCACAGCGAAGAGATTGGATAGCGCCGTACCCGGGTCCTCCGCGCGCATGAAGGCCTCCCCGACGAGGAAGGCCTGAATACCCTCCCGCCAAAGCCGCTGCACGTCGTCTGCGGACACGATTCCGCTCTCGGTGATCAAGATGCGTGGCGCCGCCACGCGTGCACACAATTCAAGCGTCGTTTCGAGCCGCGTCGCGAAGCTGCGCAGGTTGCGGTTGTTGATGCCGATGAGCGGCGTGCGCAATCGCAGCGCCGCCTCCAGTTCCGTACCGTCGTGCGCCTCGGCCAGTACCGCCATGCCCAGACCCTGCGCGACGCCCTCCAGTTCTTGCATCTGCGCGGGCGAAAGCGCCGCCGCGATCAGCAGGATGCAATCCGCGCCCATGGCGCGCGCCTCGAACACCTGGTACGCATCGAGCATGAAATCCTTGCGCAGCACCGGCAGCGCGCAGGCGGCGCGTGCGTCGGCGAGATGCGCCGGTTCGCCCTGGAAGAATTTCCGGTCCGTCAGCACCGACAGGCAGGTCGCGCCGCCCCGCTCATAACTGCGCGCGATCGCAGCCGGATCGAAATGCGCGCGCAGCAGGCCCTGCGACGGGCTGGCGCGCTTCACCTCGGCGATCACCGCCGCGCGGCCCGCAGCGATGCGCGCGCGCATCGCACCCAGGAAATCCCTCGGCGCCGGCGCCGAGCGCGCGCGGCGTTCAATCTCGCCGAGCGGCACTGCAGCCTTGGCCGCCGCAACTTCCGTGCGCTTCGAGTCAAGTATTCGCTGCAGGATATCGGACATAGCGATGCGCGCCAGGTTATCGCCGCCGGACTAAAGCAGCACGAGCACGCTTGCTTCGCTGCTCTCGGCCAGATTGCGCAAGTCTTCGGCGCGGCGCCGCAGGATGGCCTCGATGTCCAGGGTCGAACAGTTGCCGCGCCGGATCCACACGATCTTGGGAGGATGGCCAGCAATCGTCGATCGTTCGTGAAAATCAGCGTCCCTGGTCACGATGGTGAAGCCGTGATCGCGGGCGTACTGCCAGACCGCGGCATCGCTGGCGCTGCCGAGCCCAAGGGAGTGCACATGGGCGGACTCCGGGTATAGCGCCGCTAGGGAAGCGGCCAGACTGGGGGCGAGGTTCTCGTCAAAGAGCAGCTTCAAGCGTCTGCCGCAAGCAGGCCGTGCTCGCGGTCAGCCGCGTACTCCAGGCAGGCTCGGATGTCCTCCGCCGTGAGGTAGGGGAAGTCCCGCAGAATCTCCTCCTGGGACATGCCGGAGGCCAGATAACCGAGGACATCGTAGACGGTGACGCGCATGCCGCGGATGCAGGGCTTTCCGCCCCTCTTTCCCGGCTCGATAGCAATGATGTCCTTGTAGCTCATGGCGCGGAAATTATACCTTCCGCTCACGCCTTGCACTGCAGCGTAAAGGCAATGAACTCGTCGAGCTTGCGGCGTGCTTCGCCCTTGGCGATGGCGCGGCGCGCGAGGTCGATGCCGGCCTGCATCGACTCGGCGACGCCCGCCACGTAGATCGCGGCGCCCGCGTTGAGCAGCACGATGTTGAGCGCCGGGCCGGGCTGGTTCTCCAGCACCGCCAGGATCATCTGCCTGGACTCCTCCACCGTATTCACCTGGATTGCGCGCCGGTCGTAGAGTTCGATGCCGAACTGCTGCGGATGGAGCGTGTACTCGCGGATCTCGCCGTGCACCAGCTCGCCGACCAGGGTTTCGCCGGAAATGGAGATTTCATCCAGGCCCTCGAGTCCGTAGACGGTCATCACGTGATTGGAGCCCAGGCGCTGCAGCGCTCGCACCTGGATGCCGACGAGATCGATATGGAACACCCCCATCACCTGGTTCACCGCGCCCGCCGGGTTGGTGAGCGGGCCCAGGATATTGAACAGGGTGCGCACGCCCAGTTCCTTTCTCACCGGCGCAGCGTACTTCATTGCCGCGTGGTGCAAAGGCGCGAACATGAAACCCAGGCCGAGCTGGTCGATGGCCTGCCCGGTCTGCTCCGGGCTCAGCGCGATACTGGCGCCCAGCGCCTCGAGCACCTCGGCGCTGCCGGAGGACGAGGACACCGAGCGCCCCATGTGCTTGGCGACGCGCGCGCCCGCGGCCGCGGCAACGAAGGCGCATGCGGTGGACACGTTGAAGGTGTGCGCGGCGTCGCCGCCGGTGCCGCAGGTGTCGACCAGGTGCCTGGCGTCGCTCACCTTGACCGGCGTCGCGAACTCGCGCATCACCTGCGCCGCGGCGGCAATTTCGCCGATGGTCTCTTTTTTCACGCGCAAACCGACGATGAACCCGGCGATCTGCGCCGGCGTCAGCTCGCCGCGCATGATCTGGCGCATGACGTGCAGCATCTCGTCGTGGAACACCTCGCGGTGCTCGACCGTCCTCTGGATCGCCTCCGCGATCGTGATCTGCTTCATGGCGTTCTCCCCTTCAGGAAATTCTCCAGCATCTTGTGGCCATGCTCCGTCAGCAGGGCCTCCGGATGGAATTGCACCCCTTCCACGGCGAGCGCGCGGTGGCGCAGGCCCATGATCTCGCCGTCCTCCGACTGTGCCGTCACCACGAGCGCCTCGGGCAGCGTGGCGCGCTCCACGGCGAGGGAGTGGTAGCGCGTGGCGACGAAATCCTCCGGCACGCCCTCGAACACCCCCCGCCCGTCGTGGCGGATGCGCGACACCTTGCCGTGCATCACCTTTTGCGCGCGCACCACTTTGCCCCCGAATGCCTGCCCGATCGCCTGGTGGCCCAGGCACACGCCGAGGATCGGCACCTTGCCCGCCAGCCGCCCGATGAGCGCGAGGCAAATCCCGGCCTCGTTCGGCGTGCACGGCCCCGGCGAGATGACGATGCGCTCCGGCCGCATGGCTTCAATCGCCTCCACCCCGACTTCGTCGTTGCGCCGGACCTGCACTTGCGCGCCCAGTTCGCCCAGATACTGCACCAGGTTGTAGGTAAAGGAATCGTAGTTGTCGAGCACCAGGATCATGGCGCCTCCGCCGCTGCCGCCTCGGCCGCCTTCAGGATGGCGCGCGCCTTGTGCTGCGTTTCCTGCCATTCGGACTGCGGGTCGGAATCGGCCACCACGCCGGCCGCGGCCTGCACATGGAGCTTTCCATCCTTCAGCACCGCCGTGCGGATGGCGATCGCCACGTCCATGTCGCCATTGAACCCCAGGTAGCCGACCGCGCCGCTGTACACCCCGCGCTTCATCGGCTCGAGCTCATCGATGATCTGCATGGCGCGCACCTTGGGCGCGCCGGTTACCGTGCCCGCGGGGAAACTCGCCTTGAATACGTCGAGCGCGTCCACGCCCGGCGCGCAGCGCCCTTCGACATTGGAAACGATGTGCATGACGTGCGAGTAGCGCTCGACCACCATTGTCTCGGTCACCTTCACGCTGCCCGTGGCGGCGACCCGGCCGACGTCGTTGCGGCCCAGGTCGATCAGCATCACGTGCTCGGCGCGCTCCTTGGGATCCGCCAGCAGTTCCTCGGCGATGCGTGCGTCGTCCTGCGGCGTCGCGCCGCGCGGGCGCGTGCCGGCGATCGGCCGCAGCGTGATCCGGTCGCCCGCGACGCGCACCATGATTTCGGGGGAGGCCCCGACCACGTGGTGGTCGCCGAAATCGAAGTAGAACATGTAGGGCGAGGGATTGAGGCCGCGCAGCGACCGGTAGAGCGTGATCGGCGGCGCGCGGAACTCGCGTGTGGTGCGCTGCGACACCTGCACCTGCATGCAGTCTCCGGCGAACACGTACTCCTTGCATCGGTCCACCGCAGCGAGAAACTCCGCTTCCGTGAACGAACAGGTTAGCGGTGCGTGCTCGCTGGCTTCGCGCGGCTGCGCGAGCACCAGGTGCTCGGGCAGCGGCGCGGCGAGGCGAGTGCGCAGGCCCTCAAGGCGCTCCCTGGCGACGCGCCAGGCGTCCGGCTGCCGGGGATCGGCGTACACGACCAGATGCAGCTTGCCCTGTACGTTGTCCACCACCGCCAATTCGTCCGAAACCAGCAGCAGCATGTCCGGCGTGCCCAGCGCATCCGGCTTTGCGCCGGCCAGCGCCCGCGGCTCCACGTGGCGCACCATTTCGTAGCCGAAATACCCTGCAAGTCCGCCCGGGAACTTGAGCGCGCCGGGCGCCGGCGCCACGCGGTGGCGCTTGAGGTAGCCGCGCACGAACTCGAAAGGGTCACCCTGCGTTTCCTCCAGGCAGACGTCCGCACCGCGCGCGTCGCGCAACAGACGTCGCACCGTCTCACCGCGTGCTTCGATGCGCTCGGCGCAGGGCAGGCCGATGAAGGAGTAGCGCCCGAAGCGCTCGCCGCCCACCACCGACTCGAGCAGGTAGCTGTAGGGGCCGCCGGCAAGCTTGAGGTACACCGCCAGGGGCGTATAGAGATCCGCGCGCGCTTCCGCCAGTACCGGGATGCGGGTATAGCCTTGTTGCGCGAGCTTCTGGAATTCCAGCTCGTTCATGGAACGCTCTCCGCTGCTTGCTGCGTCTGGGAACTGCTTCGCGGCCTTGAACCAGCGCGCCGCCGGGCCGCACGGGGCGCGCGAGTGACTAGCGGCGCCAGCGGCGCCAGCTGTGCCAGAGGAAGGACGCGGTGCGGAGGGTAATGGTGATCACGGCGACGGCGACTATACCACCAGGCGCACGCGCAGGTCGCGGATGGCGGCCGCATAGTCCTTGGCGCCGAAGATCGCCGACCCGGCGACGAAGGTGTCGGCCCCGGCCTTGGCGATCTCCGCAATGTTGTCGGCCTTCACGCCGCCATCCACTTCCAGCCAGATGTCGCGCCCGAGCCGGTCGATGCGCTTGCGCACCTCGGCGATCTTGGGCAACACGGCGCGAATGAACTGCTGGCCGCCAAAGCCGGGGTTGACCGACATGATCAGCACCAGGTCGAGCTTGTCCAGCGTGTGCTCGAGGCAGGCAAGGGGCGTGGCGGGGTTCAGCACCAGCCCCGCCTTGCAGCCCTGCTCCTTGATCAGGCCGATCGTGCGATCGACATGCTCGGAGGCCTCAGGATGAAAGCTGATGATGCTGGCGCCCGCCTTGGCGAACTCCGGGATGATGCGGTCCACCGGCTTCACCATCAGGTGCACGTCGATCGGCACGCGCACCAGCGGCTTGAGCGCCGCGCACACCAGCGGTCCGACGGTGAGATTGGGAACATAGTGGTTGTCCATGACGTCGAAATGCAGCAGGTCGGCGCCCGCCGCCTCGACCGCGCGCACTTCCTCGCCGAGCCGGGCGAAGTCCGCCGACAGGATGCTGGGTGCGATACGGTATGCCATGGCGGCGCGAGTTTACAATGCGCCCATGGCTCAGGAGAAGCGTTACGACATCGCGGTCAGCGCCGCCACCCAGTACCTGGTCGAGCAGTCGGACGAAAACGCCGGCCGCTATGTCTTCGCCTACACCATCACCATCCGCAATCCCGGCAACGTCAGCGCGCAGCTGATCAGCCGCCACTGGATCATCACCGACGCCCAGGGCCTGGTGCAGGAAGTGCGCGGGCTCGGGGTGGTGGGCGCGCAGCCGGTGCTCAAGCCCGGCGAGAGTTTCGCGTACACCAGCGGCACCTCGATCGCCACGCCGGTCGGCACCATGCGCGGCAGCTACCAGATGGTGGCCGCGGACGGCACGCGCTTTGAGGCGCCGGTGCCGGAATTCACCCTTTCGGTGCCCCGCGTACTGCATTGAGCACATGTCGCGCCTCTTCTTGCCGAATCTCGTGTGGTTTCTACTGGCGTCGGGCTGCGTGCAGCTGCCGCCGGCCGCGCCGCCCGCCTGTCCCTGCCCTGCCCCGCCGACACCCGCGGCCGCCGCGCGCTACGACGCCGTGGAATACGCGTCCCTGCCGGGCTGGAGCACTGCGCCGCTCGCCGCGACAGTGCGCGCCTTCGTCAGCGGCTGTACGCGCCCCTCGCTCGCAGCGGCCATGCAGGGCGCGTGCGACGCGGCGAGATCGCTGCCCGCCGGCGACGAGTCCGCTGCACGCGCGTTCTTCGAGAATTCCTTCTCCGCCTACGCCATCGTGGCGCCGGACGGCTCCCTCGAGGGCACGGTCACGGGCTACTACGAACCGGTGCTCGAGGGCAGCCGCAACCGCAGCACGCGCTTCCTGCAGCCGGTGTACGGCCTCCCCGAGGATCTGGTGGTCGTCGACCTTGCCGAGCAATACCCGGAGCTGCGCGGCATGCGGCTGCGCGGCAGGCTGAGCGGCAAGCGCCTGCAGCCGTACTATTCCCGTGGCGAGATTGCATCGCGCGACGGCGCTTTTTCCGCGCCGGTGCTCGCCTGGGTCGCCGACCCGGTAGAACTGTTTTTCCTGCAGATCCAGGGCTCGGGCCAGATCCAGCTCGAATCGGGCGAGCGCCTGCGCGTCGGATTCGCCGAGCAGAACGGCCATCCTTACCGCTCGCTCGGCCGCCACCTCATCGAACGCGGCGAGCTCAGCCTGGAGCAGGCCTCCATGCAGGGCATCAAGGCCTGGGCGGCCGCCAACCCCGCGCGTTTTCAGGACGCGCTGAATCACAATGCGAGTTACGTGTTCTTCCGCGAGCTGCCTGCCGCGGGCGGCCCGATCGGCGCGCTGGGCGTGCCGCTCGACGCGGGCTACAGCATTGCGGTGGACCCGCGCCACATCCCGCTTGGTGCGCCGGTGTTCCTCGCCACCACCTATCCGCTTTCGCCGCAGCCGCTGGAACGGCTGGTCATGGCGCAGGACACCGGGGGGGCGATCCGCGGCGCGCTGCGCGCGGATTTTTTCTGGGGCACCGGCCCGGAGGCTGGAGCGCTGGCCGGACGCATGCGCCAGCCCGGGCGCATGTGGGTGCTGTGGCCGCGCGGTGAGCCCCTGCCGCGACCGCTACCCTAGCCGCTACCGCGACTTGGCCGTGCGCCCGGCCTGATCGAGCTTGGCGCGCAGGTCCGGTGCGCGCAGGCCGCCGCGCACGCGCTCGCCGTCGGTGAAAAACAACGTCGGCGTCGAATTGACGCGCAAGGACCTGCCCAGTGCGAGCACGCGTTCGATCGGCGTGTCGCAGGTCGCTTCCAGCACGGGGGGCTGCGCCTTCGGGCGCGCGGCGAGCGCCAGCCAGGCCGCCGCCCGGTCGGGCGAGCACCACACCGCCTTGGAGTGCGCGGCAAGTTCCGGCCGGATCACGGGATACATGAAGTAGTAGATGGTGATGTCGTCGACTTGCGCCAGTGTCTGCTCGAACTGGCGGCATGCCGGGCAGTAGGGGTCCGAGAACATCGCCAGCACGCGCTTGCCGTTGCCGCGCTGCACTTTCACCGCCAGGTCCAGGGGCAGGGTGTCGAAACTGATCGCCGAGAGCTTGTTGAGCCGATCTTCGGTCAGGTTCTGCCGGTTGCGCGTGTCGAAGATGGTGCCGTCGAAGATGTAGTTGGCCTCGGCGTCGGTGTAGACGATCTGCGGGCCTTCGCGCGACTGGTAGCGCACCTCGAAAATCCCCGGCAATGGCGCCGGCTGTACGCCGTCGACGCGCGCGCCCCCGAGCGCCGCCTCCACCACGCGGCGGATCTTTGCCTCATCGGCATGCACGCTTGCCGCAGCCAGCATCAACGCCGCCCATGCCCACAGAATTTTTTTCATGCCATCGCCTGCCGGAGGAGAAGGTTCTTTAGGACCGGGAGCCGGTCGGCTAAGTTCAATCCTGTGTTGCGCCACCGTGCCAGCGGGCCCGCTGCGACCCCGAACAACCGGTACAGCCCGTGCACCGTCGCGTCCATCGCCAGCACATCGCGCGCCCGGGCGCGCTCATAACGCCGCAGCAGGCCAATCTCGCCGGGATCGCGTTGCGGCTCGCGCCCGGCCAGCACCGCGGCCAGCGCGCGCGCATCCTGCAATCCCAGATTGGCGCCCTGGCCGGCGAGCGGATGGATGACGTGCGCCGCGTCGCCCAACAGCGCCACGCGCGGCGCCACCATGCGCCGCGCCGACAGGCGTCGAAGCGGAAATGCGCGCGGCGCGCTCACCAGGCCCAGCTCGCCCAGCGTTTGCCTGCTGGCCGCCGCGACTTCGCCGCACAAGGCGGCAGGATCGAGCGCGAGCAGCCGCGCCGCCTGCGCCGCGCCGGTCGACCACACCATCGATACGTGATTGCCCGGCAGCGGCAGCAGCGCGAGCACCGGCCCGCCCTGGAACCATTGGAATGCCGTGTTGCGGTGCGCGCGCCCGCAGGCGAAATTTGCCACCACGGCGCTCTGCGCATAGGGCGTGTCGGTCGCCGCGATGCCGGCCCGCTCGCGCACCAGCGAGCGGGCGCCGTCGGCGCCGACCACCAGACCCGCGACGAGCTCGCGCCCGTCCGCGAGCCCGAGTCGCACCTCGCGTGCGGCGACATCGAGCCGCGTGCATTGCGCGGGGGCAAGGACATTGAGGCCGTCGCGCGCGTCCAGCGAACGCCACAGCGCCTCCTGCAGCAACCCGTCCTCGACGATCCACGCCAGTTCACACACGCCCGCGCGATAGGCGTCGAACTCCAGGACCGAGGTGCCATCGTCGCCGAACACGCGCATCGCGCGCACCGGCGTGATGCGTTCGGGCGCCAGCGCCTGCCACACGTGCAGTTCGGCGAGAAACCCGGCATTGCCCGGCGTGATGGTGTAGACCCGGGAGTCGGGGCCGCGCGCCGCACCGATGCGCTCGGGCGCGACCAGCGCGACCGACAGGCCGCGCAGCGCGCGGGCCAGCGCCAGGCCCGCCAGTCCCCCGCCAACCACGGCGACGTCAGTATTCACGCGCCAATTGTAGTCACGCCGGCGATGGCGCCAGGCCGCCGACTGGATTAAAATTTGCCATGCGTGGCGAATTAGCTCAGCTGGTTAGAGCAGCGGAATCATAATCCGTTTGTCCGGGGTTCGAGTCCCTGATTCGCCACCACCTCTTTTTTGCCCTCGCGCATCAATGACGCGTTCGCTTGCTGTCGCCGTCATCCTGTGCCTCGCCGGCCTGGCGCACGCGCAGTTGCGTGCGCTGCCTGCGAACGCGAAGTTCGGCCAGATCCGCCACCTGCAGGAAATGGTCGTGCAAATCGACGGGAAGCTGGCGCGCCTTTCGCGGGGAGCGCAGGTGCGCGACGCGCACAACCGCATCCTGGTGCCGGCGGCGATCCCTGCGGGCAGCCTCGTGAAGTACACGCTGAACGCTCAGGGCGAGGTGTCCGCGGTGTGGATTCTGACGGCGCACGAAGCCGGGCAATGAGCGGCAAGCTTTTCCTGCGCACCTTCGGCTGCCAGATGAACGTGTACGACTCGGAGAAGATCGCCGGGTTGCTCGCCCACGCCGAGGGCCTCGCGCCCGCCTCGCGCCCCGAGGACGCCGACGTCATTGTCTTCAACACCTGCTCGGTGCGCGAGAAAGCGCAGGAAAAGGTGTTCGCCGACCTCGGTCGCGTGCGGCACCTGAAGCGCGCCAATCCCGGTCTGATGATCGCCGTCGGCGGCTGCGTGGCAAGCCAGGAGGGCGCCGGCATCGTCGAGCGCGCGCCTTTCGTCGACGTCGTGTTCGGGCCGCAGACCCTGCACCGGCTGCCGCAGCTGCTCGCGCGCCGCCGCGAGACGGGCCGGCCCCAGGTGGACGTGAGCTTCCCGGAGATCGAGAAGTTCGACCACCTCCCGGCGCCGCATGCCGAGGGCGCCGCCGCCCTCGTCTCCATCATGGAGGGCTGCAGCAAATACTGCAGCTTCTGCGTCGTGCCTTACACGCGCGGCGAGGAAGTCTCGCGCTCCTTCGAGGACGTGGTCACGGAAGTCGCGGCCCTGGCGGCGCAGGGCGTGAAGGAACTGACCTTGCTCGGCCAGAACGTGAACGCCTGGCGCGGCGAGATCGACGGCGCAGCGGGCGATTTCGCGGAATTGCTGCGCTATGTCGCCGAGATCGAGGGCCTCGAGCGCCTGCGCTACACCACCTCGCACCCGCGCGAGTTCACGCAGCGCCTGATCGACGCGCACGCCGAGCTGCCGCAGCTCGCGCCCCATGTACACCTGCCCGTGCAGTCGGGCGCCGATCGGGTCCTGGCGGCAATGAAGCGCGGTTACACCGCGCTCGAGTACCGCTCGATCGTGCGCCGGCTGCGCAAGGCGCGGCCCGGGCTCAGCCTGTCGTCGGACTTCATTGTCGGCTTCCCGGGCGAAACCGAGGACGACTTCGAGGCCACGCTGCAGCTCGCGCGCGAGCTCGAGTTCGACGGCTCCTTTTCCTTCCTATACAGCCCGCGGCCCGGTACACCGGCGGCCGCACTGCCCGACCCGACGCCGCGCGAAGTCAAGCTCGAGCGCCTGCAGCGGCTGCAGGCGCAGCTCGAGGCCCAGGCGCGCGCGATGAGTGCGGCGATGGTCGGCAGCACGCAGCGCGTATTGGTCGAAGGTCCCTCGAAAAAGAGCGACGCCGAGCTGGCCGGCCGCACCGCCAATAACCGCGTGGTGAACTTCGCGGGCGCTGCGGGCCTGCGCGGGCGCTTTGTCGAGGTGCGCGTGTGCGCAGCGCTCGCGCACACCTTGCGCGGCGAGCTCGTCGATGCCTAGCAAGGCGGTCGAAGTGCGGCTCGACCCGGTGGACAACCAGCGCCTGGCGCGCCTGTGCGGCGCGCTCGACGCCAACCTGCGCCAGATCGAGTCCGCGCTCGACGTGTCGATCGCGCGCCGCGGCGACCACTTCAGCGTGCGCGGCGAACCACAGCAGGCGGCGCGCGCCGCGCGCGCCCTGGAGCACTTCTACGGCAAGGCCACCGGCGAGCTGAGCCTGGACGACGTGCAGCTCGGCCTCACCGAGCTGTCGCTGGGCAAGCAGCCCGCGGCGGACGACGCCGGGCCGTCCCTGATGACGCGGCGCGCCGACCTGCACGGGCGCACGCCGCGCCAGCTGCAGTACATCGAACACATCCTCGCGCACGACATCACTTTCGGCGTGGGGCCGGCGGGCACCGGCAAGACCTACCTGGCGGTGGCCTGCGCCGTGGACGCGCTCGAGCGCGATCAGGTGAAACGCATCGTGCTGGTGCGACCGGCGGTCGAGGCCGGCGAGCGCCTGGGCTTCCTCCCGGGGGATCTGGCGCAGAAAGTGGACCCGTACCTGCGGCCGCTCTACGACGCACTCTACGACCTGATGGGATTCGACAAGGTGGGCAAGCTGCTCGAGCGCGGCGCCATCGAGCTCGCGCCGCTGGCCTACATGCGCGGGCGCACGCTGAACCACGCGTTCGTGATCCTGGACGAGGCGCAGAACACCACGCGGGAGCAGATGAAGATGTTCCTCACGCGCATCGGCTTCGGCGCCAAGGCAGTGGTGAACGGCGACGTGACGCAGATCGACCGGGCACGCGGCCAGAAAAGCGGCCTGATCGAGGCGCGGCGCATCCTCGCCGGCGTGCGCGGCATCGCCTTCACCGATTTCACCGCGGCCGACGTCGTGCGCCACCCGCTGGTCGCGCGCATCATCGATGCGTACGAAAAGCACGCCGCAGCGCCGCCGGCGAATTAGCGTCACCGTGCAGCGCGCGGTGCGCGGCGCGCCGGCGGCCGCGCGCCTGCGCGCCTGGGCGCGGGCGGCGGCGCCTCCGGGCGCGCAAGTCACGCTGCGCGTGGTCGGCGCCGCGGAAGCGCGGCGGCTGAACTGCGCGTTCCGCAAACTCGATTACGCCACCAACGTACTGTCATTCTCGTACTCCGCGGCGCACGGCGACATCGCGCTGTGCCATGCGGTGATCGCGCGCGAGGCGCGCGCGCAGGGCAAGACGCTGGCCGCGCATTACGCTCACCTGGTGGTGCACGGCATGCTGCACCTGCGCGGCCGCGACCATGCGCGCGCGGCCGACGCCAGGCGCATGGAGCGGGCCGAGCGCCTCATCCTGCGCCGGCTCGGGCTCGGCGACCCCTACGCGGTAAAATGACCCGCAGCGCATGAAAGAACCCTCCCAACCCAGCCTGCTGGAGCGACTCTCGGCGCTGCTGCTGCGCGAGCCCGAGGACCGCGAGCAGCTGCTCACGCTGCTGCGCTCGGCCTACCAGCGCAACCTGCTCGACGCCGACGCGCTCAGCATGATCGAAGGGGCGTTGACGGTTTCCGAAATGCCGGTACGCGACATCATGGTGCCGCGCGCGCAGATGGACGTGATCGACATCCACCAGCGGGTGGAGGATTTCATTTCGCTGGTCATCTCCACCGCGCATTCGCGCTTCCCGGTGATCGACCAGAACCGCGACGACGTGATCGGCGTGCTGCTCGCCAAGGACCTCTTGCGGCACTACGCCGGCGAGGAGGAGTTCAACGTGCGCGAGATGCTGCGCCCGGCGGTGTTCGTGCCCGAGTCCAAGCGGCTCAACGTGCTGCTGCGCGAATTCCGCGCCAGCCGCAACCACATGGCGATCGTGGTCGACGAGTACGGCGGGGTGGCGGGCCTGGTCACCATCGAGGACGTGCTCGAGCAGATCGTCGGCGACATCGAGGATGAGTACGACTTCGACGAGGCGAGCGACAACATCCTGCTGGAATCCAGCGGCCGCTACCGCGTCAAGGCGCTCACCCAGATCGCCGACTACAACGCCACCTTCGGCAGCCACTTCTCCGACCAGGAACACGACACGGTCGGCGGCCTGGTGATCGCGCGGCTCGGCCGGCTGCCCAAGCGCGGCGAGACGGTGCTTATCGAGGGCTACAAGTTCCAGGTGCTGCGCGCCGACAGCCGGCGCGTCTACACGCTGCTGGTCGACAAGCCGAAGTGATGCGTCGCCGCCCCCTCGTCGCGTTCCTGGCCGGCGCGGCGATGGTGCTGGCGTTCGCGCCTCTGGAACTGTTTCCGGTCGCGCTCCTGTCCCTGGCGGTGCTCACGCAGCTGTGGCTGACGGCGCGCAATGCGCGCGAATCCGCCTGGCTCGGCTTCGCCTTCGGCCTGGGAATGTTCCTCGCGGGCGTTTCCTGGGTGTACATCAGCCTGCACCGCTTCGGCGCCATGCCGGCGCCGCTCGCCGCGTTCGCGACCCTCGCTTTCTGCGCGGTGCTGGCGCTGTACCCGGCAATCGCCGGCGCCGTGCAGGCGAAGCTGCGTGCGACTCCCGCGCTGCGCGCGGCGCTGGTGATCCCGGCGTGCTGGACGCTCGCCGAGTGGCTGCGCGCGACGCTGTTTACCGGCTTTCCATGGCTCGCGCTCGGCAGCGCCGCGATCGACACGCCGCTCGCCGGCTACGCGCCGCTGGGCGGGGTGTACCTGACCACCTTTGTCGCGGCCGCCTGCGCCGGCCTGCTCTGGAACGTCGCGCGGGGCCAGGCACGCTGGGTTGCGGCCGCAGCCTTTGCCGTCATCGGGGTCGCCGGCATGGCGCTGCGCGACGTGCAGTGGACCACGCCGGCGGGTCCGCCGCTCGCAGCGAGCGTGCTGCAGGGCAACGTCCCGCAGGGCCTCAAGTTCGATCCCCTGCGCTACACGGGCACGCTGGACACCTACGCGCGCCTCGCCGAGTCGAGCCGCGCACGCCTCATCGTTCTGCCGGAGACGGCAGTGCCGCGCATGCTGGACAGCGTCGACCCGGCGTACCTGGCGCGACTTGAAGCGGCGGCCAGGCGCAACGGCGGCGACCTGCTGCTGGGCATACCCGTGCGCACCGCGCCCGGCGTGTACTACAACGGCGCGCTGACTCTCGGCGGTGCGCCGCGCCAGCTCTATTACAAGGCGCACCTCGTGCCGTTCGGCGAGTTCGTGCCGCCGGGGTTCGGCTGGGTGGTGCGCGTGCTCTCCATCCCGCTCGCCGATTTCGCGCGCGGGCCTGCACGGCCGCGTCCGCTCGAGGCTGCCGGCCAGAAACTCGCCGTCAACATCTGCTACGAGGACGCCTACGGCGGCGAGCTGATCCGCCAGCTGCCCGAGGCCACGCTGCTGGTCAACCTGTCCAACGTCGCCTGGTTCGGCGACTCGCTGGCGCCCGCGCAACACTTGCAGATCGCTCGGGCGCGGGCGCTGGAGACCGGACGCGCGCATCTCGCCGCCACCAACACCGGAATCACGGCGGCGATCGACCGCGACGGACGCGTGCTGGCGCAACTCCCTCCGTTCACCGAGGGCCGGCTCGAGGTCACGGTGCAAGGCTATGCCGGCGCCACCCCCTACGTGCGCTGGGGCGACTGGCCCGCGCTCCTGGCGTGCGCGGTGCTGCTGTTCGCCGTCGCGCTGCTGCGGCGCAGCCGGTAAGATTCCAGCTCGATGCTCACTTTCCAGCAGCTGATCCAGCGCCTGAACGAGTTCTGGGACCGCCAGGGCTGCGCTGTGCTGCAAGGCTATGACATGGAAGTCGGCGCCGGCACCTTCCACACCGCCACATTCCTGCGCGCCATCGGCCCCGAGCCCTGGAACGCCGCCTACGTGCAGCCCTCGCGCCGCCCCAAGGACGGGCGCTACGGCGAGAACCCGAACCGTCTGCAGCACTACTTTCAGTACCAGGTGGTGATGAAGCCCTCGCCTGCCGACCTGCAGGCGCGTTACCTCGACTCGCTTACCGCGCTCGGCATCGACGCGCGGGAACACGACATCCGCTTCGTCGAGGACGACTGGGAGTCGCCGACGCTGGGCGCCTGGGGGCTGGGCTGGGAAGTATGGCTCGACGGCATGGAAGTCACGCAGTTCACCTACTTCCAGGAAGTCGGCTCGCTCGAATGCAGGCCGGTGCTGGGCGAGATCACCTACGGCCTTGAGCGCCTGGCGATGGTCCTGCAGGGCAAGGCGTCGGTCTATGACCTGGTGTGGACGCCGGGCGTGAGCTACGGCGACCTCTACCACCAGAACGAGGTCGAGCAGTCGCGCTACAACTTCGAGTTGTCGAACGCCGAGATGCTGTTCCGGCACTTCGGCGACTTCGAGGGCGAGGCCAGGCGCCTGATCGAGGCGCAATGCACCCTGCCGGCGTACGAGAGGGTTCTCCAGTGTTCTCACGCCTTCAACCTGCTCGATGCGCGCGGCGCCATTTCGGTCATCGAGCGTGCGGCCACCATCGCGCGCGTGCGCGCGCTGGCGCGCGCAGTGGCCCAGGCCTACTACGAATCGCGCGAGCGGCTCGGCTTCCCGATGCGCCTGCAGGCGCCGCCGCCGCAGCGCAAGGCGCGCAGCTAGGCCATGGCGAAGCCAGGCGCCAGCGCCGTACCGCGGGCAGAAACGCTGCTCGTCGAGCTGCTGACCGAGGAACTGCCGCCCAGGGCGCTGGAAGCGCTGGCGCGCGCGTTCCGCGACCACCTGACCAACGACCTGGAAAGCGCGGGCCTGCGCGCGACGGGGAGCGCCGCGCGCTACTTCGCCACCCCGCGCCGCCTCGCCGTTTCGATTTCGCGCGTGCTGGCGGTGGCCTCGGACGTGCGCGAGAAAATGCAGGGCCCGTCGATCAAGGCGCCGCCCGAAGCGGCGGCGGGATTCGCGCGCAAGCACGGGGTCGCGCCTGAGCAGCTGGTGCAGCTCGACACCACCAAGGGCATCGTATACGCCGTGGAGCGCATCGTGCCGGGGGCGCGGCTGGCGCAGGTGCTGGCGCCCAAGGTCGAGGCCGCCCTCGCGGCCCTGCCGATTGCGAAAACCATGCGCTGGGGCGACGGCGAGGCACAGTTCGTGCGCCCGGTGCACGCCCTGGTGATGCTGCACGGCGCGAAAGTCGTGCCGGGAACGGTGCTGGGTCTGCCTGCCGGGCGGCGCACGCGCGGCCACCGCTTCATGTCGAAGAACTGGATCGCGTTGCGCGACGCGGAATCCTACGAGGCGCAGCTGCGTGACGAAGGCCGGGTGCTGGCCGACTTCGATGCGCGTCGCGCGGAAATCGAGCGCCAGCTCCAGGCCGCGGCCGGGGCGCAACGCGCGACGCTGGGCGAATACCAGGACCTGCTGGGCGAAGTCACGGCGCTGGTGGAGCACCCGAGTGTCTACGCCGGGACCTTCGACAAGGCCTTCCTGGAGATCCCGCAGGAATGCCTGGCGCTCACCCTGCGCCAAAACCAGAAGTACTTCCCGCTGTTCGACGCCACGGGTGCCTTGCTGCCGAAATTCCTGATTGTCTCCAACCTGCAGGTCGAAGACCCGCGGCACATCGTCGCAGGCAACGAGCGCGTGGTGCGGCCACGACTGGAGGACGCACGCTTTTTCTACGACCAGGACCGCAAGCACCGCCTGGAGGAGCGCGTGCCGCTGCTCGCCAAGGTCGTGTTCCACCACCAGCTCGGCAGCCAGCTCGACCGCGTGCAGCGCATGAAGATCCTGGCCGGGGTGGTCGCGCGCTCGCTGGGCGCCGACGACCAGCACGCCGAGCGCGCTGCGGAACTGTGCAAGGCCGACCTGCTCACCGGCATGGTGGGCGAATTTCCCGCGCTGCAGGGAATCATGGGGCGCTACTACGCGCTGCACGACGGCGAAGCGCGCGAAACGGCGGATGCGATCGAGGCGCACTACCGCCCGCGTTTCGCCGGCGACCAGCTGCCGCAGAGCCTGGTCGCCTGCTCGGTGGCGCTGGCCGACAAGCTGTACCTGCTGGCGGGCCTGTTCGGTGTCGGCCAGCAGCCCACTGGCGAGAAGGACCCTTTGGGCCTGCGCCGCGCGGCGCTCGGCGTGATCCGCATCCTGGTGGAACGCGCCCTGCCCGTTTCGCTGCACGACCTGGTGAACGCCGCCTACCGGGTGCTGCCGAAAGACATCGGGCAGGCGCATACCGAAGTGGAAGTCTTCGTCCGGGAGCGCATGCGCGGCTACCTGGCGGAGCGCGGCTATAGCGCGATCGAGATCGAATCGGTGCTCAGCCGCCTGTTCGTGCGCCTGGACCAGATCCCGCGCCAGCTGGACGCGGTGCGCGCCTTCTCCCGGCTGGCCGAGGCGCCGAGCCTCGCGGCGGCGAACAAGCGCATCGCCAACATCCTGCGCCAGGCCGGCGAAGTGCCCGGCGATTTCGACGCGGCGCTGTTCAGCCAGGAGGAAGAGAAAGACCTGGCGGGCGCCATTGCCGCCCTGCAGCCCGACTTCGAGAAAGCCTACAAAGCCGGAGACTACACCGGCGCGCTCATGACGCTCTCGGCGCTGAAAGGCCCGGTGGATGCGTACTTCGACAAGGTGCTGGTCATGGACCAGGACGAGCGCGTGCGGAAAAACCGCATCGGCTTCCTCGGCAAGCTGCACGCCACCATGAACCGCATCGCGGATCTCTCCAAGCTCGCCGCATGAACCTGGCCGAAGGACGGCTCGCATGAAGCTCGTCGTGCTGGACCGCGACGGCACCATCAACCACGACAGCGACCAGCACATCAAGTCGCCGGCGGAGTGGAAACCGATCAAGGGCAGCCTGGAGGCGATCGCGCGCCTGACGCAGGCCGGCTGGCGCGTGGTGGTGGCCACCAATCAATCGGGCATCGCCCGCGGCCTGTTCGACATGGCGACGCTGAACGCGATCCACGACGGCATGCACCGGGCGGTGCACCAGGCCGGCGGACGGATCGACGCGGTGTTCTTCTGCCCGCACGCGGGCGACTCCAATTGCGCATGCCGCAAGCCCAAGCCCGGCATGCTGCTGGAGATCGGCAAGCGCATGAACGTCGCCCTGCAGGGCGTGCCCATGGTCGGCGACTCGCTGCGCGACCTGCAGGCCGCCGCCGCGGCGGGCGCGCGGCCGGTGCTGGTACTGACCGGCAAGGGCAAAAAGACGCGCGCGGCGGGCGGCCTGCCGCCGGGCACCGAGACGTTTCCCGATCTCGCCGCCTTCGTAGACCGGCAGGTACCATGATCGCGCTGCGCTCCACGCTGTTTGCGGCGGCGCTGGCGCTCGTCACCCCGCCCTACGCTCTGATCGCACTGGCCACGTTTGCCTTGCCGCGCATCGCGCGCTACCGGGTGATTTCCGGCTGGTCGCGGCTGGTGGTGAAGCTCGCGAGCGCACTGTGCGGCATCCGCTGGCAGGTCGAGGGCCGCGAGAACCTGCCTGCGCACCCGGCCGTGATCCTCGCCAAGCATCAGTCGGCATGGGAGACCCTCGCGTTCCAGGAAATCTTCCCGCCGCACGTGATGGTGCTGAAGCGCGAGCTGTTGTGGATCCCGTTTTTCGGCTGGGGCCTCGCGCTGATGAGCCCGATCGCGATCAACCGCGCCAACGGCCGGGCCGCGCTGCGCGACATCGCGCGCCGCGGCAAGGAGCGCCTGGCGCAGGGCTTCTGGGTGATCATCTTCCCGGAGGGAACGCGCGTGCGCCCGGGCGAGCGGCGCCATTACCAGCAGGGCGGCGCGTGGCT
>JANMSV010000202.1:0-3753 GCA_031389685.1 Betaproteobacteria bacterium
TCGACTACTGGGCGGTGTTCTGGGGCATGGCGATCATCGGCGGCAGTGGCATGATGCTCGCGTTCCCGGGCCTGACCGCGTCGGTGCTGCCGGGGTGGATGTTCAACGTCGCCACCATCGTGCACGGCGAGGAAGCGGTGCTCGCCGCGGTGTTCCTGTTCACGGTGCACTTCTTCAACAACCACTTCCGGCCGGGCAAGTTCCCGCTCGACACCGTGATGTTCACCGGCGCCGTGCCGCTGGAGGAATTCAGGCGCGAACATGGGCTCGAGTACCAGCGCCTGGTGGCCTTGGGGCAACTGGCGAAGTACCTGGTGGACGCGCCGTCGCGGCCGATGACTTTGGGCTCCAAGGTCCTGGGTTTCACCCTGATCGCGATCGGCCTGTTGCTGCTCGTGCTGGTGATCATCGGCATGTCGGGCCGCATGGAATGATTTCATTGACTATCGACACAGGAGGCATCATGCAAGCGAAAGTGTTCGTTCTGGCGGTGGCAGGAGCGCTCGCCGTGGGCGCGGCCTTTGCGGCGTCGGCAGCGGACGTGCTGAAGGCCAAGGGATGCTTGAACTGCCACGACATGGACAAGAAGAAAGTCGGCCCGGCGTTCAAGGACGTGGCCGCCAAGTACAAGGGCAAAGCGGGCGCCGAAGGCGAGCTGGTGGCGAAGCTCAAGGCGGGAAAGGGCCACCCGAAAGTCCAGGCGCCGGACGCCGAGCTCGAGGCCGCCGTACGGCAAGTTCTGGGGCCGCAGTAGCCACGGTCGCGCTGGCGCGTTTGATGTAGGTCAAGCCGCGGCGCGAGCCGCGCGCTAGCGTAGGAGGCATGAGTCCGGCCTAGGCGCGGATGTGCCCAAGCACATCGTCCGATTGATCGCGTTGCTGGCCGGAGGCCTCGCGCTCGGCCTGGCCGCGAAGTGGTATTTCACCGCCCCGTCGTTCTACGAGTACGGCCACTATCGCGCCGACTCGGTGCCCCAGATTGCCGCCCAGGAACCGGCATTCCAGGGCGCAGGCTACTGCCAGGGCTGCCACGGCGAGCGCCACGCGCAATGGTCGGCGAACAATCACAAGTCGGTGACCTGCGAGTCTTGCCACGGCGCGGCCCAGGGCCACCCGCAGAAAGGCAAGCTGCCGATTCCCGCCGATGCGCGAAAGCTGTGCACGCTGTGCCATGAAAAGATGGCGGAGAGGCCGCGCACGCAGCCGCAGATCGACTCGGCGCAGCACGGCGCCGGCCAGCAATGCATCGTGTGCCACAACCCGCATGCGCCCAGGCTCGCGGTCGCCGCGGCCCTGGTCGCCGGAGATGCCGCGGCGGGCGGCAGGAAGCACGCGGCAAGCTGCGCCAGCTGCCACGGCGCGAACGGCATCAGCCCGAACGAACCCTGGCCGGATCTCGCCGGACAGAACGCTGCCTATCTGGCCCGCATCCTCGGCGCCTACAAGTCCGGCGCGCAGACCGACGTGATGATGTCGCCCGTGGCGCAATCGCTCAGCGATGCCGAAGTGCAGAACCTCGCCGCCTACTACGCGGGCTTAAGCTGCCGGGCGCCCGCGCGCGCCGCGGGTGCAGGCGCCGCCGCCGGCAAGCTGCTCGCCAAGAATTGCTCGGCCTGCCACGGCGAGACCGGCATCGCCGCGAATCCCGCCTGGCCGCATATTGCCGGGCAGAAGTCGACCTACCTCGCCAACACGCTCAAGGCGTTCCGCGCCGGACTGCGCAAAGATCCGATGATGGCGGGCGTGGTCAGGGGCCTGAGCGATGCGGACATTGCGAACCTTGCCGCTTACTACACGGCGCAGAGTTGCGGGCCAGCGTCGAAAGGAAAGGGAGGATCATGAAACGGGAAGCGATCAGCGCATTGCGCGCACGGCGCGGATTCCTGCGCAAGATCGGCCGCGCCGCCACCGTTGTGGCCGCCGCCGCGGCCGCGGGGACGGGGGGTGTCATGGACAAGGCGGCCGCAAAGAGCGGGGCCGCTGCCGGCCGTGCTTCGTTTCCGACGCCGGATTACGACTGGACCAAGCACCGCTGGGCGTTCGGCGTCGATGCCACGAAATGCATCGGCTGCCTGCGCTGCGTCGAGGCCTGCAAGCACGAAAACGCCGTGCCGCTCACCGCGCATCATTTCCGCACCTGGGTCGAGCGTTACGTCTACCTGGAAGGCGAGGATCAGCCGCGCATCGACAGCCAGCAGGACCCGGTGAACATCGCCGCCTCGGGCTCCGAACGCGAATACCGCTTCGCCGACCGCTACGCGGGCGCGAAGGTGGAGAAAGCCTTCTTCGTGCCGAAGCTGTGCAACCAGTGCACGCATCCTGCCTGCGTGCAGGTGTGCCCGGTCGGCGCCACCTACAAGGGCGCCGACGGCGTGGTGCTCATCGACCATGAGTATTGCATCGGCTGCAGATATTGCGTGCAGGCCTGTCCTTACGGCGCGCGTTACTTCGACGAGGGAAAAGGGGTCTCGGACAAGTGCACCTGGTGCTACCACCGCATCACCAAGGGGCTGCAGCCCGCGTGCGTGGAAGTATGCCCGGTCGGCGCGCGCGTGTTCGGCGATCGCAACGACCCGCAAAGCCCGATCAGCCTGTTCATCCGCAACAACCGCGTGCAGGTGCTCAAGCCTGAAACCGGTAACGGGCCCAACGTCTTTTACGTCGGCATCGACAAGGCGGTGCTCTGATGGAACCCCTCATCCACTACGCCCCGTACATCGGCTGGGTGTACCCGAACGAAACGGTCATCGAGTGGTCGATCGCCATCGTCGTCTATCCCTACATCACCGGCCTGGTGGCGGGCGCGTTCACGGTATCGAGCCTGTACCAGGTGTTCGGCTTCCAGCGCCTGAAGCCCGTGGCGCACCTGGCGTTGCTCACCTCGCTGTGCTTCATGCTCTTCGTGCCCCTGCCCCTGCTGCTGCACCTGGGCCATCCGGAACGCGCGCTCAACAACCTGCTCACCCCGCACTGGACCTCGGCGATGGCCATGTTCGGCTACTTCGCGACCTTTTACATCGTCCTGCTGATGGTCGAGACCTGGTTCGCGTTTCGCCCTTATGTCGTCGAGCAGGCCCAGAAGAGAAAAGGCCTGCTGGGCCCGGTCTATCGCCTGCTGACGCTGGGCTCGTACGACGTGTCCGAGGAAGCGCTGCGCCACGACCGGAAATGGATCTTCTGGCTGGCGATCGCCGGAATTCCCGGCGCGCATGGCCTGCACGGCTACGTCGGCTTCGTCTTCGGTTCGCTCAAGTCGCGCGAATGGTGGTCCTCCGATCTGATGCCGGTGGTGTTCCTGTTCTCGGCCATCATCTCCGGAGTGGCGCTGCTCATCGTGCTCTACGTGCTCTCGTGCTGGCTGCGCCGGATCACGATCGATCTCGCCTGCCTGAAGGGCCTCGCCTACACGGTGTGGGGATTCATCATGGTCGCCCTGCTGCTGGAGGGCCTGGAGTTCGCCAACATCGTGTACAAGGGGCGCGAGGGCGTGGAGATGATCATCGCGTACGTCAATGGCCCGCTCCTCATCCCCTTCTTCGTGCTGCAATTCGGCGTCGGCGCGATCCTGCCGCTGCTTTGGCTTTCCTACATGATCTGGCGCGGCACCACGGGCAGAGCACTCATCATGGGCGTCACCTTGAGCGCCTGCCTGGTGCTACTCTCGGTATTCATGATGCGCTGGAACGTGGTCATCGGCGGACAGGAAATCTCCAAGACCGGCAGGGGGCTGCTGAGCTATCAGATGCAGTTTTTT
>JANMSV010000211.1:0-69204 GCA_031389685.1 Betaproteobacteria bacterium
TCAACCTGGAGCGCGACTCGGTAGGCGCGGTGATCCTGGGCGAGTACGAGCACATCACGGAGGGTGACACGGTCAAGTGCACCGGCAAGATCCTCTCGGCACCAATCGGCCCGGAACTGCTTGGCCGCGTAGTCAATTCGCTGGGCGCGCCGATCGACGGCAAGGGCCCCATCAACGCCAAGCTGACCGACGTCATCGAGAAGGTGGCGCCGGGAGTGATCGCGCGTCAATCGGTATCGCAGCCCGTGCAGACGGGGCTCAAAGCGATCGATGCCATGGTGCCGGTGGGTCGCGGGCAGCGCGAACTGATCATCGGCGACCGCCAGACCGGCAAAACCGCGGTGGCGATCGACACCATCATCAACCAGAAGGGCAAGGACCTGTTCTGCGTCTATGTTGCGATCGGCCAGAAAGCCTCGACCGTTGCAAACGTGGTGCGCAAGCTCGAGGAACACGGCGCGATGGCCTATACCATCATCGTCGCAGCCACCGCCTCCGAGTCCGCGGCGATGCAATTCATCGCACCGTACTCCGGCTGCACCATGGGCGAGTACTTCCGCGATCGCGGACAGGATGCGCTGATCATCTATGACGATTTGACCAAGCAGGCCTGGGCCTACCGCCAGGTATCGCTGCTGCTGCGCCGCCCGCCTGGCCGCGAAGCTTATCCGGGCGACGTGTTCTACCTGCATAGCCGATTGCTGGAGCGCGCCGCGCGCGTGAATCCGGCTTATGTCGAGAAGTTCACCAAGGGCGCGGTCAAGGGCAAGACCGGCTCGCTCACGGCACTGCCGATCATCGAAACGCAGGCGGGCGACGTCACTGCATTCGTGCCGACCAACGTCATCTCGATTACCGACGGCCAGATCTTCCTGGAGACGGACCTCTTCAATGCCGGGATTCGGCCCGCGATCAACGCCGGCGTTTCGGTATCACGGGTGGGCGGCGCTGCGCAGACCAAGATCATGAAGCGAAAGGATACGGGCGGTGGCGTGCGGCTTGCGCTCGCGCAGTATCGAGAACTCGCGGCCTTCGCGCAGTTCGCCTCCGATCTCGACGAGGCCACGCGCAAGCAGCTCGAGCTCGGCCGCATGGTCACCGAACTCATGAAGCAGCCGCAATACCACCCGCTTCAGGTATGGGAGATGGCAGTGACGCTGTTCGCGGTCAATAACGGTTTTTTCGGCGACATCGACGTGAAAAAGGCGCTTGCCGCCGAGCGTTCGATGCGCGACTACTTAAAGTCCAAGTACTCCGATTTGATCAAGCGCATCGAGGAAAAGGCCGATCTGTCGGCCGACGACGAGAAGTCGCTCAAAGACGCGATTGCCGACTGGAAGAAAAACGGTTCCTACTAGGCCACTAAGCCATGCCAGGCACCAAAGAAATACGAGTGAAGATCAAGAGTGTGCAGAACACTCGGAAGATCACCAAGGCGATGGAGATGGTCGCCGCTTCGAAAATGCGCAAGGCGCAAGAGCGCATGCGCCATGCGCGTCCCTACGGCGAGAAGATCCGCAATGTCGCGGCACACATCAGCCATGCGAACCCGGAGTACCGGCATCCTTTCCTGGTTCCACGCGACTCGGTGAAGCGCGTCGGCTTGATCGTCATCACCACGGACAAGGGCCTGTGCGGAGCTCTGAACACCAACCTGCTGCGCATGGTGCTGAACCAGTACAAGGCCTGGCAGACCGAAGGCGAGGAAATCGACGTCTGCTGCATCGGCAACAAGGGCTTCGGTTTCATGCAGCGCCTGGGCGCGAACATCGTGTCGCACGCGATCCAGATCGGCGACCGGCCGCAGATGGACAAGCTGATCGGTACCATCAAGGTGATGCTGGACGGCTATACCAAGGACCGCTTCGACCGGCTGCTGATCGGCTACACGCGCTTCCTGAACACCATGAAGCAGGAGCCGGTCCTCGAGCAGCTGCTGCCGCTTTCGGGCGAGCGCCTGGGCGCGCCGGAGTCGGTGTGGGACTACCTTTATGAGCCGGAAGCCAAGGCGGTGCTCGACCAGGTGATGACGCGCTACATCGAGGCGATCATTTTCCAGGCCGTGGCCGAGAATATGGCGTCCGAGCAATCGGCGCGCATGGTGGCGATGAAAGCCGCCTCGGACAACGCGCGCGACCTGATCGACGAGCTGACGCTGATCTACAACAAGAACCGTCAAGCCGGCATCACCAAAGAGCTTTCTGAAATTGTGGGCGGCGCAGCCGCCGTATAAAGGAACGCACCATGGCATCTCCAAACTCTCAAGGAACCATCGTTCAATGCGTCGGCGCAGTCACCGACATTGAATTCCCCCGCGAAGGAATGCCGAAGGTCTACGACGCGCTCAAGCTCGCGGACACGGGCGAGGGCGGACTCGTCGAGAAGGGCCTCACTTTCGAAGTCGAGCAGCAACTCGGCGACGGCGTAGTGCGCTGCATCGCGCTGGGATCTTCCGACGGCCTGCGCCGAGGCATGAAAGTGAACAACACCGGCGGTCCGATCTCGGTTCCTGTCGGCCTGGGCACGCTCGGCCGCATCATGGACGTGCTCGGCCGGCCGATCGACGACGGCGGACCGATCAAATCGGACAAGCTGCGCTCGATTCACCAGGCGGCACCCAAGTTCGACGAGCTGTCGCCTTCCGTGGAACTGCTTGAAACCGGCATCAAAGTCATCGACCTGATCTGCCCGTTTGCCAAGGGCGGCAAGATCGGCCTGTTCGGTGGTGCCGGCGTCGGCAAGACGGTGAACATGCTGGAGCTGATCAACAACATCGCGACCCAGCACTCGGGTCTCTCGGTGTTCGCCGGCGTGGGCGAGCGCACGCGCGAGGGCAACGACTTCTATCACGAGA
The DNA here is from genome assembly GCA_031389685.1 of Betaproteobacteria bacterium. GTDB lineage: Bacteria > Pseudomonadota > Gammaproteobacteria > Burkholderiales > SG8-39 > JAABQT01. The sequence goes on from JANMSV010000211.1 coordinate 2,855, forward strand.
TGATGGAGGCGGGCGTGGTGAAGATCGACAACCTGCCCGAATCCAAGGTGGCGATGGTGTTCGGCCAGATGAACGAGCCGCCGGGCAACCGCCTGCGCGTGGCGCTCACCGGTCTGACCATGGCCGAGCACTTCCGCGACGAAGGCCGCGACATCCTGTTCTTCGTCGACAACATCTATCGCTTCACGCTCGCGGGCACCGAGGTGTCGGCGCTGCTCGGCCGCATGCCCTCGGCCGTGGGCTACCAGCCGACGCTCGCGGAAGAGATGGGCCGCCTGCAGGAACGCATCACCTCGACCAAGACCGGTTCGATCACGTCGGTGCAAGCGATCTACGTGCCGGCCGACGACCTGACCGACCCGAGCCCGGCGACTACCTTCGGTCACCTCGACGCGACCGTGGTGCTGTCGCGGGACATCGCATCGCTCGGCATCTATCCCGCGGTGGACCCGCTCGACTCGACCTCGCGCCAGGTGGACCCGAACACCATTGGCGAGGACCACTACAACACCACGCGTTCGGTACAGCAGACCCTGCAGCGCTACAAGGAACTGCGCGACATCATCGCCATCCTGGGCATGGATGAACTCGCGCCTGAGGACAAGCTGGCGGTGTCCCGCGCGCGCAAGATCCAGAGATTCCTCTCGCAGCCCTTTACCGTGGCGCAGAACTTCACCGGCCAGCCGGGCAAGTACGTCTCGCTCAAGGACACCATCAAAGGCTTCAAGATGATCGTCAACGGCGAGTGCGATGCGCTGCCTGAGCAGGCTTTCTACATGGTCGGGCCGATCGAAGAGGCGTTCGAGAAAGCGAAAACCCTGCAGTAATGGCCGCCGCCACCATCCACGTCGACGTCGTCAGCGCCGAAGCCTCGATCTACTCGGGCGAGGCGGAATTCGTCGTATTGCCCGGCGAAGCGGGCGTGCTCGGCATCTATCCGCGCCACACGCCGCTCATCACGCGCATCAAGCCGGGCACGGTGGAGATCACACCGGCTGGGGGCGGCGAGAAGCAACTGATTTTCGTCGCCGGCGGCATCCTGGAGGTTCAGCCCAAGGTGATCACGGTCCTTGCCGACACGGCGATCCGCGGGGCGGACCTCGACGAGGCGAAGGCCAACGAGGCTCTGAAGAAAGCCGAGGAAGCGCGCGCCAAGGCCCAGGACAAGCAGGAAATCGCCGCCGTGGAAGGCGAACTGGCGATGCTCGCGGCGCAGCTCGCGGCGATCAGGAAGCTTCGAAAGCGCTAGAAGAATCGAGCGCGGCTTGGGCCGCATCTTGTCCGTGGAGTCCGTGTGATCTATATCGATTTCCCGCTTGGATCGGCACACGGCTGGGGCGTATGCGGCAAATATTGCACGCGCGAACTGGCTCGGCTGACGCCGACGCGGATGCTGGCGGAGCAATTTACGCCGGAAATTGTCGGCGATGGTTTTGAATGGCATGAACTCGCGCAGTTTCTTTTTCCGCACGAACGGCTGGCCGGGTTCCCCCGTCAGGGGGAGGTGACCCGGCTCGATGCCCCGTTGCTGGAATGCGTAGCAGGCAGGGAGATGCTGCCCGCGAGTCCTAGGGTTCGGGGAACACGCACGGTCGGCTACTCGTTTTTCGAGGACAACATCCTCAAGCCGGCCTGGATCGACAATGCGCGCCGCCATTTCGACTGGGTTGCCACCGGTTCAGCATGGTGCACGCGGCTTCTCAAAGAGCATGGACTGGAAAAGGTTTCGACCGTGGTCCAGGGCGTGGACCACAAAGTCTTCTTTCCGCGCCCGGACGACAGGGAATTCTTTCGTGACCGCTTCGTTGTGTTTTCGGGCGGCAAGTTCGAGCTGCGCAAGGCTCAGGACATCGTGATTCGGGCGTACAAGGTCCTGCAAGACCGGCACGCTGACGTCATGCTGGTCAATTCCTGGTACAACCCTTGGACCTTCAGCGTGCAAACCATGCTGTCCACCAAGCTGATTCGGTTCAACCCTCCGGAGGCTTCGTACGTCGGCTTCGTCAATGCCGTTCTGGCGGACAATGGGATCGATGTGACGCGGGTTGTCACCCTGTTGCCGCAGCCCAATCTGATGATGCCCCGCGTCTACGCCAACTGCGACGTGGGCTTGTTTCCAAACCGGTGCGAAGGCGGCACCAACCTGGTACTCATGGAATTCATGGCCAGTGGCAAACCGGTCGTGGCCTCCAATGTCACCGGCCACGCGGATGTATTGAATCCGCACAACGCGCTGCTGATTGAAGCGAAGCACACCACCGAGATCCGGAATCAGGCCGGCGAGCCGATCGCCGTATGGCCGGAGCCGGATTTGGACCAGACCATCGCCCAGCTCGAACATGCGTATCAGCATCGCGATGAGCTGCGAGCAGTTGGGGAGCGTGCCGGTCGGGATCTGGCATCCTGGTCCTGGGGCCGGACGGCTGAAGAGTTTCTGCGGCTACTGTCGGCGTAGCGCCCTGGGCGCGCCAAGGCGCAGGGCAAGACGGATACGCGTTCGATGCCGGTCTTCGCTGGTGGCGCAGCATGGTGCGATCAGGCAGCTGCGCAAGAAGTAACGCGGATCAGGCCCTTTCGATCAATTTTTTGAAATCGTCGTCGACGCCGAGCACGTAGCGCGCCAGGTCGTCAATCGCGCCCTTGAATGTTTCCGTGGCGAGGCGCACGGTGACGCGGCCGAAGCGCCGTACGTTGATCAGCTCGACAGTGGCGGTCGCCGCCTCGTAATCGCCCCGAATGTTGACCTCGCACGGCAGGAGTCCTGTGACGATGAACATCGCCGGGCGTTCCTTTCCCTCATGACGCGCCCGCTGCTGGAACGCGACGCTCAGCGACTTGAGGTACTGCTCGCAGCGGCCGATGTCTTCGCCCAGGAGCATAAACTTGGGCGGCTCGGCCGCCCGGACGCAATAACGGAGCTGGACCTGCGCGCAGAGCTCCTTACCCGCCGGCAGCTTGAGCGTGCGGTTGGTGACCGATGCCTGGGTGAGCGTCACCGAGGGCAGCTTGCCGACATAAATGAATTCGTAGGGTGCGCCCGCATGCGGTTCGTGCGTGTTCATTTCCTTGCTGAATTCGGTCAGGTACTGCAAGGCTGCGCGCATCGCGGCGTCGAGCGCCGCCATCGCCTTCGGTTTCGCGTCAGCCTGCGCCTTTCTGAAGGAAGCCTGTTGCCGCATGATTTCGACGGCTTCCATCCGGCGCGTGGTGGTCATCCATTTCGGGTCGCTCTCGGGCGCCGCGCGCTCGCCGCGCTCGAATGCCGCGCGTTTCTGCTCTTCGGCCGCGCCCCAGTCGAATAACGCCTGTTCCTTCTTGAGGCGCACCTCCTGTTCCGCGCGCAGGCGCTGAGTCTCTTGCGTCTCGATGCTCTTCGCGAACTGGTCGAGATCGTCGATCAGCTGGTTGCGCATCTTCTGCTCTTCCACCGCTGCCGCCGGGGACTGCAAGGTCGCCTGGGGTACCGTCTTGGCGAACTCGGTGCCGCCGCCCAGGCTGTGGTAGTTGCGCAGGTCGCTCGCAAACTCGCTGGCGCTCTGGTAGCGGTCCTGCGGTCGCTTGGCAAGCGCTCGATCCACGATGCGGTCGAATCCCGCCGGGATCTGCGGGTCGATCTGCCGCAGCGGCGGATGCGGCTCGCCGGCGATGCGCTGCATGAGGGCGAACACCGTGGTGTCGCCCGGCCATTCGAAAGGGTTGCGCCGGGCGAGCAGTTCGTAGAGCACCACGCCGAGGGAAAAGATGTCGGCGCGCGCATCGATCGCCTGGCCGAGCACCTGCTCGGGGGCCATGTAGCGCGGTGAGCCGAGCGCCGAGCCGGTCTGGGTCACGTTCGAGGCGGGAACGTAGGCGACCCCGAAATCGGTGAGCTTGGCGCGCCCCGAGGGCGCCACCACCACGTTGGCCGGCTTGACGTCGCGATGCACGATCGAGAACTGGTGCGCGTGGTGCAGCGCCTCGGCCACCTGGGCAGTGACGTCGGCGGCGACATGGAAGGGGATGCGCTGCGGATCCTTCAGCATCTGGTGCAACGAGCGCCCTTCGAGCAACTCCATCGCAATATAGGCGGTGTCGCCTTCCTGGCCGACGTCGAAAATCGTCACGATGTTGGGATGGCTCAGCCGTCCCGCGGAGCGCGCTTCACGCAGGAAGCGGATACGCACCTCCTCAATCACATCTTCCGGCAGGTCGGGAAGCAGCGTCTTGAGGGCGACCTCGCGCTCGATGATTGGATCGACGGCGCGATACACAGCCCCCATGGCCCCGCGGCCAAGCTCTCCCAGGATGCGGTACCGCCCGAGCATTTTTTGTCCCACTGTCCGGCCGTCCTCCTCGTCCCAGGCGCCCATGATGCCCATTAGCCGGTTGAAATGCTATGCGCCGGGTGTCAATGCACGCAGGGCGAAGCGCCGCCCATGCCGAAGCAGGCGAGCGGGGAGGGCGGCCAGAGGAGGAGGCTAGCCCCGCGTCCCGCGCTCGCCGCCGCGGTTCTTGAATTCGTACGCGAACACCACATAGCGCTGCGGGCCACCGGCGCGCAGCGCGTCGAACGGAAAGCAGGTGACCAGAGTCAGCCGGTCGGGTCCTTCCTGCTTCGCCACCCAGACGTCGCGCCGGTCCAGCACGTTGGCATCGCGCACGAGGTATGCGACCCGCCTGCCATCCGCACGCTCGATCTCGAGCGCGTCACCGGGTTTGAGGTGGCGCAGAAACGCGAGATGGGTATCGCGGTGCCCGCCGATCACGCTGTTGCCGGTTTCGCCCGGCACCGGAGTGCCGGAGACGTGGCCCGGACCGAAGGCCATCGCGCTGCCGTCGGCGCCTGCAAGGACATAGCGCTCGATTCCCAATGCTGGCGCGGAAAGACGCGCCACCGGCCAGGTATCGGCCCAGGGCCAGGGCTTGACTTGCTTTTCGCCTTTGAGCGTGCGCGACCAGGCGTGCGCGATGAGTTCCTGCGCGAGCCACGCCTTGGCCTGTATCCAGGCGCCGCGGCCGAACTGCAGGACGCCAATCAAAAGCAACGCCAGCGCCAGGTATTTCAAGGGCCAGGCAGCGCGCGGCTGGACCTGCGCCTCCGGCCAGGCGCATTCCGCGCCCCATGCGAGATCGGGCTTCACGCCAGCCGCCAACGCCGCGGTGCGAGCAGCATCGCCAACGCGAGCAGCAGCATGAGGGCACCCGTCAGCATCGCGTAACGGCTGTCAGTCGCGCCCTGGCGAGCATCCCGGAGACGCGGAATGAGACGTCGGTGGACAGCAGCGGCGCGCTCGGCGCCTGCTTGCCATCGAGGGACCTGAGCAGCAGCGCACCGTGCTGTGTTTCGGAGGCGTGGGCGCGGCCGGCAAGAAGGAGGACGGCGGCGACCAGGACAATTGCCGTGGCGAGCGCAACCGAGGCAGCGAGCGCGACGAACGCGACCAGGTCCAGGGCGACGATGCGGGCGTTGGCGGGGCGCGTTTCGGTTTGCATGGGAGTGATGTCCTCGGCGGTGGCGTGGCTGCCAGGACTGCATTGAAAGGCGCGGCACGGGCCGCGCGCGGTCCGGGTGATGGACAGGCGGCGAAGAATTCTGGCAATCCCGTGGCAGGCCCCGCCGCGGCTGCGGCGATGGGCTATAGTCGACCGCCATGTCCCGCCGCATCGCCATCGTCGAGGACGATCCGGCCATTCGCGCCAATTACAGCGAAGCACTGCGCAAGCACGGTTTCGAGGTAAGCGCGTACAGCGGACGTGCGCAGGCCCTGGCGGCGCTGCGTTCGCGCTTGCCGGACCTTGCGATCATCGACATCGGGCTGGGCAGCGACGCCGACGCCGGATTCGCCCTGTGCCGCGAGTTGCGTGCACTTTCCGCCACGCTGCCGATCATTTTCCTTACTGCGCGGGACAGCGACTTCGACGTGGTTTCCGGACTGCGCCTGGGCGCGGACGACTACCTCACCAAGGACATCAGCCTGCCGCACCTGTTGGCGCGCATCGGCGCGCTGTTCCGCCGCGCCGAGTTCTCGCACGAGGCACAGTCGGCCGAGGAAGTGCTCGAGCGCGGCGCGCTGCGAGTAGATCTCAAGCGCTTCGCGGTCACGTGGAGCGGCAATCCCGTGCCCCTGACGCTGACCGAGTTCTGGATGGTGCACGCCCTTGCCCGGCATCCGGGCCACGTCAAGAGCCGGGAGCAATTGATGCGCGAGGCCAACCTGGTGGTCGACGATGGCACCGTGACCTCGCACATGAAGCGCATCCGCCACAAGTTTCAGGGCATCGACGCGCAGTTCGCGCACCTCGAGACCGCATACGGCATGGGTTACCGTTGGAAGGAGTGAGGCGACGCTTCGCGTTCGGGTTGCGCGCACAACTGGTGTTGATGGCGCTGGCATTGTTCGCCCTGCCTTGGGCGGGCGTGGCCTATGTCAACGAGCTGGAGCGCGTACTGCTCGAGGGGCAGGAGCGCGCCCTGATGGGCACGGCGCGCGCGGTCGCCACCGCGCTGCACGGCCGGCCGCAGCTCCTGGTCGCGGTGCCGGCACGCGACGATGCCTTGCGCCGCGAAGCGGAACTGGAACTGCAGCGCCTCGCCGAGAGCGAAGGCCGATTGCCCGACGCCGCCGCTGCGCAACCGCTGGTGCGCGAGTCCGAGTTGGCTGCGCACGCGGCGCAGGCCGAGATCGCCGCCATTCTGCGCGGCCTGCAGCGCGCCGAGTCGCGCATCTGGGTGGTGAACCGCCGCTACCAGGTGCTCGCCCTGGAGGGTAGCTTGCGCCGCGCGCCGCCGCAGGCAAGTGCAGAGGACGGGTTTGGCCTTGCGGCGTGGCGGCGCCTCGCAGGCTGGCTGATCCAGCGCCCCAGCGAGGATTTCGCCGAGTCGATGCCGGACGACGTGCTTGCCACGGGGCGGTACATTGCTGCGGCGCTGCAGGGTACGCCGGCGACGCGCACGCGGCTCACGCCCGACAGCCGCGCGGTGGTGATGTCTGCCGCGCACCCCGTGTGGAACCGGGACGAGGTGGCGGGTGCCGTGGTGGTCGAGGAGACCACGAACCCGGTTGCCAGCCTGCGCAGCGCGGCGCTCGAGCGTTTGCTCATGCTCACGCTGGCGGCATTTGGAGGCGCGGCGCTCCTGCTGATCGCCTACGCGTCCTGGCTTTCTTATCGCATCCGGCGCCTGCGCGACGAAGCCGAACACGCGATCGACGCGCGCGGCAGGTTGGCGCAACTGAGCGCCGGCTCGGACGCGGGCGATGAGATCGGCGACCTGTCGCGCAGCTTTTCCGCCATGCTGGCCAAGCTCGCGCAGTACCACGCCTATCTGGAGAGCATGGCGGGAAGGCTGTCGCACGAATTGCGCACGCCGATTGCGGTGGTGCGCTCGTCGCTGGAGAATTTGAAGCTGGCGACCTCCGCCGAGGAAACGCGCACCTATGTCGCGCGCGCCGAGGACGGTCTGTCCCGCCTGAACACTATTCTGCAGCGCATGACCGAGGCGACGCGCCTCGAGCAGGGTCTGCGCACCGCGGAAAGCGAGCGCTACGACCTTTCGGCCCTGGTGCGCGGATGTGTGGAGGGCTACCGGCTGGCCTATGCCGCCACCCCGTTGCTGCTGGAGCTTCCCGGCCGCGCACTCGAGGTCCGGGGTTCCGCGGACCTGGGCGCGCAACTGCTCGACAAGCTGGTCGAGAACGCGGTCGAGTTTTCGCCGGGCGGCGAGGCGGTGCGCATCGTGCTGCAGGAACGCAATGCCCAGGCGCTGCTGAGCGTGGAGAACAAGGGACCTCTGCTGCCTGCGGCGATGCGCGGCCGGCTGTTCGAGTCCATGGTCTCGGTGCGCGAGGTGCCCGCTGGCGGTGCACCGCATCTGGGGCTGGGACTTTATGTCGCGCGCCTGATCGCCGAGTTTCACGGCGGCTCGATCGAGGCGGCCGATCTCGATTCCCGCGACGGCGTTGCGCTGCGCGTGCGGCTGCCGCTGGCGCGATAGAATCGCGCCCTCCATGAAGCCGCTAGCCGAGTTGCGCGGCGCACAGCACTTGCGCGGCCTGCTGTTCGATATCGACGACACCTTGACCACCGAAGGTCGGCTGACCGCGCAGGCCTACGCTGCGCTCGAGAGGCTGAAGCGGGCGGGACGCATCGTGGTTGCAGTGACCGGGCGTCCCGCCGGCTGGTGCGACCACATTGCGCGCATGTGGCCGGTGGATGCGGTGGTGGGTGAGAACGGCGCGTTCTATTTCGGCCACGAGAACGGCAAGTTGCGCAAGCGCTTTCACGACCCGGAGCCGGTGCGCGCCGACAAGCGTGCGCGCCTCGCGGCGATCGCGCAGCGCATCCTCGCAACCGTGCCGGGCTGCGCGCTGGCGTCGGACCAGGCCTACCGCGAAGCCGATCTGGCGATCGACTACTGCGAGGACGTGGCGCCCCTGCCGCTCGAAGCGGCGGAGCGCATCGCCGCGCTGATGCGCGCCGCGGGGCTCAACGCGAAGATCAGCTCGATCCACGTCAACGGCTGGTTCGGCGGCTACGACAAGCTGGCGATGAGCAGGGCCCTGTTCGCCGAGAGGTTTGCCACCGACCTCGACGCGGCGAATGCGCAATACGCCTACGCCGGCGACTCGCCCAACGACGCGCCGATGTTCAGCTATTTCGTGAACTCCGTCGGGGTGGCGAATATCGCGCGCTTCTCGGCACACCTGGCCGCTGCGCCGAAATATGTGACCCGGAACGAATCCGGAGCAGGCTTCGCCGAACTGGTCGCGCACCTGCTCGGGGAGCGTTAGTGGACTGGTGGTGGGCTTACCTCGCCATCGGCCTGGCGGTGGGATTCCTCGCGGGGCTGCTCGGCATCGGCGGCGGCATGGTGATGGTGCCGATGCTGGTGTTCGTGTTCACCGCCAAGGGCTTCCCGGTCGAGCACATGATGCATCTTGCGCTCGCCACCGCACTGGCGACGATCGCCTTCACTTCACTCTCGAGCGTGCGCGCGCATCACCGCCACGGCGGCGTGGACTGGGCGGTGGCGCGCACCATGGCCCCCGGCATACTCGCCGGTTCGCTCGCGGCGGCGCTCGCCGCCGGATTCATTCCGACCCGCCCGCTGGCCATTTTCTTCACTGGCTTCATGTTTTACGCGGCAGCGCAGATGTTCGTAGAGATCAAGCCTCGCGCCGGGCGCCAATTGCCCGGACGCGCAGGTTTGTTCGCGGCAGGTGCGGGCATCGGCGCCATTTCCAGCGTGCTCGCCGCGGGCGGTGCGTTCCTGTCGATCCCGTTCCTCGCCTGGTGCAACCTGCCGCTCAAGCGCGCCATCGGCACCGCGGCGGCGAACGGCTTTCCGATAGCGGTCGCGGGCACCGTCGGCTACGTACTGCAGGGGTCGCGAGCGCCCGACCTGCCGCAGTGGAGCCTGGGCTACGTTTACCTGCCGGCGCTGCTGCTGATCGTCGCAGCCAGCATGCCGATGGCGCCGCTCGGCGCGCGCCTTGCGCACCGGCTGCCGGTGAAGCGCCTGCGGGTGGTGTTCGCGCTGATGCTGTTCGCGCTCGGGCTGCGCATGCTGGCAAACTTGTGGTGATCAGGGAGGAATGACATGGCAGGACCGCTGTCGCAAGTAAGGGTGCTCGATCTGTCGCGCGTGCTGGCCGGCCCCTGGGCCGGGCAGAACCTCGCCGACCTGGGCGCCGAAGTGATCAAGGTCGAGCGCCCGAAGGTCGGCGACGACTCGCGCGCCTTCGGGCCGCCGTGGGTGAAGGACAAGGCGGGCAAGGACACTAAGGACTCCGCCTATTTCACCTCCGCCAACCGCGGCAAGAAATCGATCACGGTGAACATCTCGATCCCGGCCGGCCAGGGGATCGTGCGGGAACTCGCGCGCGCCTCCGACGTGCTGATCGAGAACTACAAGTACGGCGATCTCGCGCGCTACGGGCTGGGCTACGACGACCTCAAGGCGATCAACCCGCGCCTCATTTACTGCTCGGTCACCGGCTTCGGCCAGAGCGGCCCTTACCGCGAACGGCCCGGCTACGACTTCATGATCCAGGGCATGGGCGGCATGATGAGCGTCACCGGCGAGCACGGCGGCGAGCCGATGCGCGCCGGGGTGCCGGTGGCGGACATCATCACCGGGATGTATGCCTCGATCGCGATCTGCGCGGCGCTCGCGCACCGCGCCGAGTCAGGCAAGGGCCAGCACCTGGACCTCGCGCTGCTCGACTCGCAGATCGCGCTGCTCGCCTACCAGAACACCAACTACTTCGCGACCGGCAAGCCGCCTTCGCGTATCGGCAACCTTCACCCGAACATCGTGCCCTACCAGCCTTTCCATACCGCCGACGGAGAGGTGATCATCGCCTGCGGCAACGACAACCAGTACCGCAAGTTCTGCGAGGCGGCCGGCTGCCTCGAGCTGGCGGGCGATGCGCGCTTCGCCACCAACGGCAAGCGCGTGGAGAACCGCGGCGAGCTGACGCGGCTGCTGCAGGAGATCTTCAGTCGCCGCTCGACACACGAATGGCTCGAGCTGCTGGAAGCCGCCGGGGTACCCAACGGCCCGATCAACAACGTGGCGCAGGTGTTCGAGGAGCCGCAGGTGCGCGCGCGCGGCGTGCGCGTCGAACTGGAGCACGCCGCCGCGGGCAAGCTGCCGACGGTGGCGAGTCCGATGCGTTTCTCGGGCACGCCGGTGGAACACAAGCTTGCGCCGCCGCTCCTCGGCGAGCACACCGAGGAGATCCTGCGCGAGCGCCTCGGCAAGAGCGCCGCACAGATCGCGGCGCTGCGTGCCGAGGGGGCGATCTAGACGCTCAGTTGTCGACCTTGGCGCCGGCGTCCTTGACCACCTTGGCCCACTTCACAATCTCAGTGCGAACCAGCTTGGTCATGTCTTGCTGCGACATGCCGCCGGGATCGGCGCCTTGCTCGGCCCAGATGTTTTTCAGCTGAGGCGTATCCATCGCCGCGACCACTTCCTTCCACATGCGGTCCTTGATCGGCTGCGGCGTACCCTTCAGCGCCCAAAGGCCATACCAGGTTCGCACCTCGTAACCAGGTACCCCAGCTTCGCCCATGGTCGGCACGTTCGGTAGCACGGGGTTGCGCCGCTGGCTGGTGACTGCAAGCGGGATCAGCTTGCCGGCCCTGATCTGGTTGGAGGAGGTGCCCATGCCGTCGAAGGCGAGGTCCACCTGGCCGGCGAGCAGATCGATCATCAGCGGGCCTGCGCCGCGGTAGGGGATATGGACCATGAAGGTGTTCGTCATGGTCTTGAACAGCTCGACCGACAGATGGTGCGTGGTGCCGCTGCCGGCGGAACCGTAGTTAAGGCGTCCCGGATTGGCTTTCGCGTAGTCGATCAGGTCCTTCAGCGTCTTGAATTTGTCGGCGTGCTTGGGGTGCACCACGACGACGTTCGGGATGAACGCCGCGACCGTGATCGGCTCGAAGTCCTTTTCCAGGCTGTAGGCCAGGCGGGTGTAGAGACTCTCCGCGATGGTGTGATGCACGGCGCCGAAAAACCAGTTGTAGCCGTCAGGCGCGCGCTTGACCACGTTCGCCGCGCCGACTGTCCCGCCGGCGCCGCCCTGATTCTCGACGATCACCGACTGCCCGATGGTCTGCGACACGTGCGCTGCGATCGGCCGCGCGAAAGTGTCGGTGCCGCCGCCTGCCGGGAACGGATTCAGAAATGTGACGGGCTTGGTCGGCCAGTTTTGCGCCGAAACGGTAGCACTGGCGAACGCGAGCGCCAGCAAGGCTGTGAATCTGAGCATTGTCCCCTCTCCTGAGATTGTGGTGTTACGCCGCGGCGCGTGCCGGTTTGGCCCGGCACTCCGCCAGATACTGCATCGCTGCCTGCACGCCGTCTCTCCTGCACGGCACACCGGCAAGCGCAAGGCCCATCTCCACCCCCGCAAGTGTACCCATCAACGCCAGGTCATTGAAGTCGCCGAGGTGCCCGATGCGAAATACCTTGCCGGCGAGCTTGCCCAGCCCGGTGCCCAGCGACATATCGAAGTTTTCCAGGATCACCTCGCGCACGCGGTCGGCGTCCTGACCTGCCGGCAGCACCACCGCGGTAAGGGCCCCGCTGTACTCTGCCGGATTTGCCGCCAGCACCTCCAGGCCCCAGGCGCGCACCGCACGCCGCGTGGCCTCGGCGTGCCGCTGGTGGCGCGCGAAGACGTTCTCCAGTCCCTCTTCCTCGAGCAGCATGACCAGCGCCTCGCGCAGGCCGTAGAGCAGGTTGGTCGCCGGCGTATAGGGGAAGTAGCCGCCCTTGCCGTTGGCGATCATCTCGTCCCAGGCCCAGTAGGCGCGCGGCAGACGCGCCGACTTCGAGGCGGCGAGCGCTTTGGTCGAGATCGCGTTGAAAGACAGCCCCGGGGGCAGCATCAGGCCTTTTTGCGAGCCGCCCACCGTGACGTCGACGCCCCATTCATCGTGGCGGTAGTCGATCGATGCGAGTGAGGAAATGGTGTCCACCATCAGAAGTGCCGGGTGTTGCGCCGCGTCGATAGCTTTGCGAACTTCGCCAATGCGCGAGGTGACGCCGGTCGAGGTCTCGTTGTGCACCACGCATGCGGCCTTGATCCGGTGCTCGCGATCCGCGCGCAGGCGCTGCTCGATGCGTGCCGCATCGGCGCCGGTGCGCCAGTCGCCGGCGAGAAACTCCGGCGCAAGGCCGAGCTTTTGCGCCATCTTGTGCCACAGCGTGGCGAAGTGGCCTGTTTCGTACATCAGCACGGCGTCCCCGGGCGAGAGGGTGTTGACGAGCGCCGCTTCCCAGGCGCCGGTACCCGAGGCAGGGTAAATCACCACCTCACCCTTGGTTTTGAATACGCGCTTCATGCCCGCAAGAACCGCTTTGCCCAGATCGGCGAAATCGGGCCCCCGGTGGTCCATCGTGGGGAAGTCGATGGCGCGCAGTACCCGATCAGGAACGTTGGTCGGGCCTGGGATCTGCAGGAAATGGCGCCCAGGGTTACGAGACATGGATCTCTCCTTTCTTTGTATGCAATACTGTCAGAACTGTCATCGTACCTGGCAAGACTTGCGTTTATGGCGTAATTTTTGTATTCTGCATACAAAATGGCAAACGTGCAAGACGTTACCCCAATCGTGCGCCGGCCTCTCCATGAAGAGGCGACCGACCGCCTTCGGGACTTGATCGTACAAGGCCAGGTTGCGCCCGGCGGCCGGCTAAACGAGCGACTGCTGAGTGCCCAACTAGGCCTGTCGCGCACGCCCTTGCGCGAGGCCATCAAGGTACTCGCCACCGAGGGTCTGGTCGAGTTGCTGCCGAACCGTGGCGCCATCGTCTCGCACATGGATGCGGCGCGCCTGTCCGAGACCCTCGCGGTCATGGGGGTGCTGGAGGCGCTCGCCGGCGAGCTCGCCTGCCTCAACGCCACCGACGCACAGATCAACGAGATCCGCGCGCTGCATTACGAGATGCTTGCCTACCACGCCCGCAGCGATCTCGCCGGCTACTTCAAGTTCAACCAGGCGATCCATCTGAAGATCGTGAAATACTCCGGCAACGCCGTGCTCTTCAACACTTACCGCCAATTGAACGGCAACGTGCGCCGCGCGCGCTACATGGCGAACCTGTCGAAGGAGCGCTGGGACGCGGCGGTGCGCGAGCACGACGATATCCTCGCCGCGCTCGGCGCGCGGGACGTGAAGCGCATCAAGTCGCTGCTTTCCGACCACCTGGCGCACAAGCTCTCAAGCGTGCTCGCGGCGCTGCCGTCGCGCCAGGCGGCGTGAACACCCCCATCCCCATCAGGCTGGCAAAGGCGGATGCGGGCGACGCCCCGTTCGCGCAGCGCCTGCGGCGCGAAGTCGACGGCGAAGTCCTGTTCGACGCCGCCTCGCGCGGACGCTACGCCACCGACGCCTCGATCTACCAGATCGAGCCGATCGGTGTCGTCGTGCCACGCACCGAGGAGGCTGCACGGACGGCGATCGCCATCGCGGCCGACGCGGGCGTGCCGCTGTTGCCGCGCGGCGCCGGCAGCTCGCAGTGCGGGCAGGCCGTAGGCGCGGCGCTGGTCATCGACAGCTCGAAGTACCTCAATCGCCTGCTCGAGTTCGACGCAGCAGAGGCACGCGCGGTCGTGCAACCCGGGTTGGTACTCGACGCGCTCAACGCGCAGCTACGGGCGCATGGCCTTTGGTTCCCGGTGGATGTGTCTACGAGTGCCCAGGCGACGCTCGGCGGCATGGCGGGCAACAACTCCTGCGGCTCGCGCTCCATCGCCTACGGCAACATGGTGCACAACGTGCTCGCCATCGACGCGCTCGGCAGCGACGGCATCGCGCGGCGCTTCGGGCCGATGACCGACGACTCGGAGTTGACCAGGAGACTGCGTGCGCTCTACGAGCGCGAAAAGGACGAGATCGCGGCACGCTTTCCGCAGGTGCTGCGCAAAGTCGCCGGCTATAACCTCGAGCACCTCGGCCCGCCGCACGAAAATTCGGCGCACCTGCTGGTCGGCTCCGAAGGCACGCTCGCCTGGTTCGAGCGCCTGCATCTCAAGCTCAGCCCGCTGCCCGCGCACCGCGTGCTCGGCGTCTGCCACTTCCCGAAGTTCTACACCGCGATGGACCTGACCCAGCACATCGTGAAGCTGGGACCTTCCGCGGTGGAACTGGTGGACCGTACGATGATCGACCTGGCGCGTGACATCGCCGCTTTCCGTGCCACGGTGGACACGGTGATCCGCGGCGCGCCCGACGCCATTCTGCTGGTGGAGTTTTCCGGCGAGGACCAGGCGGCGCTGCTGGCCAAGTTGCAGCAACTGGTGCAGCTGATGGGCGACCTGGGTTTGCCAGGCAGCGTGGTCGAGCTAACCGATGCGCAGCTGCAAAAGGACGTATGGGAGGTGCGCAAGGCCGGCCTCAACATCATGATGTCGATGAAAGGTGACGGCAAACCGGTGTCATTCATCGAGGACTGCGCGGTACCCCTCGAGCACCTCGCCGAGTACACCGAGCGCCTTACGCGGGTGTTCGAGAAGCACGGCACGCGCGGCACCTGGTACGCGCACGCCTCGGTCGGCACCCTGCACGTGCGGCCGATCCTCGACATGCGCCGGGACGGCGCCGCCAAGATGCGCGCCATTGCCGAGGAAGCCTGCGCCATGGTCAAGCAGTACAAGGGCGCGTACTCGGGCGAGCACGGCGATGGCCTGGTGCGCTCGGAATGGATCGCGCCATTCTTCGGGCCGCGGCTCACCGCGTGCCTGGGCGAGATCAAGTCCTGGCTCGATCCCCGCGGCCTGATGAATCCCGGCAAGATCGTCAATCCGCCAAAAATGGACGACGCGTCGCTGTTTCGCTTCAAGCCGGGTTATGCCACGCAGGTGCCAAATGCGGCCCTCGACTGGAGCGAGTGGGGCGGCTTCGACAAGGCCGTGGAGATGTGCAACAACAATGGCCATTGCCGAAAATTCGACGCCGGAACGATGTGCCCGTCTTTTCGAGCCACGGGCGACGAGCAGCATCTGACGCGCGGCCGCGCCAATACGCTGCGTCTGGCGCTCTCCGGGCAGCTCGGGCCGCGGCCGGATGCGGCGCTCAAGGAGGCGTTCGACCTGTGCTTGTCCTGCAAGGGCTGCAAGCGCGAGTGCCCCACCGGCGTGGACATGGCGCGCATGAAGATCGAATTCCTCGCGCAGTACCGCAAGCGGCATCGCCTGAGCCTGCGTGAGCGCCTGGTCGCGTACCTGCCGCGCTACGCGCCCTGGGCGGCACGCCTGGCGCCGCTCGCCAACCTCGGCAATGCTCTGCCCGGCCTGCGCGAGCGGCTTACGGGATTTTCCGCACGACGCAAGCTGCCGCTTTGGCGCAGCAACTGGTTTATCGACCGCGTCTGGCCCAAGCGCGGCAGCCACGAGGTGGTGCTCCTGGTAGACACATTCAACCGCTACTTCGAGCCCGAGAACGCGCGTGCCGCGATCCGCGTGCTCGAGGCCGCGGGCTTCCGTGTGCACGTGGCGCAGCCAGCCATCGGCGAGCGGCCCCTGTGCTGCGGCCGTACGTTCCTTTCGGTCGGGCTGGTCGAGGAGGCGAAACGCGAGGCGCGTCGCGTGCTCGAGGCGCTCGGCCCCTGGGTGGACAGCGGGGTGCCAATTCTGGGTCTCGAGCCTTCTTGCCTGTACACGCTGCGGGACGAGTACGGGGTGCTGCTTCCTGGGGCCAAAGCGCTAGCCGCGAACGCGTTTTTATTCGAGGAATTTCTCGCGCAAGAAGCGGACGCGGGCCGTCTCGAGTTGCGACTCAGGCCGCTCGAGCAGGAAGCGCTGCTGCACGGCCACTGCCATCAGAAGGCGTTCGGCGCGATGGGCGCGGTGCAGCGCGTGCTCGGACTGGTGCCCGGGCTCAAGGTCACGAATGTCGAGTCGAGTTGCTGCGGCATGGCCGGCAGCTTCGGCTACGAGGCGGAGCACTACGAGATATCGATGAAAATGGCCGAATTGAATCTGCTGCCCGCGGTGCGGCGGGCAGGCGCCGCGACGCTGATCGTCGCCGACGGCACCAGCTGCCGTCAGCAGATCGCCGACGGCAGCGAGCGACGCGCGCTACACGTGGCGCGCGTGCTTGAACGCGCGCTCGAGCGCTAGGCTAGCGCCACAGCTCCACCGCCACGCCGCGCTCGCGCAAGCGCTCTGCACGCGACTGGATGAAGCGCTGGAATGAGGGCTCGGTACGGTAGGCGCGGCCCGCCACATACTCGAGCGCCGAGGCGAAATGGAACGGCCGCAGGTAGGCCTCGACGCGGAACACTTCCCGGCCGCCGTCGAAGAACACGACACTGGGCGTGTAAGACACCTGTAGCGCTCCCGCCCAGGTCGCGTCGGCATCGCGCCGTGTGTCCAGCGTCAGCCGGAACACGTCGAAACGCTCGAGCAGCTTGCGCACTTCCGGGCGCCTGAATGCCTCGCGGTGCAATTCATCGCATCCGGCGCAGTAGGGCGTCTCGAATACCAGGGCGACGGGCTTCTTGCGGGCG
Source organism: Betaproteobacteria bacterium (assembly GCA_031389685.1). Taxonomy (GTDB): domain Bacteria; phylum Pseudomonadota; class Gammaproteobacteria; order Burkholderiales; family SG8-39; genus JAABQT01. The sequence continues at coordinate 19,860 of JANMSV010000211.1, forward strand.
AGGTCCACCGGTAGCTTGAGGAAGAAGGGTTCGTCGTGCAAGGTTGGACTCGCGGATTCCTTCACCGCGGCGTTCATGTAGTCCTCAAAGCGCAGCCCTTTCCCGGCGCTGCCCGCTGCATAGTCGAGCGCCGCGGAAAGCCGGTGCGGCGGGTAGTAGCCGTTCAGGCGCACCACGACATCGCCCTTTTCGTCCAGGAACATCAGCGTTGGCGTGAATTGCACGCGCAGCGCCTGCGCCAGCGCCTTTTCGCTCATCCTGCGGCCATCGGTCCAGGTCACTTCGCGGTCGCCCCAGACGTTGAACGCGATGGCGACGAAGTGCTTGCGCGTCTTTTCGACGATCGGCCGCTGCGTGAAATTGGTCTGCATCAACTGCGTGCAGTAGGGACAGCCGTCCTGGCCGAAGTACAGCATCAGTCGCTTGCCTTCGCGTGCCGCGTCGCGCGCGTCCTCGGAGATCTCGAGTAAGGTTTCCGTGAACCAGGCGGGGATATGGATGGCGTAAGGGCTTGGGCCCTGGGCACGCGCGCCCAGGGCCAGGAGGAACAGTGCGATCGCGCAAAGCCACTTCATTGTCGCCGCCGGCTCCAAGCGAACAGCGCGATGCCGGCCGCGATCATCGGCAGGCTGAGCCATTGGCCCATCGACAAGCCGAGCGCCAGCAGCCCGAGAAAATCGTCCGGTTCGCGCGCATATTCGGCCAGGAAGCGGAAGGCGCCGTAGCCGATCAGGAACATCGCCGACACCGCGCCGCGCGCGCGCGGCCTGGAGGAATACCACCACAACAGCACGAACAGCAGTACGCCTTCCAACGCGAACTGGTAAAGCTGGGAAGGATGGCGCGGCGCATCGCCCGCGTCGCGGAACATCATGCCCCAGGGCGCGTCGGTGACCCGGCCCCACAGCTCGCCGTTGATGAAATTACCCAGGCGCCCGGCGGCGAGGCCCGGCGGCACGAGCGGAACGATGAAGTCCACCAACCGCCACCAGTCCAAGCGCTGCCGCCAGGCGAAAAAGGCGCCCGCGGCGAGCACGCCGAGAAAGCCGCCGTGAAACGCCATGCCGCCCTGCCAGATGGCCAGGATCTCCAGCGGATGCGAGGCGTAGTACAGCGGCTTGTAGAACAGCACGTAGCCCAGGCGCCCGCCGAGGACGGTGCCGAGCACGCCGAGGAAGATCAGGTCGTCGAACTGCTGGCGCGTAACGGGCGCTGTGCCGCGCGCGATCCGCCGCCGGCCCAGCCACCACAGCATGCCGAACGCCGCCAGGTACATGAGGCCGTACCAGCGCACGGCGAGCGGGCCGATGGAAATCGCGATCGGGTCGAATTTCGGGTGGATCAGCACGGTAGAATTTGCATTCTACGTCCGGAGGAAATGCAATATGGCCGATAACCGCCGCTCGAAACTGATCACCCAAGGCGTGGCGCGCTCGCCCAACCGCGCGATGCTGCGCGCCGTGGGCTTCAAGGACGGCGATTTCGACAAGCCCATCATCGGCGTGGCCAATGGCCACTCCACCATGAATCCCTGCAACGCCGGCATCCAGCCGCTGGTGGACCGGGCGATGGCCGCCCTGGAGGCCGCGGGCGCGAAGCCCCAGGTGTTCGGGGTGCCCACCATCACCGACGGCATCGGCATGGGCACCGAGGCGATGAAGTACTCGCTGGTATCGCGCGAGGTGATCGCCGACGCGATCGAGACCTCGGTGAACGGCCAGGCGATGGACGGCGCGCTGGTGGTCGGCGGCTGCGACAAGAACATGCCGGGCGGCATGATGGCGCTGGCGCGCATGAACGTGCCGGGAATCTATGTCTATGCCGGAACCATCAAGCCCGGCAAATGGAAGGGCCAGGATCTGACCATCGTCTCTGCTTTCGAGGCGGTGGGTGCGTTTGCCGCCGGCAAGATGAACGAAGAGGACTTCACCGGTATCGAGAAGAACGCCTGCCCCTCGGTCGGCGCCTGCGGCGGCATGTTCACCGCGAACACCATGTCCTCGTCATTCGAGGCGCTCGGCATGAGTCTGCTCGGCTCCTCGCAAATGGCTTCGCCGGACGCCGAGAAGGCGGACAGCGCCGCCGAATCGGCGCAAGTGCTGTTCGAAGCGGTGAAGCGCAATCTCAGGCCGCGCGACATCATCACCAGGAAGTCGATCGAAAACGCGGTGGCACTGGTGATGGCAACGGGCGGCTCGACCAACGCAGTGCTGCACTACCTGGCGATCGCCTCCGCCGCGGGCGTGAAGTGGAGCATCGACGACTTCGAGCGCGTGCGCCGCAAGGTGCCGGTGCTGTGCGACCTGAAGCCCTCGGGACGCTACGTCGCGGTGGATTTGCATCGCGCGGGCGGCGTGCCGCAGGTGCTGAAGATCCTGCTGGCCAATGGCGTGCTGCACGGCGAGTGCATGACCATTCAGGGCAGGGCCATGGCCGAATTGCTGAAGGACGTCCCGGCCGAGCCGCGCAAGGACCAGGACGTGATACGGCCGTGGGCGAAGCCGATGTACAAGGAAGGGCACCTCGCGATCCTCAAGGGCAATCTGGCGCCCGAGGGATGTGTCGCCAAGATCACCGGCCTGAAGAACCCGGTGATGACCGGGCCGGCGCGCGTGTTCGACTCGGAGCACGCGTGCATGCAGGCGATCATGGCGAAGAAGATCAAGCCGGGCGACGTGATCGTGATCCGCTACGAAGGGCCGAAAGGGGGCCCCGGAATGCAGGAAATGTTGGCGCCCACTTCGGCGCTGATCGGCCAGGGGCTGGGTGAGTCGGTCGGGCTTATAACTGACGGGCGCTTTTCGGGCGGCACCTGGGGCATGGTGGTCGGGCACGTCGCACCCGAGGCCTACGTCGGCGGCGCCATCGCGCTGGTGAAGGAGCGCGACTTGATCACCATCGACGCGAAAAAGCGGCTCCTGCAGCTCAACGTGCCGGCGAAAGAACTCGCGGCGCGCAGGAAGAAATGGAAAGCGCCCAGGCCACGCTACACCATGGGACTGCTTGCCAAGTACATGAAACTGGTGAGCACGGCGTCAAGGGGTGCAATCACCGACGGCTTAGAACCCTGACCCGGGCTGCGCGAGAAATTCGATCTCGGCCGCAGTATTTTCGCGGCCGAGAGGGCCGTTGCGGTGCGGGAACCGGCCGAAGCGCTGGATGATCTCCCGGTGCCGGATCGCGTAGCGCAGTTGCTCCGCATCGAAGTCCTTCATCAAGTCACAAGACAGGACCTGGTCCGCCAGCGACTCGCTGTGTTCAAAGGGCAGGTAGGCGAACAGCTGCTCCGATCGCGTCATCTGATTGTCCCAGCCCCGCTGCAGGATCACACGGGCGGCCGCTCGCGCCAGAGGGTCGGCCGCAAAGGCGCGCGCCTCGCCGCGGAAGATGTTGCGTGGAAACTGATCGACGGCGATCACCAGGGCGAGGCAGCTGCCCGGCTCGTCCGCCCAGTGCGCGAGTCGGCCCGCGACCGCCGCCTCGTGCAGGGCAAGGAAACGAGAACGGATCTGCGCGTCGAATGACGGGTTCTTCACGAACCAATCCTTCGGGTGCTCCTCAAACCAGAAGCGCAAAATGTCAGCTGCGTCGGGGCCGCTCATTCAGTGCACTATAATGTCGTGAATTGCCGACAGGCTGCAGTTGACGCTAGATGCGAGCACAGACTAGTCTTTTTGACCCGCAGTCTACAAAGGAGAATCAAACAATGACAGTCCTCTTTCGTCGCGTAATGGCTGGTTTTCTGATCGTTTGCATGGGCGGACTCACTGTGCCCCTGCCGGCGCTGGCCGGGATTGTAGGTACCGACACGGTCGTGGCGGGCGCGGAGCGCGAGCGCCTCGCGAGCGTGCTCGATCGGAGCGAGGTGCGAGTGCGGCTCCAGGCGCTGGGCGTGGACCCCGCGAACGCCAGGGCCCGGGTCGCGGCGCTCTCGGATGCGGAGGCCGCGCAGCTCGCCGCGCAAATGGACGAACTGCCGGCGGGCGGGGATCTGCTAGGCGCAGCGGTTCTGGTCTTCCTGGTGCTGCTGGCCACCGACATCATGGGGTACACCAAGATCTTCCCGTTCACGCGCTCGGCGCGCTGATCCCGGTGCGGCGTCAGGCGGCCCCCGCTGCGGCGGGGGTTTTCATTTTGGCGGCCGTGTTACTTGCGGGCTGCGCCGCGCCGCAAGTCTCCAGCCTCGTCCAGCAGCGTCCGCCGGGGCTGGCCGCCAAGGCCGAAATTACCGCGGTCCCGTTCTTCCCTCAGGAGGACTACCAGTGCGGGCCCGCTTCACTTGCCGCGGCGTTGGTCCATGCCGGACGCGAAGCGACGCCCGAATCGCTGCTGCCACAAGTGTTCCTGCCCGGGCGCAAAGGTTCGCTGCAAGCCGAAATGCTTGCCACTACCCGGCGCCATCGGCTTGTTGCCTATCCGCTTGCACCGCGCCTGGAGGACCTGATGCGCGAAATCGCGGCAGGCGTTCCCGTCGTCGTGCTCCAGAACCTGGCCTTGAACTGGGCGCCGCAATGGCACTACGCGGTGGCCATCGGCTACGACCTCGAATCGAGGCAGATCGTATTGCGTTCCGGGGTGACGCGCCGCGCGACGATGTCGCTCGACACCTTCGAGCACACCTGGGCGAGAAGCGGCCACTGGGCGATGCTCGCGTTGCCGGCGGATCGCTTGCCGGTCACTGCCACTGAGACATCGTTTATCGCCGCTCTCGCGGCACTAGAGCGGGTCGCGCCTGCGGCGGCGCACGCGGGCTACGAGCATGCGCTCCAGCGCTGGCCGGGAAGCGCCGCCGCGCAAATCGGTTTGGGCAATGCCAGCTACGCGCTGCGCGACCTGCCCGGAGCCGCGGCAGCCTACCTGCGCGCGACGTTCGATCACCCAGCGTCGGCTGACGCGTGGAACAATCTGGCACAGGCGCTGCACGAGCTGGGAAAACGCGAGGAAGCCCTCGTTGCCGCCCGCCGCGCGGTGGATCTCGGTGGACTGCGTCTGGGGACCTACCGCGAGACGCTCGAGGGCATCCTGCGACAACCATGAGCAACCGCCTGGCCGGCGAGACCTCGCCCTACCTGCAGCAGCACGCGGGAAATCCCGTGGACTGGTATCCCTGGGGCGAGGAGGCGCTGGCGCGAGCTCGCACGGAAGACAAGCCGATCCTGCTGTCCGTGGGTTACTCGGCCTGCCACTGGTGCCACGTGATGGCGCACGAGAGCTTCGAAGAGCCGGCGGTGGCGGCGGTGATGAACCGCCACTACGTGAATATCAAGGTGGACCGCGAGGAGCGGCCCGACCTCGACCAGATCTACCAGACCGCCCACCAGATGCTGGGGCAGCGCGGGGGCGGCTGGCCGCTCACCATGTTCCTGTCCCCGGACGGCACGCCGTTCTGGGGCGGCACCTATTTTCCCAAGACTGCGCGCTACGGGTTGCCCGGCTTCGTTGAGATCCTCGAGCGCATTGCGGCGGTATGGCGCGAGCAGCGCGCCGCGATCGGCGAGCAGGGCGAGCAGCTGCAGCAAGCTTTTTCCCGCCTGGAGGCCAAACCGGCGGGGCAACCAGTCGATTTCGACGCCGAGCCGGTGCGCGCCGCGCTTGAAGCGCTGCGCGCGAGCTTCGATGCGCGCCACGGCGGCTTTGGCGGCGCGCCCAAGTTTCCGCACCCGACCGACCTCGAGCTTTGCCTGCGCAAGCGTGAGACCGCGATCGTGGACACCACTCTGCGGCACATGTGCGAAGGCGGCATCTACGACCAGCTGGGCGGAGGCTTTTGCCGTTACAGCGTGGACGCCCAGTGGACGATCCCGCACTTCGAGAAGATGCTCTACGACAACGGGCCGTTGCTGGCGCTGCTCGCCGACGCGTGGCTGGTGACGGGCGACGCGCTGTACGCGCGTTGCGCCGGCGAGACCGCCGGGTGGGTCTTGCGCGAGATGCAATCACCCGAAGGCGGCTATTACTCGTCGCTGGACGCCGACTCGGAGCACGAGGAGGGCAAGTTCTACGTCTGGGACGTGGATGAAGTGCGGGCCTTGCTGAGCGATGAAGAGTGGGCGGTGGTGGCGCCCCACTACGGCCTGGACCGCCCGCCCAATTTCGAGGACCGGCATTGGCATCTGCGCGTCGCGCAACCATTGCGCGCCGGGGCGGGCGCGCTGCTCGCCCCTGCCAAGACGAAACTGTTCGCCGCGCGCGAGCCGCGCGTGCGCCCGGCGCGCGACGAGAAGGTGCTGGTGTCCTGGAATGCGCTCGCCATACGCGGCATGGCGCATGCCGGGCGCGTGTTCGGCAAGCCGGAATGGCTCGCCTCGGCGCGGCGGGCGCTGGAGTTCTTGCATGCGCATATGTGGCGGGATGGAAGGCTGCTGGCCACGTACAAGGACGGGCGCGCGCATCTGGGCGCCTATCTGGACGATTACGCCTACCTGATCGTGGCGCTGCTCGAGCTGCTCCAGGCGGAATATCGTGGCAAGGACCTCGAGTTCGCGCAGTCCCTCGCCGCGGTGCTCCTCGAGCAGTTCGAGGATGAAGAGGCGGGCGGGTTCTTCTTCACGGCGCGCGACCACGAGCGGCTGATCCATCGCCCAAAGCCCGGCCACGACAACGCCATGGCCTCCGGCAACGGCATGGCGGCCTTTGCGCTCAACCGGCTCGCCGCATTGACCGGCGACGTGCGATATGCCCGGGCCGCCGAGCGCACGCTGGCGTTGTTCTACCCGCCGATGCTTGAGCGCCCGTCCGGCTACGGCATGCTGCTGCTCGCGCTTGAGGAGCAGCTCGAAGCGCCGGCCACTGCAATCCTGCGGGGCGACGCGGATGCTTTGGCCCCATGGGCGCAAGGCATGGCGCGGGAGTACCTGCCGGGGACCCTGGTGCTGGCGGTCCCATCGGGCACGCCTGGTCTGCCGGACGCGCTGGACAAGCCGACCGGGAACGCGGTCAATGCGTGGCTGTGCCGGGGCGTGACCTGCTTGCCGCCCATTGACAGCGTTCACGCACTGGTGAAGGCTTGCAAAGAGGCCGCGTTGCGGTAGCATGGCGGCCCGATTTCGAAGGGAAAATCCATGAAACTAGAATTACTTTCCGCCACCGGGCTGGCGCTCGCCGCCGCGCTGACGGCGTCACTTCCCGCATCGGCGAGCGAAGCGCTCGCCAAGCAGCATGCCTGCGCCGCCTGCCACGTGGTGAAGGGCGCCAAGACCGTCGGCCCGGCGTACGCCGACGTGGCGAAGAAGTATGCGGGTCAGAAAGACGCCGAAGCCAAGCTGGTTGAAAAAGTGAAGAAGGGCGGCACGGGTGTTTGGGGCCAGATTCCGATGCCCCCGAACGCCAACGTTCCCGAAGGCGAAGTGCGCGCGCTGGTGAAGTGGATTCTCTCGATCAAGTAACGCAACCCAACGTTCCCGGAGGTTTTATGCAGTATCCCAAGATTTCGCTGACCCTCGTTGCGGCCGCGGTCGCATTGATCGGTTGCGGCGAGCAAAAGCCGGCCGCCAAGGCCGACGCGATGTTAGAAGTGAAGATCGGCCACGTCGGCCCGATGACCGGCGGCATCGCGCACCTCGGCAAGGACAACGAGAACGGTGCGCGCCTGGCGGTGGACCAGGCGAACGACGCCAAGATCAAACTCGGCGGCAAGGTCGTCAAGTTCGTCTTCATGGGCGAGGACGATCAGGCAGATCCGAAGGTTGGTACCACGGTGGCGCAAAAACTGGTCGACGCCAAGGTCGCCGGCGTGGTCGGCCACCTGAACTCGGGCACCTCGATCCCGGCCTCGCCGATTTACAGCCAGGCCGGCATCCCGGTGATTTCGGGTTCGGCCACCAACCCGAAACTCACCGAGCAGGGATTCAAGACGCAGTTCCGCGTGGTCGGCCGCGACGATCAGCAGGGGCCGGCGATTGCCAGCTACCTGGCGACCAACAACAAGCCGAAAATGGTGGCGGTGATTGACGACGCTACGGCCTACGGCGAGGGCATCGCCAACGAGGTCGAGAAGACCCTCAAGGCGTCGGGCGTGCAGGTGTTGCCGCGCGAGAAGGGCACCGACAAGACCACCGACTGGAAGGCGGTGCTGACCAAACTCAAGGGACGCAACCCGGATGCGATCTTCTACGGCGGCATGGACGCCACCGGCGGGCCGCTGATGAAGCAGGGGCGCGAACTGGGCCTCAAGGCCGTGTTCGCGTTCGGCGACGGCGCCTGCACCGACGAGATGACCAAGCTCGCCGGCACGGCGGCCGAAGGGCTGCTGTGCTCGCAGGCCGGCATCCCGGTGGCCGCCGCGGACAAGAGTTTCCTCAATGCCTACAAGAAAAAATTCAACGTCGACCCGATCCTGTACGCGCCATTCACCTACGACGCGGCCAACATCCTGATCGCGGCGATGACGAAGGCGGATTCGGCCGATCCGGCGAAGTACCTGCCGGAACTTGCCAAGATCAGCTACAAGGGCGTTACCGGGGAGATCTCCTTCGACGCGAAGGGCGATCGCAAGGACGCCGAGATGACCATCTTCACCATGAAGGGCGGCAAGATCGAACCGCTGGCGGTGATCAAGGGCGGCAAGACGATTCCGTTCGCCGAGTTCGGCAAGTAAGCGCCACACTCCGGCATCGAGAAGACGGCACCTGCGGGGTGCCGTTTTCATATCTGCTAGGCTCCAGCGCGTGGACATTTTCCTGCAGCAGGTCGTCAACGGCCTGACGTTGGGCAGCGTGTACGCGGTGGTGGCGCTCGGTTACACCATGGTCTACGGCATTATCCAACTGATCAATTTCGCTCACGGCGAAGTGGTGATGATCGGCGCGATGGTGGCGTTTTCGGTGATTACCAGCCTGGCCACCGCGGGCATGCCGCCGCTGCTGGTGGTGATGCTGGGCATCAGCTGCGCGGTACCGGTGTGCATGGCGGTCGGCTACGCCATGGAGCGCCTTGCGTACCGGCCGCTGCGCCGGGCGCCGCGCCTCGCGCCGCTGATCACCGCGATCGGCGTGTCGATCATCCTGCAGCACCTGGCGCTGCTGGTGTGGACGCGCAATATGATCGCGTTTCCGCAGATCATCCAGATCCACATCTACACTTTCGCCGGGGCCACGATCACCAACGTGCAGCTCGCCATCGTCGCGCTGTGCATCGCGATCATGGCGGGGCTGGCGATCCTCGTTTACCGGACGCGGCTCGGCACGGCGATGCGCGCCACTGCGCAAAACCCGCAAGTCGCCGGGCTGATGGGCGTGGACGTCAACCGCGTGATCGCCGCTACCTTCATCATTGGCGCCGGCCTCGGCGCGGTGGCAGGGGTGATGGTCGGCACCTACTATGGCATCGCGCAGTACACCATGGGTTCGGTCCTCGGCCTGAAGGCGTTCGCCGCGGCGGTGCTGGGCGGCATCGGCAACATCCCCGGAGCGATGCTCGGCGGCGTGTTGCTCGGTGTCGTCGAGGCGCTGGGGGCGGGCTACATCGGGGACCTGACGGATCTGTGCCGCTATGCCTGGTTGGCGGACCTGCTCGGCGAGCGCTGCGCCGGCGACGGGCATTTCATCCTGTTCGGTTCCAACTACCAGGACGTGTTTGCTTTCGTGGTGCTGATTCTGGTGTTGGTGTTCAGGCCTTCCGGCCTGCTGGGCGAGCGAGTCGGCGACCGCGCATGAACGCGCTGTTCGACACGCGCAGCAATCCCAAACTGGTCTGGGCCGGGGTGGCGGTGATCGCGCTCACCCTGCTGGTCCTGCCGTTCGCGCTGGCGCAGGTCGGCACCAGCTGGGTGCGCATCACCAACTACGCCATCCTTTACGTGCTGCTCGCGCTTGGCCTGAACATCGTGGTCGGCTTTGCGGGCCTGCTGGATCTGGGCTACGTCGCGTTTTACGCGGTGGGCGCCTACACCTATGCGCTGCTCGCCAGTCCGCAGTTCGGCCTGCACCTGCCGTTCTGGTTGATCCTGCCGATCGGGGCGTTGGTGGCGGCGTTCTTCGGCGTGCTGCTGGGCGCGCCCACGCTCAAGCTGCGCGGCGACTACCTGGCGATCGTCACGCTGGGTTTTGGCGAAATAGTGCGCATCTTCCTGAACAACTTGTCGCGCCCCATCAACTTCACCAACGGGCCACAGGGCATCGCGCGCATCGATCCTTTCTCGTTTGGCGGGTTCGACTTCTCGAAACCGGAGTCGCTGCTCGGCCTCGCGTTCAGCGGCCCGATCAAGTATTACTACCTGCTGCTCGCGGTGATGCTGGTGGTACTGGTGGTCAACGTGCGCCTGCAGAACTCGAGGATCGGCCGCGCCTGGGAAGCGGTGCGCGAGGATGAGACCGCGGCGCGCGCCATGGGCATCAACACCACGCGCATGAAGCTGCTCGCCTTCGCCATGGGCGCCACTTTCGGCGGCGTGGCGGGCGGCATGTTCTCCGCGATCCAGGGGTTCATCTCCCCCGAGAGCTTCGTGCTGGTGGAGTCCATCATGGTGGTGGCGATGGTGGTGCTGGGCGGCATGGGCAATATCTGGGGCGTGGTGCTCGGCGCAGTGCTGCTGTCCTTCGTGCCCGAGATCCTGCGCTGGACGGTGCAGCCGCTGCAGGAGGCGCTGTTCGGCCGCATGCTGATCGAGCCCGAAGTGATCCGCATGCTGATTTTCGGCCTGGCGTTGGTGCTGGTGATGCTGTTCCGGCCTGCGGGGCTCCTGCCTTCCGGCGTGCGCCAAAGGGAACTCACCGATGAACGCGCTGCTTGAAGCCATAGGCGTCGGCAAGCGCTTCGGCGGCGTGCAGGCGCTCTCGGGCGTGTCGTTCTCCATCCGGCGCGGTGAGATCTACGGCTTGATCGGGCCCAACGGCGCCGGCAAAACCACGCTGTTCAACCTGCTGACGGGCATTTACGCCCCCGACGCGGGAAGCTTCGAGTTCGACGGCGCGCCGCTCAAGCGCCTTGCGCCGCACCAGGTCGCCGAGCGCGGTATCGCGCGCACGTTCCAGAACATCCGGCTGTTCGCCAATATTTCGGTGCTCGAGAACGTGATGATCGGGCGCCACGTGCGCACGCACGCCGGCGTGCTTGGCGCCATCCTCAGGAACCGCGCCACGCTGGCGGAGGAAGCCGCCATCGAGCGCCGCGCGCTCGAGCTGCTCGAGTACGTCGGCATCCGCGCACGCGCCAACAATTCCGCCGGCAGCCTGCCCTACGGCGACCAGCGGCGCCTGGAGATCGCGCGCGCGCTGGCGACCGATCCGAAGCTGCTGGCACTGGATGAACCCGCAGCCGGCATGAATCCCGCCGAAACGCAGGCACTGCGCAAGCTGCTGAACAGGATCCGCGCGGACGGCGTCACGATCCTGCTGATCGAGCATGACGTGCGCCTGGTGATGAACGTGTGTGACCGGGTGCTGGTGCTGGACTACGGCGAGAGGATCGCCGAAGGCACTCCCGCCGAGGTGCAGCGCGACCCGAAGGTCATCGAAGCCTACCTCGGCACGCCGCATGCTGCTTGAAGTCCAGGGCCTGGAAGTCCACTACGGCGGCATCCGCGCCGTGAAGGGCATCGACCTCGCGGTTGCCGAAGGAGAACTCGTGTGCCTGATCGGCGCCAATGGCGCCGGGAAAACTTCCGCCTTGAAGGCAATCTGCGGCTTGCATGCGCGCGGCGGCAAGGTGACCTACGCCGGTCAGTCGCTCGAAGGCCTGCCTGTGTTCGAGCTGCCGCGGCGCGGGTTGGTGATGGTGCCCGAAGGCCGCGGCGTATTTCCGCAACTGACCGTGGCGGAAAACCTCGCCATGGGCGCATACGCACGCCAGGATGGCGATGTCGATGCGGATCTTGCGCGCCAGTACGAGTCGTTTCCGCGGCTGAAAGAGAGGCGCCGCCAGACCGCCGGTACGCTCTCCGGCGGCGAGCAGCAGATGCTCGCCATCGGGCGGGCGCTGATGAGCCGGCCGAAGCTGCTGCTGCTGGACGAGCCCTCGATGGGCCTCGCGCCGCTGATGGTGGCGAAGATCTTCGACATCGTGCGCGAAGTCGCCGCGCGCGGCGTGACCATCCTGCTGGTGGAGCAGAACGCGAAGCTCGCGCTCGAGCTCGCGCACCGCGGCTACGTCATGGAATCAGGCAGCATCACCCTCGCCGACGGGGCAAAGGAGTTGCTTGCGAACCCCAAGGTGCGGGAAGCCTACCTGGGGGAAGGCGCAGGCTGAGCAATATCCGCCTGCGTGGTGAAGCTGTCGGCGTAGAACTCGTCTTCCGGCAGCTTGCACTGCGCGATGAAATCACGCCGCGCGGAATCCACCATGATCGGCACGCCGCAGGCGTAGACCTGGTGCCCTGAGAGATCCGGGAAGTCCTGCATCACGGCGCGGTGCACGAAGCCCGTGCGACCCGACCAAGCGTCCTCGGGCAGGCCGTCGGAAATCACCGGCACGTATTTGAGCGAGCCTTGCGCCGCCCAAGCTTCGGCGATGGCGTGCATGTAGAGGTCCGCGGGCCGCCGCCCGCCCCAGTACAACGTCATCGGGCGGAAAATTCCCTTGCGCAGCGCGTGTTCGATCATCGACTTGACGGGCGCAAAGCCGGTGCCGGAGGCCACCAGCACGATCGGCTTGTCTGAATCCTCGCGCAGGAAGAACGTGCCCTGCGGCCCCTCGAAGCGCAGGATGTCGCGCTCCTTCATTTTGCCGAATACGTGGTCGGTGAACTGCCCGCCGGGCACGTGGCGCACGTGCAGCTGGATCAGCTCGTCGTCGTGCGGCGCATTGCCCATGGAGAAGCTGCGCCGCGAGCCGTCCTTGAGGAGAAATTCGAGGAACTGCCCGGCAAGGAACTGCAGCCGCTCGTTGGCCGGGAGCTTGAGGCCGAGCAGCATCACGTCCTGGGTGACGCGTTCCAACTTCTGCACGCGGCACGGCAGAGTCTTGACCTGGATGTCCTTGGCCGCACCGATGGTGCGCGCCTCGATCACCAGGTCTGTAAGGGGCTTCGCCTGGCAGAACAGCGCTTTGCCTTGCGATTTCTCTGCATCCGGCAGCGCCTTTTGCTGGTAAACGCCGTAGTCCACAGTGCCGGAGACGATTTTCCCCTTGCAGCTCCCGCAAGCGCCGTTTTTACACCCGTAGGGCAGCACGAACCCCTGGCGCAGCGCCGCGGCGAGGACGGCTTCGCCGTCCTCGACCTGGAACTCTTGCCCGCTGGGCTGGATCGTGACCTTGTACATATCGCTAAAATGGCACCAATGAAGAACAAGCTGTTGATCGCGGGCTACGGCGACATTGCGCGCCGCGCCGCGCCGCGGCTCGAAACGCACTACCAGGTTCAGCCGCTGTCGCGCCGCCACGGCTTCGATCTCGACTGCCCCACTACGCTTACCGCACTGCCGGAGGCGGTCGCCATCCTGCATTGCGCGCCGCCGCCGGGCACCGGCACGGCGGACACCCGCACCGCCCATCTGCTCGCGGCACTCGCGAAGGGGCGGATTTTACCGGCGCGCGTGGTCTACGTCAGCACGAGCGGCGTGTACGGAGACTGCGGCGGCGCGCGCGTGGACGAATTGCGCGCCGTGCGCCCGCAGACCGACCGCGCGCGCAGGCGCGTGGACGCCGAGTGCCAGCTTGCACGATGGTGCAGCGAGCGTGGCGTCGTCCTGGTGATCCTGCGTGTGCCCGGCATCTACGCCGCCGACCGGCTGCCGCTCGAGCGCTTGCGCGTGGGCACGCCGGCGCTGCGCGCCGAGGACGACGTGTATACCAACCACGTGCACGCTGACGACCTCGCGGCGATCGCGGTGAGCGCGCTGGGAGAAGGCGCGCCCGCGGGCATCTACAACGCGAGCGACGACAGCGAAATCCGCATGGGCGACTGGTTCGACCTGGTGGCGGAGCGCGCCGGGCTGCCGCGGCCGCCGCGCATCGCGCGGTCCGAGGCGGCCGGCCGCATTGCGCCCGAGCTGCTTTCGTTCATGAGCGAATCCAGGCGCCTCGCCAACCGGCGCATGAAGGAGGGCCTGGGCGTGCGCCTGCAGTACCCGACGGTATTCGAAGGCGTGCCGCGTTCCCTGGAGGCCCGATGAGTGCCCTGCTGGTCCTGACCACTCTGCCGGATCGCCCGGCCGCCGAGAAACTGGCCGCGGCGCTGGTCGAGGCGCGCGTCGCCGCCTGCGTCAACATCCTGGCGCCCTGCGCCTCGGTGTATCGCTGGAAGGGGGTCGTGCAGCATGACGAGGAGCACCCGCTGCTGATCAAGACCACGCGCGAGGCTTACGCCGCGCTCGAGGCGGCCATCCGCACACGGCACCCCTATGAACTTCCGGAGATCGTGGCAGTCCCAATCGAGCGCGGCCTGCCCGCCTATCTCGACTGGCTTGCCGCGGAGACCACCCCTTCCCAGTGACCCGGCTAGGCTTCCTTTGCATTGCGTTCGCGGCGCTGACGGTGCATGCCGCGTCGCCCGACGAATTGCTCGAGCCCGAGCGGGCGTTCCGGTTCTCGGCCCGCGCCCTGGGCACGGACGCGCTGGAAGTGAGGTTCGCGATCGCGGACGGCTACTACATGTACCGCGAGCGCTTCAAGTTCGAGTCCGCAAATGCACGGCTGGGCAAGCCCGAGCTGCCGTCGGGGGAGCGCAAGACGGACCAGTTCTTCGGCGACACCGAGACCTATCGCAAGGAGGTGCGCATCCGCGTGCCGGTGCAGGCGGAGGCAGCGGCGCCGGTCGACCTGGTCGTCACCTCGCAAGGCTGCGCCGATATCGGCGTGTGTTACGTGCCGATGGAGTCGCGCGCCAAGATCCAGCTGGCAGCATCTGAATTGGCGCCGCAGTTCAGCGAAGGTCCCCGTATCGTGCCCAATGCGGCGCGCTGGTCGATTTACGCGAGCGATCAGGACATCGCTGCGCTGTTCCAGGGGAATTTCGCCTTCGTCATCGCGGGATTCTTCGGCTTCGGGCTGCTGCTTGCGTTCACGCCCTGCGTCCTGCCGATGATCCCGATTCTCTCCGGCATCATCGCCGGCGAGGGCCGCGGCGCGAACAAGAAGCGCGCCTTCGTGCTGTCCCTTTCCTACGTGCTCGGCATGGCGGTGGCCTACGCCGCCGCCGGCGTCGCTGCCGTCTACTCCGGCTCGCTGATCGCCGCATCGCTGCAAAACGCCTGGGTGCTCGCCGGCTTCGCACTGGTGTTCGTACTGCTGGCACTGTCGATGTTCGGGCTCTACGAACTGCAGTTGCCCGGATTCCTGCGCCAGCCGCTCTCCTCCGCGCATTCCCGCCTCGCGGGCGGCAAGCTTGCCTCGGTGGCCGGCATGGGGGTGTTCTCGGCGATCATCGTCAGTCCCTGCGTGGCAGCGCCGCTGGCCGGGGCGCTGCTGTATATCAGCCAGACGCGCGACGTCGCGCTCGGCGGCTCGGCGCTGTTCGCCATGGCGCTCGGCATGGGCGTCCCCTTGCTCGTGATCGGCGTATCCGAGGGTGCGCTGTTGCCCAAGGCGGGGCGCTGGATGAGCGCGGTGAAGAAATTCTTTGGCGTGCTGTTGCTGGCGGTGGCGGTCTGGATCGTGTCGCCATTGTTTCTCGACGGCAAAGGAGGCACCAAGTTCGTGCGCGTGGAAAGCGTTGCGGCGCTGGACGCGCAGCTCGTCGCGCCGGGCAAGCCGGTGATGCTCGATTTTTACGCTGACTGGTGCGTGTCCTGCAGGGAAATGGAAGCCTTCACGTTCACCGACGTGCGCGTCAAAGCGAAGCTTGACCGCATGCTGCTGCTGCAGGCCGATGTCACCGCGAACAGCGCCGAGGACAAGGCGCTGCTCAAGCGCTTCTCGCTGTTCGGCCCGCCGGGCATCATCTTCTTCGATACGCGCGGACAGGAGATCCGCGGGCTGCGCGTGATCGGCTACCAGAACGCCGAGCGTTTCCTGAAGTCGCTCGAGCAGGCCAGCGCGGACTGAGCGTTCCGATGCGGCGCCATCTCCGGGGCATCGACCATGTCGTCGTGCTGGTGCGCGACCTCGACAAGGCGCAGCACACCTACTTGCGCATGGGGTTTGCGCTCACGCCGCGTGGCTTTCACTCGCTCGGGTCGCAGAACCATTGCCTGATGTTCGGCAGCGACTATATTGAGCTGCTCGCGCTACCCAGGCCGCAGCCGGCGCTGCAATACTTCACTGATTTCCTCGCCAAAGGCGAAGGCCTTGGCGCGATCGCCCTGGCCACCGACGACGCGGGCAGTTTGCATGCCGGTCTTGCCGCCGACGGCATCGCGGCGGACGCTCCGCTCGATTTCTCGCGGCCGGTGGAAGCTGTGGGCGAGGCGCGCTTTCGTATCGTGCAGCTGCCGCCGGAGGCCTCGCCGGGCTGCCGCATGTTCGCCTGTCAGCATTTCACACGCGAGTTCGTCTGGCGGCCGCAGTACCAGCGCCATGCGAATGGCGCGGTGGAAATTGCGGCAGTCGCCGCCGTCGCCGATGATCCCGCGGCAGCGGCCGCCCAGTACGCCAGGCTGTTGAACGAAAAACCGCAGCCTATTGAGGAGGGTTTTCTGGTGCAGACCGGCAGCGCGCCGATCGCGCTGGCTTCGCGTTGGAAGCTGGGGCACCGGTTGCACGGCGTTGGCTTGCCGCTGCGGCCGCGGCCGCTGGTCGCCGCGCTGTTTGTGCGCGTCGGCGATCGCGCCGCGACCCGCGCGGTCTTGCGCCGCAACGGCCTGCAGCCCGTCGAACTGCGCGACGGTTCCCTTGCCGTAAGCGCGCAGGACGCGCACGGCATCGCCGTGGTGTTCGGCTAGCCCGCTTTCTTAAGTTCGCGCGCAACCTCCAGCGCGAAGTAGGTCAGGATGCCGTCCGCGCCGGCGCGTTTCATTGCCAGCAGCGCCTCCAGCACGCAACTCTTCGGCAGCCAGCCCCTGTCGATCGCGCCGCGCAGCATGGAATACTCCCCGGACACCTGGTAAACGTAAGTCGGCGCTTTGAACTCGTCCTTCACGCGCCGCACGATGTCCAGGTAGGGCATGCCCGGCTTCACCATCACCATGTCGGCGCCCTCGGCGAGGTCGAGTCCCACCTCCCATAGCGCTTCGTCGGAATTCGCCGGGTCCATCTGGTAGGTTTTCTTGTCTCCCTTGCCGAGGTTTTGCGCCGAGCCGACCGCGTCGCGGAACGGCCCGTAGAAGCCCGAGGCGTACTTCGCGGAGTAGGCGAGGATCTTGGTGTGGATATGACCGGCTTTCTCGAGCGCGGCGCGGATGCGGCCGATGCGGCCATCCATCATGTCCGAGGGCGCAACGATATCGACGCCGGCACGCGCCTGGCAAAGCGCCTGCCGCTCGAGCGCCTCCAAGGTTACGTCGTTGAGGATATAGCCTGTCTTGTCGATGACCCCGTCCTGGCCGTGCGAGGTGTACGGATCCAGCGCGACATCGGTCATGATGCCCAACTGCGGAAAGCGCTTCTTCAAGGCCGCCACCGCGCGCGGCACCAGGCCCCTGGCGTTGAACGCCTCGCGTCCATCGAGCGTTTTCAGTTTCTGGTCGATGACCGGGAACAAGGCGATGACCGGGATGCGCAGCTTCACGCATTCTTCCGCCACCGGCAGCAGGCGGTCCACGGTCAGCCGTTCCACGCCCGGCATTGAAGCCACAACTTCAGTACGGTTTTTCCCGTCCAGGACAAAGACCGGATAGATGAGGTCATCCGCACATAGCCGGTGCTCGCGCATCAGCCGTCGCGAGAAGTCGTCGCGCCGCATGCGCCGCATGCGCACCGTGGGAAACTGGCCATAGATCTTCATAGTGCTGATTTTCCTGAAGGTTTGGCACAAAGGAACTTTCCCTGCGCCGGATAATCTTACAATCAGACGATGTTAATCGTCTCCCGCTTCTCCTCCCTGAGCGGGTTGCCTTAATCCCAATTAAGGCGTTTCGCCCCCGGTTTACTTCCCCTTTACCGGGGGTTTTTTATTCCCCGCTTCCGCTGCCTGAAGCCAGTCATCAAGCAGCGCGCGCGCTCGCTCCACGCCCTCGCCCGATACGCTCGAGAACAACAGGGCCTCGCCGTCAAAAGCCCGCTCGGCAAGTCGCGTGCGCGCGGATTTGAGGACCTTGGTGCGTTCCTGGCGCGACAGCTTGTCGCACTTGGCCAGCAACACCAGCAAGCGCCGACCTGCGGGCCGCAGCCATTCCAGCAAGTACTCGTCGTGCGCAGTGAACGGGCGTCGCGCGTCCATCAATACCACTACGCCGGCGAGTACGCTGCGCGAGCCGAGATAGGCGCCGACCAGCTGGTCCCAGTGCGCACGAATTTCCTGCGGGACGCGCGCGTAACCGTAGCCCGGGAGGTCAACCAGCAGTCCCCGCCCGTCGAGATCGAAGAAATTGATGGTCTGCGTTCGGCCGGGGGTCTTGGAAAAAAACGCCAGCCGCTTGCGGTTGGCGAGGGCATTGATGGCGCTCGATTTGCCTACATTCGAGCGCCCGGCGAAAGCCAGCTCCGGCACATCTTCAGGCGGCATTCCACCGGTAATTCCTGCGGAAACGAGGAACTCCACGCGGGAAAAGGCGTTGCTGGATTCCGGCATCACTGAAATTCCAATAAAATGAGGCGTTTCCTACCGCTTTCAGGGAGTCGCAGTATGAACCGTTTGCTGGCGGCGCTGGCCGCCATGGTGTTGCTGTGGGCGGCGCAAGCCGTCGCGCAAGGCGCCGCCACGGCCGATCCTGCAAAGGGCGAGCGAATCGCCAAGCAGGTCTGCGCCGCATGCCACGCCGCCGATGGAAACAGCGCCCTGGCCGCCAATCCGAAGCTGGCGGGCCAGCTTCCGGAGTACCTGCACAAGCAGCTCGTCAACTTCAAGCCGCTGGGTGGCAAAAAAGCGGAGCGCGATAACGCGGTGATGTCGGCTATGGTGGCCGGCTTGTCCGATGGCGACATGCGCGACATCGCCGCATTTTTCGCAACGCAAAGGCTGCGGCCGGCGGCGGCGGCCAGCAAGGAGCTCGCGGCGAAGGGCCAAAAGCTCTGGCGAGGCGGCAATGCGGCGAGCGGATTGCCCGCATGCGCGGGCTGCCACGGTCCGGACGGAGCCGGCATTCCGAGTCGGTACCCGCGCCTCTCCGGCCAGTTCGCGGAGTACGTGGACGCGCAACTTAAGCTGTTCCGGGCGGGCAGTCGCGCCAATGACCCCAACGGCATGATGCGCGGCGTGGCCGCGCGCATGACCGACCAGGAAATCAGGGCGGTCGCGGAGTACGCTGCCGGCCTGCGATAGTCCGCTGGGGCGAAATAAAAGCCCTTGCGGCGCTGTTCGCTCCCAAGCAGTCCACCTAGAGGAGAACGCGATGAAGAAGAGCTTGATTGCAGCCGCCGTAGCCATTGTTCTGGGCGCCGGCGTTACGCACACTGTGTTCGCACAAGCGAAGCCCGAGATCCTGGTGAAGCAGCGTCAGGCGGTCATGACGCTGCAGGGCAAGTACTTCGGCCCGCTCGCCGCCATGGCGCAGGGCAAGGCGCCGTACAACGCGGCAGCCGCCCAGCGCAACGCCGGGTTCCTCGACAATCTGAGCAGAATGGCCTGGGACGGTTTCGATCCCGCCACGAAGAACGAGAAGAGCCGGGCCTTGCCGGCAGTGTACGACGAGGGCGCGAAATTCAAGCAGGCCGCGACCCGGCTGGAGAACGAAACGTCCAAATTGGTTTCGTTGGCGGCTGGCGGCGATGAGGCGGCGGTAAAGGCGCAAATCGGTGCGGTCGGCAAGACATGCGGCGCTTGCCACGACGACTTCCGCGAGAAACAGTAATCGACTTGAGACCTGAGAAGAGCCCCGCGTTGGCGGGGCTTTTCCTTTTTGCGGCCCTTTGCTGCGCCCTCGCGCCGCCTGCCCTTGGGAAGGGCGACGCCAAGCACGGCGCGTACCTCGCGAAAGCAGGCGGCTGCGCCGGCTGCCATACGGAGGACAAGAAGGGCGCCGTGCCCTACGCGGGAGGGCGCGAATTGAAGACGCCGTTCGGCACCTTCTACGGGCCGAACATCACGCCGCACGCCGAGGCAGGCCTCGGGCGCTGGAGCGAGGCGGATTTCCTGCGCGCCCTGCGTTCCGGGAAGCGACCCGATGGCGCGCACTACTTTCCAGCGTTTCCGTACCCTTCGTTCACCTTGATCACCGACGCGGACGTGCGCGACCTCTGGGCCTACCTGCGCTCGCTGCCGCCGGAGCGCCGCGCGAGCCGTCCCCACGACCTGAGTTTTCCTTTCAACCTGAGATTCCTGGTCGTCTTCTGGAACTGGCTGTACTTCTCGCCAGGCCCGTTCGTCGCGGATGCCGGGCGCGCGCCGACGCTTAATCGGGGCGCCTACCTGGTGGGTGCGCTCGGCCATTGCGGCGAGTGCCACACGCCGCGCAATTTCCTTGGCGGCCTGAAGCGGGGCCGGCTGCTCGCCGGCGCGGCAAAAGGCCCCGACGGCAAGAGCGTGCCAAACCTGACGCCGGCGAAGCTGAAGAAATGGGACGACAACGAACTCAAGGAGTTCCTGGTCGTCGGCATCACCCCGGACGGCGACGTCGCCGCGGAGACCATGGGGGAAGTGATCCGAAATACCACCAGCCAGCTGACCCCTGAGGACCTTGCAGCGCTGATTCGCTACCTGCGCTCGCTGCCGGCGCATGCCGACGAGCCGCGCTGAGCGCTTGCCTTTGTTGACGGAATACCTCGCCGCAAGGCACTGTTCTGTCCAATGAGCAACGCGCAGAGCCTGATCGATCTGATTCCGCGGTTGCGGCGCTATGCGCGCGCGCTGGTCGGCGACCGCGCGGCGGCGGACGACCTGGTGCAGGACACGCTGGAGCGCGCCTGGTCGAAGCTGCATCTGTACCAAAGCGGCACGGACTTGCGCGCCTGGCTGTTTACGGTGATGCACAACGTGCACGTGAACCGGGTGCGGGCGGCGCGGCCCACCGAATCGCTCGATGACGAGATGCCGGAACTCGCGCAGCGCGCCACGCAGGGGGACGCGCTGGTGGTGCGTGATCTCGAGCGCGGCATCGCCGCGCTGCCTGTGGCGCAGCGCGAGGTGCTGCTGCTGGTGGCGCTCGAGGACCTGAGCTACGACGAGACCGCGCGCGCGCTCGGCATTCCGATCGGCACCGTGATGTCGAGGCTGTCGCGGGCGCGCGAAAAGCTGCGCATACTGATGAACGGAAAGGGCGGCGGCAAGCTGCAAGTCGTGAAATGAGCGAGATGAGCGCGATCAGCGAAGCGGAATTGCAGGCTTGGGCGGACGGCCGGCTCGACGAGGGCCGGCGCGTGGCGCTGGAGGCCTGGTTTGCCGCGCACCCCGAGGAAGCGGAGCGCGCCGCGGCCTACCGCGGCTTCAGCGAGCAGCTGCGCATCCGTTTCGACCCGGTGCTGGAGGAACCCGTTCCGCTGCGCCTGCAGCTTGCGGCGCGGCGCGGGGCGCGACTGCGCACGCTCGGCGTTGCGGCCGGATGGGTTGCGCTGGGCATTGCCGTAGGCACTGTTGCCGGCTGGCAGTTGCACGCGCTGCAGGCGCCGGCGTCAGCCGCCAAGGCGGAGGCGCCGGTCATCGCGCGGCGTGCCGCGCTGGCGCATGCGACCTACTCCCCCGAGGTGCGTCACCCGGTGGAGGTGGGCGCCGACCAGGAGCAGCACTTGGTGGCCTGGTTGTCCAAGCGCCTCGGCGGCGAAGTGCGCGCGCCCAAGCTCGACGCTGAAGGCATGGCACTGGTGGGCGGGCGCCTGCTGCCGCAAGACCCGGGACCGGTCGCGCAATTCATGTATCAGAACGCGCAGGGCCGGCGCGTGACGCTCTATGTGCGCACCGAGGGGCTGGATCACCGGGAGACGGCGTTCCGCTACGCTCGCGAAGGAAACGTGCGCGTGTTCTACTGGATCGACCGCAAATTCGGCTACGCGCTTTCCTCGGGCGACATGGAGCGCGAGGAACTTCTCAAGCTCGCCAACGTGGTCTACCGCCAGCTCAATCCCTGAGCAGGACTGCGCTTCAGGCGCCGCTGGCGGTGCGGATCAAATAGCCGCCGGACTTGTCGTCGCGTTCGAGGGTCACCAGCTTGCGCTTTTCCGCCTCCTCGAGCAGGTCGGAGAACGCCTTGAAGCCGTAGTAGGACTCGTTGAAGCCGGGCTTTCTGCGCTTGAGCGCCTGCTTGACCATCGAGCCCCAGATCTTTTCGCCCTCGCCGCGCTCGGCGATCAGCGCCTGCAGCGTCTCGATCACCAGGTCGAAAGCCTCCTGCTTCTTGTCGTCGGTCGGCGCGGCATCCTTGGGCACGCCCGCCGGACGCACCTCTCGGCGCCTTTTGGCGGCGCGGCGCTTCACCTCGTCCTCGCGTACCAGGTCGTCGTAGTAGATGAACTCGTCGCAGTTGGCGACCAGCAGGTCGGAGGAAGAATTCTTCACTCCGACCCCGATTACGGTCTTCGCGTTTTCCCGCAGCTTGGAAACCAGGGGCGAGAAGTCCGAGTCACCACTGACGATGACGAAGCTGTCCACGTGTTGCTTGGTGTAGCAAAGGTCGAGGGCGTCCACCACCATGCGGATGTCGGCCGAATTTTTGCCCGACTGGCTGCGGTGCGGGATCTCGATCAGCTCGAAAGCGGCGGCGTGCATGCCGCCCTTGAACTCCTTGTAGCGATCCCAGTCGCAATAGGCCTTCTTCACCACGATGGAGCCCTTGAGCAGCAGCTTTTCCAGCACCCGCCCGATGTCGAATTTCTCGTACTTCGCGTCGCGTACGCCCAGCGCGACGTTTTCGAAGTCGCAGAATACGGCGAGATTGCGGGTGTCGGTCATGCCGGTCCTTGTTGTCGTTGCTGGGTTTGTGCGTGCTGCTGTCGCGCGCGGCGGTGTTCGCGCCAGTTTTCCACCAGCGAGTATGCGGCGGGCACCACCACCAGCGTGAGCAGGGTGGAGGTGATCATGCCGCCGATCACCGCAACTGCGAGCGGCGCGTTGGTCTCCGCGCCTGGGCCGACGCCGAACGCCGCCGGCAGCAAGGCAAGTATCAGCGTGGCGGAAGTCATCAGCACCGGGCGCATGCGGATCGGGCAGGCATCGGTCAGGGCCTGGTCCACGCCCAGGCCCTGCGCGCGACGCTGGTTCGTGAGGTCGACCAGCAGGATGGAATTCTTCGCCACCAGACCGATCAGCAGCACCAGGCCGATCATCGAGTAGATGTTAAGCGTATGCACCGGGATGCGCAGCCCGGTGAGCGCGCCCAGCGCCGACAGCGGCTGGAACATCCACAACGCGAATACTCCGCCGATGATCGCCAGCGGCACGGCGAGCATGATGATCAGCGGCTGCAGGAAGGAGTTGAACTGGCTGGCCAGCACCATGTAGAGCAGCACCAGCGCGAGCACGAAGGTGAAGGTCGTCGCCTGGCTGGTCTTCTCCAGCTGCTCGGCCTCGCCCACGAAAGCGACCGTGTAGCCGATCGGCAGCCCGCGCGCGGCATCGCGCACTTTTTCGATTGCCGCGCCGAGCGATACTGACGGCGTGGCGTAGAAAGTGGCGGAGTACTGCAGGTCAAAGCGTGAGATCACCGCCGGTCCCAGCGCCTCTCGGAAGCGTGCCACGCTGTCCAGGCGCACCAGTTGCCCGGTGCGGTTCCTGAGATAGATCTTGGACAGGTCGGCCTGCTGCTCGAACTCGCCGTCCTTGGCCTTGACGCGGATGTCGTAGCGTTCGCCATCGCCCGGGTGGTCGTTGTACTTGGCGATGTCCACGCCCCCGGTCAGCATGTTGATGGCGAGCGCTACGTCGGCCGAGGTGAGGCCGAGCCCCGCGGCGCGCGCTCGGTCGGGCTCCAGGACCAGCTGCGGCAGTTCGAGCTGCAGGTCGGTGTCCATGCGGCCGATCGCGGGGTCGGCCTGCAGCCGCAGCTGCAACTGCCCGGCAAGGCGCCCCATTTCCTGCAGGTTCGGGCCGCGCACCACGAATTGCAGCGGCTCGGAGCGCTGCCCCTGCACCAGGCCGAAGGCGCGCGGGAACGCGCGCGCACCGGCGATCTGCGCCAGGTCCAGGCGCAGCAGCGCGATGACCTCCTGCTGCGAGCGCCGCCTCTCGCTCTTGGGTTTCATGCGAGCCACCAGCGTCGCCTGGTTGACCTGCTGTGCCGAGCCCAGGCCGATGACGCCGAACTCGGTGACGATCTCGGGGTAGCGGAACGCGATCTCCTCGACTTCGCGCAGTTTCGACTCGGTGTACTGGATGGAGGAGCCCAGCGGCGTACGGATACCGACCAGGAAGCGTCCCTCGTCCTGCTGCGGCGCTAGCTCGGTGGGCAGTTGCTTGAAGAAGTAGACCGACGAGAGGGTTACCAGCAGCGCAGCCAACATGACTTTCCAGCGGTGGGCCAGCGCGCCGCTGAGCGCGCGGCGATAAAAGTCGTCCATGCGTTTGAACGCGCGCTCCAGCACCCAGTACAGGCGGCTGTGCTTCTCGCGCACCTCGAGGTAGCGCGAACACAGCATCGGCGTGAGGGTGAGGGAAACAAACAGCGACACCAGTACGCCGAAAGTAACCACCACGGCGAACGAACGCAGGAATTGCCCCAGGATTCCGGAGACGAAGATCACCGGTGCGAAAATCGCCACCAGCGACAAACTGGCGGCCATCACCGCGAAGGTCACTTCGCGGCTGCCCGAGACCGCGGCTTTGGACCGGTCGGGTTCCAGGTGCTCGCGATGCCGGTAGATGTTCTCCAGCACCACGATGGCGTCGTCCACCACCACGCCGACCAGCAGCAGCAGGGCGAGCAGCGTGACGGAATTGAAGGTGTAGCCGAAGAAGTACATGACCGCGATGGCGCCGAACAGCGACACGGGGATCGACGTGGCGATGATCAGCGTCGAGCGGAAGCTTTTCAGGAACAGCCAGACAATGAGCGACGCGAGCAGCGTGCCTTCGATCAGGTGGCTCTTCAGCGCGTTCACCATCTCGCCGATGAACACGGCGTCGTTCTGCACGTAGTGCAGCTCCAAGCCTGGAGGCAGCTGCGGGCGGATCTCGTTTTCGATTCGCTCGCGCACCTTGGCGATGATGTCCACCGTATTGGTGTTCGGCACCTTGACGATGCCGACGCCGACCGTCGACTTGCCGTTGAAGCGCGCCAGCTGGCGGAAATCGGCCAGGCCATCCTCGATTTCCGCGACGTCACGCAGGCGCACCGCGGCGCCATCGCGGTAACCCACGATCATCGCCGCCAGGTCGTCGAGGCGATGGAATTCCAGGTCAAGCTTGACCAGATGCTCGGTCGTGCGGCCGACGAGGAAGCCGCCGGAGAACTGGACGTGCTCACGACCGAACGCGTCGCTGATGTCCTGCGCGGCGATGCCGAAGGCAGCCATCTTCGCTGGCAGCAGATTGACGCGGATGGTGCGATCGCGCCGCCCGCCGATGCGCACCTCGCCGACGCCGTCGACCGTTTCCAGCCGCTTCTTGATGACGTTGATCGCGTACAGGTTGAGCTGCTGCTGGGTACGGTCGCCCTGCAGGGCGGTCCACATGATCGGCTGGGTGTTGGTCTCGACCTTGGCGACGACGGGCGGGTCCGCGTCTCTGGGCAGGCGGCGGACCACCTGGTTGACCTTGGCCTGCACTTCCTGGAACGCGGAGTCGATGCGCTTGTCCAGGTTGAACGTGATGGCGACCACCGAGGTGCCGGGGGAGGAAGTCGACTGGATGTGCTCGATGCCCGGGACGCTGTTCACGGCGGTCTCGATCAGGTTGGTAAGCGAGGCATCGACGATGTCCGGATTGGCACCCTTCTGTACCGTGGTGACCGAGATCACTGGAAACTCGATGTACGGCAGCTTGTCGATGCCGATCCGGGTATAGGCGATGACGCCGAAAAGAATCAGCACCGCGTTCAGCATGAACGCGAATACGTGGCGCCTGATCGATAGCTCAGGCAGGTTCACGATGCCTTCCCGGCCGTCCCTGGTGCGGGTTTCGGCTTGGGTAGCGATACCGCGGCGCCATGGGTGAGAAACCCGGCACCGTCGACGGCGAGCGCATTGCCTGGCGCGATGCCCCGCAACACCTCGACCATGCCGTCTTGCCTGAGCCCGGTTTCTACCACGCGCTGCTCGGCGCGGCCGTCCTGGATGATGTACACCACATTGCCGGCGGGGCGCAGCACCACGCTTTGCTCCGGCACCATGATCGCCTCAGACTTGACCGACAGCACGACGCGCGCATTGACGCTGCCGCCGCCGCGGAACGCGTGGCCGTCTGCCTCGAAGCGCACGATGGCGTCCAGCGCGCGATTACTGGTGCCGACCGTCGGTTTGATGTCCTCGATACGCGCCTCGACCTTGCGCTCGGGCGCAGCGGGCGAGGAGAGCACCACTTTGAGGCCGGGGCGGATGCGCTCGGCGGACGCCTCGGGAAACAGCAAGTGCGCGCGCAGCCGCTGCGTGCCGACCAGGTTGAACAGGGGATCGCCGACCTTGACGTAGTCGCCGGGTGCCACGGCCTGCACTGCGATCTCGCCGTCAATCGGCGCGACGACCCGCGTCTTGCCGAGGCTGCGGCCTGTGACTTCGGCGCGCACACGCGCCGCGGCGAGCTGCTCGCGCAATGCGTCGCGCTGGGCTGCCGCGTCGTCCGCGGAGTTCTGCGTGATGAATCCCTGGCCAACCAGCTTTTGCTGGCGCTCCACCACGCGCTCTTGCTGCGCCAGGAGGCTGCCAAGCCGCGCGATCTCCGCCGCGTCGCCGCGCGACTGGATCTCGAAGTCCTGCGCATCGATCTCGGCCAGCAGTTCTCCCTTGCGCACCTTCTTTCCCGTCCGGCCCAGTACACGTGTCACGCGTCCGGCCACTTCAGCACCGATCTTCGGGTCGAACACGTTCTCCAGCGAACCGACGACCTCTTCATAGACTTCGAGTGTGCGAGGTTGCACCACCGTCGTCGTAATGAGCACCGGCGGCGGGCCGGCGGGACCCTTCTTGGCCGAATCGGCTTCGCGCCCGCAGCCGGCCAGCGAGCCGCAGGCTGTGGCCCCGGCGAGAAGCAGCGCGCGAATGCAGATCACCATTCCGGCATGCTTTCGCCGGCGAACAGGTCCGGCACGCTCTCGCGCCGTCGCACCAGGTGTGCCCGGTCGCCTGCGACCATGACCTCGGCCGCTCGCGGCCGCGAGTTGTAGTTCGAGCTCATGCTCATGCCATAGGCGCCCGCCGACATCACCGCCAGCAGGTCGCCCGCGCGCGCCGCCAGCGGGCGATCCTTGGCGAGAAAATCGGCGCTTTCGCAGACCGGGCCCACGATATCGTAAACAGCCGTCGCCGCTCCCGATTCCACTTCGCGCACCGGACGTACCTCGTGCCATGCACTGTACAGCGCCGGGCGCAGCAGGTCGTTCATCGCCGCGTCGACGACCAGGAAGCTGTTCGCGTCCCCGGGCTTCACGTACTCGATTCGCGTCAGCAGAACGCCGGCGTTGCCGACGATCGACCGGCCCGGGTCGACGATCAGGGATTCTTTGCGCCCGGCCAGAACACCGAGCGCACCGTCAAGAAACTCGCCGATCGCCGCCGGGGACTCGTCGCGGTAGCGGATGCCGAATCCGCCGCCGAGATCGATGTGCGCGAGGCGGATGCCGCCATGCTCCAGCCGCTGCGTGAGCGCCAGGATGCGCGCCGCGGCATCGATGAACGGACCCGCCGCGGCCATCAACGAGCCGATGTGGCAGCCGATGCCGACCACTTCCACTTGCGCGATGCGCGCGGCATCCCGGTATAGCCTTTCAGCTTCCGCATACGGCACGCCGAACTTGTTCTGCTTGAGGCCGGTGGAAATGTAGGGATGCGTATTCGCGTCGACATCGGGATTGACGCGAAACGCGATCGGCGCGCGCTTGCCCAGCCGCGCCGCCACTGTCGCTACGCGCTGCAACTCCCCCTCGGATTCCACGTTCAGGCACCGGATGCCCGCCTGCAAGGCGCGCGCAATCTCGTCTTCCGTCTTACCGACCCCGGAGAACAGGATTTTCCGCGGATCGCCGCCCGCGGCAAGCACGCGCGCGAGTTCGCCTCCCGACACGATGTCGAAGCCTGCGCCGAGCCGCGCCAGCAGTGCCAGCACGCCAAGGTTCGAATTCGCCTTGACCGAATACGCGATCAGCGCGCTGCGTCCGGCGAGCGCGCGGGCGAACGCGCCGTAATGGCGCTCGATCGCCGATCGCGAGTAGACGTAGCACGGCGTGCCGAAGCGACGCGCGAGATCCTCGAACGGCACCTGTTCGGCGCACAAGGCGCCGTTGCGGTACGCGAAATCCATACGGCGAGTTACTTTTTCTCGGCGTCGCCGTCGGCGTCCGCCGGGTAAGGGACGGGCTGCAAGGCCGGGGGTTTGGGCGGCTTCACTCCGGCGGGAGGTTTGTCACGAAGAAAAAGCGGGCCCCTCTGCCCGCAGCCCGCGGCCAGCAGCGCCGCGGCGACGATGAGGACGATGATGCGCATCCGGAGGCAGCTAAAATGGCCATGTTAGCAGGGAACGATTCCATGACGGACGCCGAATTTGAGTCGCTTGCCGACCGCACGCTGGCGGCGCTGGAGCGCGCGCTCGACGCCGCAGCGCTGGACGCCGACGTCCTGGCCAAGGGTGTCGGCCTGCTGGAGCTGGAGTTCGCCGACGGCTCGAAGATGGTGATCAACCGGCACACGGCCGCGCGCGAAATCTGGGTGGCGGCAAAATCGGGGGGATTCCACTTCCGCCACGCGGATGACGGGTGGCGCGATACGCGTGACGGCGGCGAGCTGTTCGCGGCACTGTCGCGGCTGGTTTCCGCGCAGGGCGGCGCGCCGGTGAAGCTCGCGCCCGGCGGCTAGTCCGAGACCGGGGCTGGCGACAGCGCGGATGCCGGCACTGACGGGTCCAGGGGCGGCGGCACGAAAGTGGGCAGCAGCTTGAACGGAGGCACGTCGTCTTTGGGCACGAACTCGCGGTAGAAGTACTCGGGGATATTCTTGGACTCCCCGAAGCCCGCGGGGTTGAGGTCGAAGGTTTCGGCCGTGACCACGCCGTCCGGGACGATGCGCTGCATCTCGGGTACCGCCTGCTGCGCCTTCTCCATGTAGCCGACCCAGATCGGCAACGCCACCAATCCGCCGGTCTGGTTGCGGCCGAGAGTGCGCGGCTGGTCGTAACCCACCCACGCCACGCCGACCAGCGACGGCAGGTAACCTGCAAACCAGGCATCGATGAACTCGTTGGTGGTACCGGTCTTGCCGGCGACGTCCTTGCGGCCGAGGCTCGCGGTGCGCGCGGCGGTTCCGACGCGGGCGACGTCCTGCATCAAACTGTCCATGATGAAGGCGTTGCGGGAGTCGATTACGCGCAACGATTCATCGCCGGCGCGCTGTGGCCGCGCGACGCCCAGGGAATTGCCTCGATCGTCCACGATTTTTTGAATGAAGTAGGGCTGCACCAGGTAGCCGCCATTGGCGAACACGGCATAGGCGCGCGCCATTTGCCACGGGGTCACCGTACCGGAACCGAGCGCCATCGTCAGGTAGGGAGGGTGCCGCTCCGCTTCAAAACCGAAGCGCGTGATGTAGTCCTGCGCATACTTCGCGCCGATCGCATCCAGGATCCGGATCGAGACCATGTTCTTGGACTTCACCAGCGCAGTGCGCAGGCGCATCGGCCCTTCGAATTTGCCGTCGAAGTTCTTCGGCTCCCAGCGCTGGCTGCCGGTGACGTCCGCCTCGATGGCGATCGGGTCGTCGGGGATCACGGTGGCGGCAGTGAAGCCGCGCTCCAGCGCCGCCGAGTAGATGAACGGCTTGAAGGCGGATCCGGCCTGGCGCCACGCCTGGGTGACGTGATTGAACTTGTTGCGATTGAAGTCGAACCCGCCGACCAGCGCGCGCACTGTGCCGTCTCCCGGGTCGAGCGCGATGAACGCGCCTTCCGTCTCGGGCAACTGCACGATCTGCCAGCGGCTGCGCTCGACGCGTTGCACGCGCACCACGGCGCCGCGACGGATGCGCCGCTGCGGCGCGACGCGCTGCAGCGAGGCTGCCGCGAAGCGCAGGCCGTCCCCCGTGATGGTGACGTTGTCGCCGTTCTTCAACGCCAATTTCACTTCGCGTGTGCTGGCCGACAGCACCAGAGCGACGCGCAGCTCGTCGTCGTCATCGCGTTCTGCGAGCGCCTCGTCGAAATCGTCTTCGTTGGCATCCGCGGCAAGCTCGACGAAGCCCTCGGGCCCGCGGTAGCCGAGGCGCCGGTCGTACTCGAGCAGGCCGTTGCGCAATGCCCGGACGGCCGCTTCCTGGTCTGCTTGCCGGATCGTGGTGTAGACGCGGAACCCGCGGCTGTAGGCGTCCTCGGGATACTGCTCGAAGATTGCCTGGCGCACCATTTCGGCGACGTACTCCGCGCGCACGGCGTAGGTTTCCGCGACCTTGTGCGTGACGATTGGGGTTTTCAGGGCCTGGTCGAACTCTTCGTCGCCGATGTAACCCAGCTCCTTCATGCGACGCAGCACGTACTGCTGCCGCTGCTTTGCGCGCTGGGGATTGGCAACCGGGTTGTAGCTGGAGGGCGCCTTGGGCAGCGCCGCCAGCATTGCCGCCTCGGCCAGATTGAGCTGGTCGAGCGGCTTGCCGAAGTAAATCTGCGCCGCGGAGGCGAAACCGTAGGCCCGCTGCCCGAGGTAGATCTGGTTGATGTACAAGCCGAGGATCTGGTCCTTGCCGAGGCTGTGTTCGATCTTCAGGGCGAGCAGCACTTCATACAGCTTGCGCGTGAGCGTTTTCTCGGAAGACAGAAAGAAGTTCCGCGCCACCTGCATGGTGATGGTGCTGGCCCCCTGCCGGCGCCCGCCGGTCACCAGGTTTGCGTAGGCAGCGCGCGCCACCCCCGTGTAATCGATGCCGGAGTGCTGGTAGAAACGCTCGTCCTCCGTGGCGACAATGGCGTTGATCAGCGCCGGCGGGACCTGCTGGATGTCCACCAGCACGCGGCGCTCCTCGCCGAACTCCCCGATCAGGACACCCTCCGCCGTGTACACGCGTAGCGGCACTTTCGGGTGGTAGTCGGTCAGCGTGTCCAGGGACGGCAGATTCGGATAGGCGAGGGCAATCACCAACCCAAGCAGGCACAGCGCAGCCGCTATCAGGCCCCCGATCAGGGCCAGCGGAAACGTCAAAAAACGAAGCCACATCAAGGGTTTTAGACAGCCGGAGCGACGTTAGTGCCGCCGCAGATGGACCGGGCGGGAAATCGGGGGCATTATAGCCCGCCGCCAGGTGACGGATTCGCTAGACACAGGGAGGAGTTGTTGCTAGCATTTAACGCAAATTCTACGTATCGTGCCTAAGGGCCGATACAAAAAGGGAAATAACGATGCAACTGGATATATTTAGCCCGAAGGCACCGCCGTTGTTCGGGCTGGACATCAGCTCATCGTCGGTGAAGATGCTCGAGATCGTCGAGGCCGGCAGGGGCGCCTATCGTGTAGAGCGGTACGTGATCGAGCCACTGCCGCGCGATGCGACGGTGGACGGCAACATCAGCAACCTGGAAATGGTGGTGGAGGCGGTCAAGCGCGGCTACAAGCGCCTGGGCACGCGCTCCAAGCACGTCGCAATGGCGGTTCCCACCGGGGCCGTGATCACCAAGAAGATCATCGTGCCGGCCAGCCTGCGAGAGCACGAGCTCGAAGTCCAGGTCGAGTCCGAAGCCAATCAGTACATCCCCTTCGCCCTCGAGGAAGTGAATCTCGACTTCCAGGTCGTCGGACCCTCGCCCACCTCGGCGGACGAGCAGGAAGTGATGATCGCCGCGACGCGCAAGGAAAAGGTCGAGGACCGGGTGGCGGTGGCGGAATCCGCGGGTCTCAAGGCGGCGGTGATGGACATCGAATCTTTCGCCCAGCAGGCGGCGCTCGGCCTGGTGATCAAGCAACTGCCCAATGCGGGCAAGGACATGAACGTCGCGATCGTCGACGTCGGCGCCAACGTCATGAACGTCAGCGTGATGCGCAACGACCAGTCGATCTACACGCGCGAGCAGGCGTTCGGCGGCAACCAGCTCACCCAGGACATCGTCGCGCGCTACGGGATGAGCATCGAAGAGGCCGAAAACGCCAAGCGTACCGGGGGCCTGCCGGACGATTTCGAGGCCGAAGTGCTGCGCCCATTCATGGAAAACCTGTCGATGGAAGTGCAGCGCGCGCTGCAGTTTTTCTTCACCTCGACCCAGTACCACAGCGTTGAGCAGATCCAGCTCGCCGGCGGCTCGGCGGTGATCCCGGGGATGGACGAAGTGGTGCACACGCGCACCCAGGTGCCGGCGATGGTGGCCAATCCGTTTGCCGCGATGCAGGCGTCGCCGCGCGTGGCGCTCAAGAAACTCATGGTGGACGCACCGTCGTTGATCGTGGCCTGCGGCCTGGCCATGCGGAGATTCGACCCATGAGCGTGCGCATCAACCTGCTGCCGCACCGCGAGGAGCGGCGCAAGCGCGGCCGCCAGCATTTCGCGGTGCTCGGCGGGCTGACCGCGGTGCTTGGTTTAGTGATCGTCGGCGCGGGCTTCCTGTACATCAGCGGCCTGATCGCGACGCAGGACGAACGCAACGACTTCCTCAAGACCGAGATCGCCAAGCTGGACAAGGAGATCGCCGAGATCAAGAAGCTGAAGGACGAAATCGCCGCGCTGCTGGCGCGCAAGCAGATCATCGAGACGCTGCAGGCCGATCGTGCGCAGACCGTGCACCTGCTTGACCAGATGGTGCGGCAGATGCCGGAGGGCGTCTACCTGCGCACGCTGACGCAACGCGGGCTTGGCGTCAGCGTGCAGGGTTATGCCCAATCCAATGCGCGCGTGTCCACGCTGATGCGCAATATCGAATCCTCGCCCTGGCTCGCCAGCCCCAAGCTGATCGAGATCAAGGCGAGCACGGTGAATAAAAAGCGTCTGTCCGAATTCAATATGACCCTGCAGCTCAAGCGCACCCAGCTCGCGGACGCCCCCAAGGACGCCGCCAAGGCGCCGGCGAAGAAGAGGTAAGCCGATGGCGATCGACTTCAAGCGAATCGCGCAAGACTTCAAGGCGACCAACTGGCGGGACCCGGGTACCTGGACCGCGATCCCCAAGGCGGCCGTGCTGATCTCCGTCTTGGTCGCCTTGCCGGTGGCCGGCTATTTCGGCCTTTGGAAGGGCCAGCTCGAGGACCTGGAAAACGGCAAGGTTGCCGAGGTGCGTTTCAAGGACGACTACCTCAACAAGAAGAAGCAGGCGGTGAACCTCGACCTGCACAAGCAGCAGCTGCGCGAGATCGATACCCAGTTCGGCGCCCTGCTCAAGCAGTTGCCGAACAAGTCGCAGATGGATGCGTTGCTGGTGGATATCAACCAGGCCGGCCTGGGCCGCGGACTGCAGTTCGAGTTGTTCAAGCCGGCCGGCCAGGAAACCGTGGGTGAGTTCTACGCCGAATTGCCGATCAGCGTGCGGGTGGTGGGCGTGTACCACGACATGGGCGCGTTCGCGAGCGACGTCGGTCAGCTATCGCGCATCGTCACGCTGAACGACGTCGGCATCAATGCCGGCAAGGATGGCAGTCTGGTGATGGACGTGACGGCGCGCACCTTCCGCTACCTGGACGAGGAAGAAGTGGCGGCGCAGCGCAAGGCGGCCGCGGGAGCACGCAAGGGAGCCAAAAAGTGATGAAACGCGTCCTGGTCCTCGCTTGCGCCGCGGTCCTCGCCGCCTGCGGCGGCGAGCAGCACAGCGACTTGAAAAAGGAGCTGAACGACATGACCAAGGACCTGCGCGGGCGGGTGGATCCGCTGCCGCAGGTGCGTCCTTACGAGCCGGTGCCCTATCAGGCGGAGAGCGAAGTCGACCCCTTTCGTCCCGGGCGCATCGAAGTGGCGACGGCCGGCGTCGGCGGGGCGCAGGCGGCAAGCGGCAAGCAGCCGGACCACGACCGCCCGAAAGAGCCCCTCGAGGCCTTCCCGCTGGAGTCCATCCAGATGGTGGGATCGCTGACCCAGGGCCGGGAGACCTACGGCCTGGTCAAGGCCGGACCAAACCTGTACCGCGTGCGCAAGGGAAATTACATGGGGCAGAACTTCGGCGTCATCACCGGCATCGATGAGGTGCAGATCAGCATGAAAGAGCTGATCCAGGAAGGCAGCGGGGAGTGGGTGGAACGCGCCAGCTCGCTGCAACTGCAGGAGGTAAAGAAATGAACACCACCAACATCGTGCGGGCGGCTTTGCGGGCGCTCGGTTTCTGGCTGACGTGCACCGGTCTCGCGCTCGCCCAAACTAACAGCATCGAGACCTTCGAAGTCTCGCAGCAGGGCGGCAAAATCGTGGTTCGCGTCACCACCAAGGAGCCGCTGAAAACCGCTCCGCCCAGCTTCACCGTCGCCAATCCGGCGCGCATCGCGTTCGATTTTGCAGGCACCGTGAATGCGCTTGGCCGCAACAGCCAGGATATCGCGCAGGGCGAGTTGCGCTCCATGAATCTGGTGCAGGCCGCGGACAAGTCGCGGCTGGTACTCAATCTGCGCCGGCCAGTGGCGCACGAGGTGGCGCTCGACGGGCGCAGCGTAGTGGTCACTTTGTCGGCGGCGGCGGCGCCTGCGGGCGACAAGGTCGCCAACTTCGCCGAAGGCCGCGGCGACTCGAAGCACGCGATCCGCGACATCGACTTCCGGCGCGGCCGTACGGGCGAAGGCCGGGTGGTGGTGGATCTCTCGGACAGCACCACGGGCATCGACATCCGCCAGCAGGGGCAGAACATCATCGTCGATTTCCTCAAGACGGCACTGCCGGACAACCTGCGCCGGCGTCTGGACGTGGTGGATTTCGCTACCCCGGTGCAGACCGTCAGCGCCTTCCAGCAGGGCGAAAACGTGCGCATGGTGATCGAGCCTCGCGGCCAGTGGGACCACAACGCCTACCAGACCGACACCCAGTTCGTGGTGGAAGTGAAGCCGATCACCGACACCACACCCAAGAAGGGACAGTACGTGGGCGAGAAGCTGTCGCTCAATTTCCAGAACGTCGAAGTGCGCGCGATTCTCAACGTGATTGCCGATTTCACCGACCTCAACGTCATCACCAGCGACTCGGTGGCGGGCAACATCACGCTGCGGCTGAAAGACGTTCCCTGGGACCAGGCGCTGGAGATCATCCTGCAGACGCGCGGCCTGGACAGCCGCCGCAATGGCAACGTGATCTGGATCGCACCCCGCGACGAGCTGGCGACGCGGGAGAAGCTGGCGCTCGAGTCGGCGGCGCAGATCAACGACCTGGAGCAGACGCGCACCGAAGCCTTCGCCATGAGCTACCAGAAGGCGGCCGACGTGGCGAAGCTGCTGTCGGACAAAACGCAGCCGATCCTGTCCAAGCGCGGCAGCGCGGTGGTGGACGCGCGCACCAATACCCTGTTCGTACAGGACACGCCGACGCGGCTCGAGGAGGTAAGGAAGCTGCTGGCCAAGATCGACGTGCCGGTGCGCCAGGTGATGATCGAGGCGCGCATCGTCGAGGCGAGCGACACCTTCAGCAAGAACCTCGGCGTGCGCTTGGGGTATATCGAAGACGGGATATCCGGGCGCCGGATGGGCGCCGGCATTCGCGGCCCGAACATCGGCGCCGAACTGGTCAATACCGGCCAGGCGCAGGGCCAGGTGACGGGCACGTCGGTGATCAACGGCCCGGGCCTGAACTCGAATTTCCCGGCGGCGGGCCTGAACTCGTTCAATGCGGGGCAGGTCTCCTTCATCCTGTTCAACAGTTCGCTCACGCGTTGGCTGAACCTCGAACTGTCGGCGCTGGAAGCCGACGGCAAGGGCAAGATCATTTCCAGCCCGCGCGTGCTGACCGCGGACCAGGTCGAAGCGGTGATCGAGCAGGGCACCGAGATTCCCTACCAGCAGGCGACGTCCTCGGGCGCGACCAGCGTGTCCTTCCGCAAGGCGAGTCTCGCGCTCAAGGTCAAGCCGCAAATCACGCCCGACGGGAATATCATCATGACCCTCGACGTGAACAAGGATGCGCCTGGCGCCACCACGCCGGCCGGCGTGCAGATCAGCACCAAGCACGTCAAGACCGAGGTGCTGGTGGAGAACGGCGGCACGGTGGTGATCGGCGGCATCTACGAACAGACCGAGCGCACGGACATCACCAAGGTGCCGTTCTTCGGCGACCTGCCGTTTGTCGGGCGGCTGTTCCGCAACGATTCCACCTCGTCGCAGAAGACCGAGCTGCTGGTCTTCGTGACGCCGCGCATCGTCAACGAGCGCATGACCGTGCGCTAAAAAATTTGCCGGGTCTCCTTCTTGGGCATGCGGCCGGGACCTCCCGGCCGTTTTTCTGTCCGGCGTCCGTACAATAGGCCCATGCGAGGCGCGCGCAACGTGTTCCTGATCGGCATGATGGGGGCGGGGAAGACCACCGCGGGCCGCATCATCGCGCGCAGGGCAAAGCGCGATTTCCACGATTCCGACCAGGAGCTCGAGCGCCGCTGCGGCGTCAAGATTCCGGTGATCTTCGAGATCGAGGGGGAAGCGGGTTTCCGGGCGCGCGAGGCCGCGGCGATCGCAGAGCTCACGGCGCTGGAGGACATCGTGCTCGCCACCGGCGGCGGCGCGGTACTGGCGCAGGCCAACCGGCGCAACCTCGCGAGCCGCGGGACGGTAATCTACCTGCGCGCTCAGCCCCCGGCATTGTTCGAACGCGTGCGGCAGGACAAGAACCGGCCGCTGCTGGCGACCGCGAATCCGCTGGCGCGGCTGGAGGAGATCTACGCCGAGCGCGATCCGCTGTACCGCGAGATCGCCGACATGGTTGTCGACACCGGCCGGCAAAGCGTGCAGAGCCTCGCACGCCAACTGCTCGCGCAACTCAGGGAAGAATGGAAACTCTCCGCGTAGAGTTGGGCGAGCACGCCTACCCGATCCATATCGGCGCCGGCACGATCGACGCGGCGGATCTGTACCGCCCGCATCTGGGCGCCGGGCGCGTCGCCGTGGTGACCAATCCGGTGGTCGCGCCGCTTTACCTGGAGCGCGTCAAGGCCGCGCTGGGCCGCGCCGGGGCACTCGACACCCTGGAGGTGCTGGTCGCGGACGGCGAGGCGGCGAAAAGCTGGGGCGCGCTGGACCGCGTGTTCGACGCCCTGCTCGGCGCGCGGCTGGGCCGTGACGGGGTGATCATCGCACTTGGCGGAGGCGTGATCGGGGACCTCGCAGGATTCGCCGCAGCGATCTACCAGCGCGGGATCCCCCTCATTCAGGTGCCGACCACGCTGCTCGCGCAGGTCGATTCCGCGGTGGGTGGCAAGACGGCGGTCAACCACGCGCGCGGCAAAAACATGATCGGTGCCTTTCACCAGCCGCGCGCGGTCATCGCCGACGTCGCCGCGCTCGGCACGCTGCCCGAGCGCGAATTGCGCGCCGGCGTCGCCGAGGTCATCAAGCACGGCTTTGCGCTCGACGCCAAGCTCGTCGCGTGGCTCGAGAGCAACGTCGAGCGCGTGTTGGCGCGGGAAGCAGACGCACTGATTCACGTGGTGCGCCGGTCCTGCGAGCTGAAAGCCGCGGCCGTGGCGGCCGATGAGCGCGAGGCCGGAACGCGCGCACTGCTCAACTTCGGCCATACATTTGGCCATGCCATCGAGGCCGGGTCCGGCTATGGCGCGTGGCTGCATGGCGAAGCAGTGGCGGCCGGCATGGTGATGGCGAGCGAGCTTTCCGTACGTGCCGGGCGGCTGCCGGCAGCCGAGGCGCTGCGCGTACGCCACTTGCTTCAGCGTGCCGGACTTCCCGTCGCGGGGCCCGCGCTCGCGCCGGAGCGCTACCTGGAATTGATGGCCGGGGACAAGAAGGCGGCCGCCGGGCGCATCCGTTATGTGCTGCTCGAGGCCGTCGGGCGCGCCTTGCTGTGCGCCGACATCGACGAGCGCGACGTGCGCGCGTCGATCTTGGCCGGCACCATCGGCACCGCGGCTGCCGCAGCGCAGTAACTCCGTCAGGCCCAGAAACTCTTGTTGCCGCAAGGCTCTGAAGGTATATTCCAAAGCTCGTCCGCCATTTTTGTGCAGGGCGGAAAATTTTTGGAATATTTTAATATGATCAAAGGGTTACCGGTGGACCCGAATATCGCCCCAGCGCCACAAGGCCTCTACGACCCGAGGAACGAGCACGACGCCTGCGGCGTCGGCTTCGTCGCGCACATCAAGGGCAGGAAGTCGCATTCCATCATCGAGCAGGGCCTCACGGTGCTCAGGAACCTGACGCACCGCGGCGCAGTGGGCTGGGATCCGAAACTCTCTGACGGCGCGGGTATCCTGATTCAGATCCCGGACCGGCTGCTGCGGGAGGACATGGCGCGCAACGGGGTGAAGCTGCCGCCGCTCGGCCAGTATGGCGTCGGCATGGTGTTCCTGCCGCGCGATCCCGCGAGCCGCCTCGCCTGCGAGTACGAGATCGAGCGCGCGATCAAGGACGAAGGCCAGGTGCTGCTCGGCTGGCGCGACGTGCCGGTGGACAATTCCGATCTCGCCGAACCGGCGCAGCGCCTGGAACCCGTGATCCGGCAGGTACTGGTCGGCCGCGGCGCAGGCGTCATGGTCACCGATGCGCTCGAGCGCAAGCTCTACATCATCCGCAAGAGCGCCGGGCATGCGATCCAGGCGCTACGGCTCGAGCACGGCAGGGAGTTCTACGTGCCGACCATGTCGGCGCGCACGATCTGCTACAAGGGCATGCTGATGGCCTATCAGGTCGGGCAGTACTACCTCGACCTGCAGGATCCGCGCGTCGAGTCTGCGTTCGCGCTGGTGCACCAACGCTTCTCGACCAACACCTTCCCGTCGTGGGACCTCGCGCACCCGTTTCGCATGATTTGCCATAACGGCGAGATCAATACGGTGCGCGGCAACGTCAACTGGATCCGCGCGCGCCAGGGCGCGATCTCGAGCCCGATCCTCGGCAAGGATCTGGACAAGATCTGGCCGCTCATTTACGACGGCCAGTCCGACTCGGCGTCGTTCGACAACGCACTGGAGCTGCTGGTGATGGGCGGCTACTCGGTCGCCCATGCCATGATGATGATGATCCCGGAAGCGTGGGAGAACCACACGCTGATGGATCCGAGCCGGCGCGCGTTCTACGAGTACCACGCGGCGATGATGGAACCCTGGGACGGCCCGGCCTCGATCGCCTTCACCGATGGCCGCCAGATCGGCGCTACGCTCGACAGGAACGGCCTGCGGCCTTCGCGCTACATCGTCACCGATGACGATCTGGTGATCATGGGCTCGGAATGCGGCTGCCTGCCGGTCCCCGAGGAGCGGATCATCAAGAAGTGGCGCCTGCAACCGGGCAAGATGTTCCTGGTCGATCTCGAAAGAGGCCGCATCGTCGACGACAAGGAACTGAAGGACACCCTCGCCGCTGCGAAGCCCTATGCCGAGTGGATCGAGCGCATCCGCGTCAAGCTCGACGAGGTCGAGTCCGAGAAAACGACGCCACTCAAGTCGCCGGTGGCACTGCTCGACCGGCAGCAGGCCTTCGCTTACACGCAGGAAGACCTCAAGTTCCAGCTGCTGCCCATGGCGCAGGCGGGCGAGGAGGCCGTCGGCTCGATGGGCAACGACGCTTCGCTGGCGGTGCTTTCGAGTAAGAACAAGACGCTGTACCACTATTTTCAGCAGCTCTTCGCGCAGGTGACGAACCCCGCGATCGATCCGATCCGCGAGGAACTGGTGACTTCGCTCGTCAGCTTCATCGGACCGAAGCCGAACCTGCTCGGTATCGACGAGATGAACCCGCCGCTGCGTCTGGAAATGGGCCAGCCGGTGCTCGACTTCTACGAGATGGAGAAGATCCGCTACATCGAGCGCTACACGGGCGGCAAGTTCCGCTCGCTCGAGCTCGACATCACCTACCCCGCCGCCTGGGGCAAGGAGGCGATCGAGGCGCGGCTCGCCTCGCTTTGCGCGCAGGCCGAGGACGCAGTGCGCTCGGGCTATTCCATCGTGATCGTGTCCGATCGCCTGGTGGACCGCGAGCGGGTGGCGATCCCGGCGCTGCTCGCGCTCTCCGCGATCCACCAGCACCTGGTGAACAAGGGGCTGCGCACGAGCACCGGTTTGGTGGTGGAGACGGGCTCGGCGCGCGAAGTGCACCACTTCGCGCTGCTGGGTGGCTACGGGGCGGAAGCCGTGCATCCCTACCTCGCGCTCGAAACGCTGCTGGCGCTGCATCCGGCGGATCACGCGGCGGGTTCCAAGGCGATCAAAAACTACGTCAAGGCGGTCGGCAAGGGCTTGAAGAAGGTGATGTCCAAGATGGGCATCTCCACGTACATGTCCTACACCGGCGCGCAGATCTTCGAGGCGGTCGGGCTCGCGCGCTCGCTGGTGGAAAAGTACTTCACCGGCACCGCTACGGCCGTCGAGGGCATCGGCGTGCTGGAGGTGGCCGAAGAGGCGATCCGCGCCCACCAGGCCGCTTTCGGCGAGAAGGACCCGGTGCTGAAATCGATGCTCGACGCCGGCGGTGAATACGCCTGGCGCGTACGCGGCGAGGAGCACACCTGGACGCCGGACGCGATCGCGAAGCTGCAGCACTCGACGCGCCAGAATTCCTACTCGACCTACCGGGAGTACGCGGCGCTGATCAACGACCAGTCGAAGCGCCACTTGACGTTGCGTGGGCTGTTCGAGTTCAGATTCGGCGAGCGCAAGCCGGTGCCGATCGAGGAAGTCGAGCCTGCCGCCGAGATCGTCAAGCGCTTCTCGACCGGCGCCATGTCGCTCGGCTCGATTTCGACCGAGGCGCACACGGTGCTCGCGATCGCGATGAATCGGATCGGCGGAAAATCCAATACCGGCGAGGGCGGCGAGGACCGCAAGCGCTACGCGAGAGTCGCAGCGGGCGAGACGCTGATGTCACGCCTGGGCCGCGAGCGCGTCGAGGTCGACGTTCCCCTCCAAGAGGGTGACTCGCTTAAGTCCAAGATCAAGCAGGTCGCCTCCGGCCGCTTCGGCGTCACCGCCGAGTACCTGGCGTCCGCCGAGATGATGCAGATCAAGATCGCGCAGGGGGCCAAGCCCGGCGAGGGCGGCCAGCTGCCCGGGCGCAAGGTATCGGAGTACATCGCGGAGATCCGCTATGCGACTCCCGGCGTCGAGCTCATTTCCCCGCCGCCGCACCATGACATCTACTCAATCGAGGACATTGCGCAGTTGATCCACGACCTCAAGAACGCGAACCCCGAGGCCGCGGTCAGCGTCAAGCTGGTGTCCGAGGTCGGCGTCGGCACCGTCGCCGCGGGGGTGTCGAAAGCCAAGTCGGACCACGTGACCATCGCCGGCCACGACGGTGGCACCGGCGCTTCGCCTTGGTCCTCCATCATGCACGCCGGGACGCCCTGGGAGCTCGGGCTCGCGGAGACGCAGCAGACGCTGGTGCTGAACCGCCTGCGCGGCAGGATCGCGGTGCAGGTCGACGGCCAGCTGAAGACCGGCCGCGACGTGGTGGTCGGTGCGCTGCTCGGGGCGGACGAGTTCGGCTTCTCCACCGCGCCGCTCGTCGTCGAGGGCTGCATCATGATGCGCAAGTGCCACCTCAATACCTGCCCGGTTGGCATTGCAACGCAGGATCCGGTGCTGAGAAAGAAATTCGAGGGCAAACCCGAGCAGGTGGTGAACTTCTTCTTTTTCGTCGCCGAAGAGGCGCGCGAGCTGATGGCAAAGCTCGGCGTGCGCAAGTTCACCGACCTCATCGGCCGCGCCGATTTGCTCGACACGCAAAAAGGAATCACGCACTGGAAGGCGAAAGGACTCGATTTCTCGAAGGTCTTCTACATGCCGCAGATGCCCGCCGAGGTCGCGCGCTTCCATTGCGAGACGCAGAGCCACGGCCTGGAGAAGGCGCTCGACAACCGCCTGATCGAGCTCGCGCGGCCCGCGCTAGAACGCGGCGAGAAGGTGACGATCGAGATGCCGATCCGCAATATCCACCGCACAGTAGGGACCATGCTCTCGGGCCGCATCGCCAAGCGCTACGGGCACGAAGGCCTGCCCGACGAGACGATCCACCTGCGCTTCGCCGGGTCCGCCGGGCAGAGCTTCGGCGCGTTCCTGGCGCGCGGCGTGTGGCTCGATCTCATCGGCGACACCAACGACTACTGCGGCAAGGGGCTCTCCGGCGGACGAATATCCGTGCAACCCTCGCCCAAGTTCCGCGGCGAGCCGACCGAGAACATCATCACCGGCAACGTCGTGCTGTACGGCGCGATCGAGGGCGAAGCGTATTTCCGCGGCGTCGCCGGCGAGCGCTTCGCGGTGCGCAATTCTGGCGCGCAGGCGGTGGTGGAAGGCGTCGGCGATCACGCCTGCGAATACATGACCGGCGGCAGCGTGGTGGTGCTGGGCACCACCGGGCGCAATTTTGGCGCCGGCATGTCGGGCGGCATCGCCTACGTGCTCGATGAGGACGGCAGCTTCGCCAAGCACTGCAACACCGCGATGGTGGCGCTCGAGCGCCTCGCCCCGGAGCACGAGCAGGAGGTGAAGCTGGCGCGCGAGCTCTGGCACAAGGGTACCGCCGACGAGGCGATCGTCAAGCGACTCATCGAGCGCCACGTCCGCTATACCGGCAGCACGCAGGCGAAGCGGATCCTCGAGCGCTGGAGCGAGGTCCGGCCGAAATTCGTGAAGGTGTTCCCGCACGAATACCGGCGCGCCTTGGGCGAGCTCGCCGCCAAGCAGCGCCGTCTCGCGGCCTAGGTCCGATGGGCAAAATCACCGGCTTCATGGAATACGAGCGCCTGGAGGAGCCCCACGAGGCGCCGCAGGCGCGCAAGCAGCACTACCGCGAGGTCTACCTGCGTCTCCCCGACGAGGATGCGAAGGTCCAGGGCGCGCGCTGCATGGACTGCGGCATCCCGTTCTGCATGTCAGGCTGCCCGGTCAACAACATCATTCCGGACTGGAACGACCTGGTTTATCGCGGCGACTGGAAGAGCGCGATCGAGACGCTGCACTCGACTAACAACTTCCCCGAGTTCACCGGACGCATCTGCCCCGCGCCTTGCGAGGAAGCTTGCGTGCTGCGCATCAACGAGGACCCGGTCGGAATCAAGTCGATCGAGCACGCGATCATCGACAAAGCCTGGCAGGAGGGCTGGGTGAAGCCGCAGCCTGCGCAGCACAAGACCGGAAAGAAGGTCGCGGTCGTGGGCTCGGGCCCGGCAGGACTTGCCTGCGCGCAGCAGCTGGCGCGAGCCGGGCACGTGGTCACGCTCTACGAGAAGAGCGACCGCATCGGTGGCCTGCTGCGTTACGGCATACCCGATTTCAAGCTCGACAAGAGCGTGATCGACCGCCGCCTGGAACAGATGCGCGCCGAAGGCGTCGAATTCCGTACCAGCGTGTGCATCGGCAAGGAGCCCCCGGGCAGAGGTGTCCCCAACGACGCCACCGAGATGCTCGCCCCGGAGAGACTGCACGCCGAGTTCGACGCGGTGGTGCTGTCCGGGGGCGCCGAGCAGTCGCGCGATCTGCCGATTCCGGGGCGCGAGCTCGACGGCATCCACTTCGCCATGGAATTCCTGCCGCTGCAGAACAAGCGCGTCGCTGGTGACAAGAACGTGAAGGATCTGTGGGCGAGCGGCAAGCACGTCGTGATCATCGGTGGCGGCGATACCGGGTCCGACTGCGTCGGCACTTCGAACCGCCACGGCGCGGCTTCGGTGACCAATTTCGAGCTGCTGCCGATGCCGCCGGACGTCGAGCGCAATCCGGTGTGGCCGTACTGGCCGACCCGGCTGCGCACC
This sequence comes from Betaproteobacteria bacterium, assembly GCA_031389685.1. Classification (GTDB taxonomy): domain Bacteria; phylum Pseudomonadota; class Gammaproteobacteria; order Burkholderiales; family SG8-39; genus JAABQT01. The sequence continues at coordinate 63,681 of JANMSV010000211.1, forward strand.
TCCTCCTCGCATGAGGAAGGCGTTGCCCGCGACTGGTCGGTGGCGAGCAAGCGCTTCATCGGCGAGAACGGCAAGGTCAAGGCGCTCGAAGCGGTGCGCCTGGAGTGGCAGGACGGCAAGCCGGTCGAGGTGCCTGGCTCCGGGTTCACGATCCCGGCCGACCTCGTGCTCCTCGCGATGGGCTTCGTCTCGCCGGTGCAGTCGCTGCTCGCGGAGTTCGGTGTGGAGAAGGACGCGCGCGGCAACGCCAAAGCCACGACCGACGGCACGGGCTGCTACGCGACCAGCGCGCCCAAGGTGTTCACGGCCGGCGACATGCGCCGCGGCCAGTCGCTGGTGGTCTGGGCAATCCGCGAGGGACGGCAGGCTGCACGCGCGGTGGACGAATTCCTGATGGGAGTGTCCGAACTGCCGCGCTAGTGCCGGCTAATCGCTGGCCGGGGCGATGCGGTATTCGATCACCGAGCGATTGCCCTTCAGCGCGTCCGACAGGGTGCGCACGCCGTCGGCGCCAACTGCGCGCAGCACCATGCGGTACTCGAAATGGCTGCCCTCGGTCACCAGCCGGTAGTTCAGGTTGTAGACGGAGAATCCGTGCTGCGACACGAGCTGGCGCAGCTCGGGTTCCGGCATCACGATTTCGCGAGCGAAACGCACGGAGAAGTTGGCGTAAAACTCCGTCGGAATCTTGCTTTCGATCCAGCGGAACACCGACAGGGTGCCGAGCGTCAGCACTGCACCGATGCCGGCCGCGAAATAAAAGCCGATCCCGGTGAGGATACCGATCGCCGCCGTCACCCAGATCGACGCGGCCGTGGTCAGGCCGCGTACCGACAGGCCTTCCTTGACGATCACGCCGGCGCCGAGAAAGCCGATGCCGGTCATGATGCCCTGCGCCATGCGCGTGGGGTCCACCACCACGCGCGAGCCGCCGTGCGACGTGAACCACTGGCTCTCGTACACCGTCACCAGCATCAGCAGGCTGGAGGCGAGGCACACCAGTGCGTGGGTGCGGAATCCGGCTGCGCGGCCGCGATAGCTGCGTTCCAGGCCGATGATGCCGCCCGCGGCAAGCGCGGCCACCAGCCTGAAGCTGATCTCGATGTACTCGTCGTTCACCCGCCTATTTAAAGCGGTTTTCCATGATCTTTCAAGGAGTTCGCCAGAATCCGGGTGCTAGAATCCGGCGCCATGAGCCTCGCGGTGGTCGTGCTTGCAGCCGGGGAGGGCAAGCGCATGCATTCGGCGCTGCCGAAGGTCCTGCATCCTCTGGCGGGCCGGCCGCTGCTCGCGCACGTGCTCGAAGCCGCGCGCGCCCTCGAACCGGAACGGATTCTCGTGGTGCACGGCCACGGTGCCGCCGCAGTGCGGGCCGCCTTTGCGGGCGCGGGCGTGGAATGGGTCGAGCAGGCGCAGCAGCTCGGCACCGGCCACGCGCTGTCGCAGGCGCTGCCGAAGGTGGCGCGCGGCGCGCAGGTGCTGGTGCTCAACGGCGACGTGCCTTTGCTGCGCGCCGAAACGCTCGCCCGTTTGGTGGCAGCGTCGAAGAAGGGGCTTGCCATCTGCACCTCGGATCTCACCGACGCGACCGGCTACGGCCGCGTGCTGCGCGATGCGCGCAAGCGCGTGCGCCGCGTCGTCGAGCACAAGGATGCAAGCGCGAAGGAGCTGCGCGTCCGCGAGTGGTACGCGGGCTTCCTCGCCGCGCCGGCGCAGCGCCTCGCGGCGTGGCTGGCGAAGGTGAAGCCGGCGAACGCCCAGAAAGAGTATTACCTGACCGACCTCATCGGCATCGCGGTCAAGGAGCGCGTCAATGTCGCGACGGTGAAGGCACTGGACCCCTGGGAAGTGGCCGGGGTCAATTCGCGGCATGAGCTCGCACTGCTCGAGCGTGCGTTCCAGAATGCGCAGGCGAAAAGGTTGCTCGAAGCGGGCGTCACGCTCGCCGACCTGTGGCGCGTGGATGTGCGTGGCGAGCTGACTTGCGGGCGCGACGTCACCATCGACGTGAATTGCGTGTTCGAAGGCAGGGTGCAGCTCGGCGACCGCGTGCGCGTCGGGCCGAATTGTGTGCTGCGTGACGTTGTAGTGGGCGCAGACACAGAGATTTTTGCACACTCGCTGCTTGATGCCGCGAATATCGGCAGGCGCTGCAGAATTGGACCATTCGCGCGTATGCGGCCCGGCGTATCGCTTGGCGATGAAGTGCGTATCGGCAACTTCGTCGAGTTGAAAGCCAGCCGCATTGGCGCCGGCTCGAAGGCGAACCACCTGTCCTACATTGGCGACGCGGAAGTGGGCGAACGGGTCAACATCGGCGCCGGCACCATCACCTGCAATTACGACGGCGTGGCCAAGCACCGCACCGTGATCGAAGACGAATGCTTCATCGGCTCGGACGCCACGCTGGTCGCCCCGGTCATGATCGCCAAAGGCTCCTATATCGGCGCCGGCTCGACGATCAGCAAGAACACGCCGCCCGGGCAGCTCACCGTGGCGCGCGCCAGGCAGGTTTCGCTGCCCAACTGGAAACTGCGGAAGAAATAGACCATGTGCGGAATTGTTGGCGCCGTGGCGCAGCGCGACATCGTGCCGGTGCTGGTCGAGGGCCTGCGGCGCCTCGAGTATCGCGGCTACGATTCCTGCGGCATCGCTGCGCTGGGTAAAGGCCGTCTGGAGCGCGTGCGCAGCGTGGCGCGGGTGGCCGACCTGGCCGGGCAGGTGTCGAGACAGAAGCTGACCGCCGAGACCGGGATCTCGCATACGCGCTGGGCGACGCACGGTGCGCCGTTGACCCACAACGCCCACCCGATGGTGTCGCGCGACGAGATCGCGGTGGTGCACAACGGCATCATCGAGAATTATGAGGAACTGCGCAGCGAGCTGAAGGCGGCAGGCTATGCCTTCGACAGTCAGACGGATACCGAAGTCATCGCGCACCTGGTACACAGCCACTACGCCGGCGACCTGTTCCAGGCGGTGCGGCGCGCGGTGAAGCGGCTCTCCGGCGCCTACGCCATCGCGGTGATCGCGAAGAGCCAGCCGCATCGCGTGGTCGGCGCGCGAGCCGGCAGTCCGCTGGTGGTGGGCGTCGGCGCCCAGGAAATGTTTCTCGCTTCCGACGCGCTCGCGCTCGCCGGCACGACCGAGCGCATCGCCTATCTTAAGGAAGGCGACGTGGCGGAAATCGACCTTGACGGCTTTCGCGTGAGGGACGCCGCCGACAAGGAGGCGAGGCGCGAGGTGCGCGTGGTGAAGGCCGGCAGCGGCACGGTCGAGCTGGGGCCCTACCGGCACTACATGCAAAAGGAGATCTTCGAGCAGCCGAGCGCGGTCGCCGACACGCTCGAAGGGGTGCAGGCGGTGACCCCAGCGCTGTTCGGAAAGGATGCGCTGCGCACGCTGCAGGGCGCGAAGAGCGTGCTGATCCTCGCCTGCGGCACCAGCTATTACTCGGGGCTTACGGCGAAATACTGGATCGAATCGCTTGCGCGCCTGCGCACGCAAGTCGAGATCGCAAGCGAGTATCGCTACCGCGATAGCGTCCCCGATCCGGCCACGCTGGTGGTGGTGGTGTCACAGTCTGGGGAGACCGCCGACACGCTCGCCGCTCTGCGGCACGCGCGCAAGCTCGGCCAGAAACGCACGCTCGCGATCTGCAACGTCGCCACCAGCGCCATGATGCGCGAAACACGGCTGCGGTTCCTGACGCACGCCGGGATTGAAATCGGCGTTGCCTCGACCAAGGCGTTCACCACGCAGCTGACCGCGCTGTTCCTGCTGGCGCTGGTGCTGGCCAAGCTGCGCAAGCGCCTGCCGGCGCGCGCTGAGGCGCATCACCTCACGCGCCTGCGCCAACTTCCCAAGGCGCTCGCGGCGGCGCTGGCCCTTGAACCCCAGGTGATCGCCTGGGCCGAGCGCTTTGCGAAAAAGGAGCACGCGCTGTTCCTCGGTCGCGGCCTGCATTACCCGATCGCACTGGAAGGCGCGCTGAAGCTGAAGGAGATCTCCTACATCCACGCCGAAGCCTATCCGGCGGGCGAGCTGAAGCACGGGCCGCTGGCCCTGGTCACGCGGGAGATGCCGGTGGTGACCGTGGCGCCGAACGACGCGCTGCTGGAGAAGGTCAAGTCCAACATGCAGGAAGTGCGTGCGCGCGGCGGGGAACTCTACGTGCTCGCCGACACCGACACGCGCATCTCAGCGACGGAGGGCATGCACGTGATCCGGCTGCCGGAGCACTACGGGCTGCTCTCGCCGATCCTGCACGTGGTGCCGCTGCAGCTCCTTGCCAATCACACCGCGCTGGCGCGCGGCACCGACGTGGACAAACCGAGGAACCTGGCGAAGTCGGTTACGGTGGAGTGAGCCGCTACGACGCAGTGATCGTCGGCGCCGGGCACAACGGCCTCACCTGTGCCTGCTACCTGGCGCGCGGCGGCCTCAAGGTCAAGGTGCTGGAGCGCAGGCCGCGCGTCGGCGGCGCTGCGGTCACCGAGGAGTTCCATCCGGGATTTCGCAATTCGGTCGCCGCCTACACGGTGAGCCTGTTGCAGGCGAAGGTGATCCGCGACCTGCGGCTCGCCGATCACGGCCTGCGCATCGTCGAGCGGCCGCTCGCCAACTTCCTGCCGCTCGCGAACGGCTACCTGAAGGTGGGCGGTGGGCTCGAGGCGACGCAGCGCGAGTTCGCAAAGTTTTCCGCGCGCGACGCCGAACGCCTGCCCTCCTACTGGGCGAAGCTCGAGCGCGTGGCCGACGTATTGCGCGCGCTTGCGCTGGAGACGCCGCCAAATGTCGGTGGCGGTGTGCGCGACGCGCTGGCGGCATTCCAGGTCGGCCGGAGATTGAAGGGTCTCGACATGGAGTCGCGCCGGGACCTGCTGGGCCTGTTCACGCGCAGCGCGGCCGATTGGCTGGAGGACTGGTTCGAATCGGATCCCGTCAAAGCGGTGTTCGGCTTCGACGCCGTGGTGGGCAACTATGCGAGCCCCTACCATCCGGGGACGGCCTACGTGCTGCTGCACCACTGCTTTGGCGAGGTCAACGGCAAGCGCGGCGCCTGGGGCCACGCCATCGGCGGCATGGGCGCGATCAGCGAAGCGCTTGCCGCCGAGGCCCGGAGGATGGGAGTCGAGATCCAATGCGATGCGCCGGTGGCGCAGGTGCGGCCCGGCGCCGTGGTCCTTGCCGACGGCAAGGAGATCGCTGGGCGTGCGATCGTCGCCAACGTCAACCCGAAACTGCTGTTCCTCAAGCTGGTCGATCCCGCGCAGCTGGAACCCGAGTTCCGCGAGCGCATGCGGCGCTACAAGTGCGGCTCGGCGAGTTTTCGCATGAATGTTGCGCTGTCCGCACTGCCGCGCTTCGCCAGCCTGCCGGAACCAGGGCCGCACCACGCCTCGGGGATCATCATGGCGCCCTCGCTTGGCTACATGGACCGTGCCTATCTCGACGCGCGCGCCCAGGGGATGGCGCGCTCGCCGATCGTGGAGATGGTGATCCCGAGTACGCTGGACGACAC